>JBEKCO010000047.1:0-13294 GCA_050014835.1 Acidimicrobiales bacterium
GACCGGACGAGATGGCGGCGAGCCTGCAACGGTTCGGGCTGGAGCGCGATCGCATGCGCGCCGCGCTCGCCGACGAGGCGGGGATCAACGCGACCGATCTCGACGCGCTCGAGCACCTGGAGGCGGACGGGCCGCTCACGCAGCGTCAGCTGGCCGAGCGCTTGTCGCTCACCTCGGGGGCGATCACGATGCTCGTCGACCGGCTCGAGGCGTCGGGTTGGGTGCGCCGCCTGCCGCACCCGAGCGACCGTCGCTCGACACTCGTCGAGCTGTCACGGCAGGCGCTCGCGCGCACGCCGGCGGGGCTCGTCGCCTATCACGCCCGGATCAAGGCGATCGCCGCCAAGGTCGGTGCCGGACACCGGGCCGCGGTCCGCGACTTCCTGCAGGAAGCCGGCGAGGCCGCGTCGCACGCCGCCGGCGAGCTGCGCCGGTAGGACGCGCGTTTCGCCACCGGTCACCGGCGGCGCAGACGCCGACCCCGGCCGCGTTCAGGTCGTGAGGAGCCGGCGCACCACGTAGGGGAGGATGCCGCCGTGGCGGTAGTAGTCGTCCTCGGTCGGCGTGTCGATCCGGACGACGGCCTCGAAGACTTTGTCGTCCGCGTGGACGGTGACGCGTTTGCCGATGAGGCCGCCGGGTGTCGTTCCCGCCAACCCGACGACGTCGAAGACCTCGGTGCCCGTGAGTCCGATCGACTCGGCGTTCTCACCGGGGAGGTACTCGAGGGGTACGACGCCCATGCCGATGAGATTCGAACGGTGGATCCGCTCGTAGCTCTCGACGAGGACGGCGCGCACGCCGAGGAGGGCGACGCCCTTCGCCGCCCAGTCCCGGGACGACCCCGATCCGTACTCCCTGCCCGCCAGCACGAGGAGCGGCACGCCGTCGGCGCGGTAGAGCTGGGCGACGTCGTAGATCGAGCCGGGGCCGCCATCGGGGAGGTGGACGGTGACGCTTCCCTCCATCCCGCCCGCCAGCGCGTTGCGGATGCGGGTGTTGGCGAACGTGCCCCGGATCATCACCTCGTGGTTGCCGCGCCGGGTCCCGTAGGAGTTGAACTCGGCGGGTGCGACGCCGTTGGCGACGAGCCACCGTCCGGCCGGGCTCGTCGGTCTGATCGAACCGGCCGGCGAGATGTGGTCGGTCGTCACGCTGTCGCCCAGGACCGCGAGGACGCGGGCCCCGGCGATGTCGGTGACCGGCCCGGGGTCGCGGGGCATCGCCTCCACGAACGGCGGTCTGCGGACGTACGTCGACGTTTCGTCCCAGGCGAAGCGTTCACCGCTCGCGACCTCGAGCGACCGCCAGTTCTCGTCGCCGGCGAAGACGTCGGCGTAGGCGGTCGTGAACATCCGGGACTCGAGGGCCTCCTCGACGACGGCCGCCACCTCGTCCGGTGCCGGCCACAGGTCGCGCAGGTACACGGGCGTGCCGTCGGGTGCGGAGCCGACGGGCTCGTGGTACCAGTCGATGTCCATCGTCCCGGCGAGGGCGTAGGCGACGACGAGCGGGGGCGACGCCAGGTAGTTCATCCGCACCTCGGGGTGGATGCGGCCTTCGAAATTACGGTTGCCCGAGAGCACGGCGACGCAGGCGAGGTCGCCGTCGTCGATCGCCGCTGAGACCTCGGTCGCCAACGGGCCCGAGTTGCCGATGCACGTCGTGCAGCCGAAGCCGACGATCCCGAAACCGAGCTTCTCGAGATACGGCGTGAGCCCGGCGCGGTCGAAGTAGTCGGCGACGACCCGTGAGCCCGGGGCGAGCGAGGTCTTCACCCACGGCTTCGTCGTGAGCCCCAGTTCGACGGCGCGTTTCGCGAGCAGCCCCGCGGCGATCATGACCTGGGGGTTCGAGGTGTTCGTGCAGCTCGTGACGGCGGCGATGACGACGCTGCCGTCGGTGAGCTCGAAAGACGACCCGTCGGCGAGCACGGCCGGGACGCGGCGGTCCCCGGGGCCGCCGGGTCGTGTTGTCGTCCGCGAGGCGGCGAGCGAGGAGCGGAAGCTCTCCTTGGCGCGGTCGAGGGGCACGCGGTCCTGGGGCCGCGCCGGACCGGCGAGGCTCGGGACCACTGTCGAAAGGTCGAGCGTGATGGTCTCGGCGTAGGCGGCCTCGTGTGCCGGGTCGTGCCAGAGCCCCTGTTGCTTCGCGTAGGCCTCGACGAGGCGCACGAGAGACTCGGGGCGCCCGGTGAAGCGCAGGTAGCGGAGCGTCTCGGCGTCGATCGGGAAGATCGTCACCGTGGAGCCGTACTCGGGCGACATGTTCCCGATCGTCGCCCGGTTCTCGAGGGGCACGTTGGCGATCCCGTCGCCGTAGCACTCGACGAACTTGCCGACGACGCCGTGGTCGCGCAGCAGCTCGGCGATCGTGAGGACGAGGTCCGTCGCCGTCGCCCCCTCGGTGAGCGCGCCCTCGAGGCGGAGCCCGACGACTTTCGGGACGAGCATCGAGACCGGCTGGCCGAGCATCGCGGCCTCCGCCTCGATCCCGCCGACACCCCAGCCGACGACCCCGAGGCCGTTCACCATCGTCGTGTGGGAGTCGGTCCCGACGAGCGTGTCGGGATAGGCGGCTCCGGTCGAGTCGGCGAAGACGACCTTGCTGAGGAGCTCGAGGTTCACCTGGTGGCAGATGCCGGTGTCGGGCGGCACGACGCGCAGGCCGGAGAACGCCTGTTGGCCCCAGCGCAGGAAGCGGTAACGCTCGCCGTTGCGGGCGAACTCGAGGTGCGCGTTTATCACCGCCGCGTCGGGCCGCCGGGCCACGTCGACGATGACCGAGTGGTCGATGACGAGGTCGACCGGTATGTGTGGGTTGACCGATCCGGAGTCGCCGCCGAGAGCGCCGACGGCTTCACGCAGCGCCGCGAGGTCGACGATGCAGGGCACGCCGGTGAAGTCCTGCAGCAGGATCCGCGCCGGGGAGAAGGCGATCTCGTGCTCGGCCCCACCTTGCGCGGCGGTGGCGAAGGCGGAGATGTCGTCGGCGGTGACCGCCTTGTCGTCCTCGTGACGCAAGAGGTTCTCGAGGAGCACCTTCAGCGAGTACGGGAGGCGTTCGACGCCGAAGTCACCCGGAAGGGCGTCGAGCCGTTCGATCCTGTAGTCGATACCGCCGACGGCGAGGCGACCGTTCGTTCCGAACGAGTTCAGCCCCATGGCAACCTCCGTTTCTCGCCATGCTCCGAGCCCGACGCTAACGGGAAAGGGCGGACCCGGCCTCCTCGGGGTCGGTGGTCACGCGGGCGGCTTGCGGGTGGACGCGGTCGCGCAACCGGCGCAGGAGCGCGACGAGCGTCTCGGAGTCCGATTCGTCGAAGACCCCGGTGGTCAGCGTCTCGATATCTCGCTCGAGGTGGAGGAGGACCTCGGCGATGCGCGCCCGCCCGGGCGGGGTGAGCGTCGCGTACGCGCCCCGCCGGTCGCTGGAGCACGCCTCCCGGCAGACGAAGCCGGCCGCAGCGAGGCGGTCGATCGCGCGGGTGAGCCCACCGGGCGTGAGGCCGGTCTGCGCGGCGAGGTCGGTCATCCGGAGTCGGGCGCCGGGGGAGCGCACGAGGCGTAGGAGGACCTCGAAGGCCAGTCCACCGACGGAGAGCTCGGACTCGATTCTTGGGGCCAGCGCCCGGCGCAGACCGGCCGCGGTCTCGAAGACGATCCCGACGAGGGTGACGCCGGGTGCCTCCTCGGGTCCGGCTCCGGCGGGTACCCCGCTGACGTGCTCGTTCGCGGTACCGGTGCTGCTCGCTGTCGATCCGGTCTCCTCGGCCACGACACCAGCTTACCCGATTTCGCGAAAAGTGTTTGCTTTGACAACAGTTGTTGATACAATAAGTGTCAGAGCAAGGATCTGACGTTCAAGGGCAGTTCAACAAGGAGGAGAGCCACGATGGCGACGGCACCTGCAGAGCTGACGAGGGTGGTGAACGGCGAGATGGTCCCCGCCCCGGGCACATACACGCTCGACAAGGCGCACACCGTCGTGGCGTTCGTCGCCCGTCACCTCATGGTGACGAAGGTGCGCGGCACGTTCGGCGAGTTCGAGGGCACGGTCGTCGTCGCCGAGGACCCGACGCGGTCGAGCGTCGAGGCCACGATCCGGACCGACAGCGTGTCGACCGGCGAGTCCCAGCGCGACACGCACCTGAGCTCGGGCGACTTCCTCGAGCAGGACCGGTACCCGACGATGCGGTTCGCCAGCCGATCCGTGCGACCGGTCGGGGACGGGAGATGGCAGGTCAACGGTGACCTGACGATCAAGGACGTGACCCTGCCCGTGGTGCTCGACCTCGAGTTCAACGGCGCGATCACCGACCCGTGGGGTGGCGTGCGGCTCGGGTTCTCCGCCGCGACCGAGATCGACCGGACCGACTACGGCGTCTCGTGGAACACCGCCCTCGACGGCGGCGGGGTCGTCGTCGGCAACCGGGTGAAGATCGAGATCGAAGCGGAAGCGGTTCGCGCGAGCTAACTTCCCCCGACTCGCGCGCCGGCGCCGGGTTCGCTCCGCGACCCGGTGCCGTGGCGCGTCTGGAGCCGGAGCGTTGCGGTCTCGCACAACGCCTGCTCGAATGCTCGGGTGGCCACGGGGCGCGTTGACGGCGCGGCGGCGATCCTCGACGAGGCGTGCGTCGTGCTCGGTGGGAGAACGGTGCTCGGACCGGTGTCGCTCGAGATCGCCCGTGGCGAGCACTGGGCCCTCCTCGGCCCGAACGGGGCCGGCAAGACGACGCTGCTCGCGTTGCTCGGCGCGGAGCGCCATCCGACGTCGGGACGCGTCGAGATCCTCGGCGAGCGGCTCGGCCACGTCGACCTGCGGGTGTTGCGGCAACGGATCGGCGCGGTCGGTCATCGCGTCGCCGAGCGCCTGCCGCCATCGGCGACGGCGCTCGAGGTCGTTCTCACCGGGGAAGAGGGCTTGCTCGCGCCCTGGTGGGGACGGTTCGACGACGCCGAGCGCCGCGCGGCGATGGCGATGCTCGGACGGGTCGGCTGCGGAACGCTCGCCGACCAGCCCTTCGGCCAGTGTTCGCAAGGGGAGCGCCAGCGTGTGCTCATCGCGCGATCGCTTCTCGGGCGGCACGAGCTGCTGCTCCTCGACGAGCCGGCGCTCGGGGTCGACCTGCCGGGTCGCGAGGCGCTCATCGGTGTCCTCGACGAGCTCGCAGCGCCGGGCGGGCCGACGACGGTTCACGTCGCGCACACCCTCGAGGAACTGCCCGGCATGACCAGCCACGCGATGCTCATCGCCCGCGGCCGGCTCGTCGCGGCGGGGAGCGCGGACGAGGTCCTCGTCGACGAGGCGCTCAGCGAGTGCTTCGGTGCGGCGTTCGTCGTCGAGAGAACGGGAAGGCGCTACAGCGCGCGGGCCGCGGGCACCTGGTAGCGACAGGCGCCCGAGCGCTCATTCGTCGACGTCCTCGGCGACCTTGCGGCTCCGGGCGATGACGTGGACGTCGATGCCCTGTTCGGCGCCGAAGCGCAGGACCCGGGTGACGACCGATCCCTTCGTGAGCTCCTCGAGGCGCGACCGCCGGCTCGAACCGAGGACGATCAGGGTGATCTGATGGGCGTGCGCGAACTCGACCAGGGCGCGTGCCGGGTCGTCGCGCGTCATCTCGTGCCAGTGCCCGTCGACGTCCTCGGCGACCTTGCGGATCTCGCGCATCGCCGCGACCGACGACGAGCTCTTCGCTCTGTCGGTCCGGACGTGCACGACCTCGAGGCTCGTCTTCAGGCGCTTGGCGATGCGGGCGGCGCGCCTCAAGACGTTCTCGAACTCCGGGGCGTTCGTCGCCGCGACCATGATCCGTTCGTTCGTTTCCCAGACGGGCCCGGGATGGTGATCCGCGAGGAAGTCGAGAAGTTCCTCCTCGGTCTCGTCGGCGACGAAGCGCAGGGCGAGCTCGCGCAGCGCCACGAGGTTCTCGGTCTTGAAGAAGTTGCCGAGCGCGTCGGGCACCTTGTCCGGGGGGTAGATGTTGCCGTGCAGCATGCGCCGGCGCAGCGCCTCCGGCGACGAGTCGATGAGCTCGAGCTGATCGGCCTTGCGCACGACCCAGTCGGGGACGCGCTCGCGCACGTAGACGCCGGTGATCGTCTGGACCGCGTCGGCGATGCTCTCGAGGTGCTGGATGTTCACCGTGGAGACGACGGCGATCCTGGCGTTCAGCAGTTCGATCACGTCCTGCCAGCGCTTCTCATTACGGCCGGAGTTCGGAACGTTCGTGTGGGCGAGCTCGTCGACGAGCGCGATCTCGGGGTGCCGGGCGAGAACGGCGTCGAGATCCATCTCCTCGAAGGTCGCGCCGCGGTACTTGACGCGCTTGCGGGGGACGACCTCGAGCGTGCCGATCTCCGCAGCCGTGTGCGCCCGGCCGTGGGTCTCGACGAACCCGATGACGACGTCGCGGCCCCGCTCGTGGCGGCGGCGGCCCTCGTCGAGCATCGCGATCGTCTTCCCGACGCCGGCCACGGCGCCGAGGTAGATGCGGAACTTCCCCGCCGCGAGGACCGCGTCGGCGATCTCATCGGGGCGTCGGGTTTCCGGGTCGCTCATGTCCCCATTGTCGCCGACGGCCCGGGCTGGCGGGGCTATACCGATGGAGAGCACGCCCGTCGCGACGTGTCGTCGCCCCCGTTCCAGGCGGGTCGCGCGACGTCCCCGGTAGACTGCCGCCGCAACGAATCCGGCGCGGGGCGGCATGAAGAGATTCGAGCAACAACTCGTTCGCGTGCTCGTCGTCCTGGCGGCGATCGCGGCCATCGGGTTCGTCCTCTTGCCGTTCCGCGGGCACGTCGACCGCGAGACGGTCGGCCTCGTCCTCGTCATCCCGGTCTTCGTCGCGGTCGCCGCGGGTGGCTACCTCGCCGGCGTCGTCGCGGTCGCCGCGACGTTCGTGCTCTACGACGTGCTCTTCATCCCCCCCTACGGGTCGTTGACGATCGGTCCCGGCCAGAACCTCGTGCCGCTCGCCGTCTACACGGTCGTCATGCTGGCGGTCGCCCGCATCCTCTCCAATCTGCGGCGCGCCCGCGCCGACGCGCGCCGGCGCGAGTCCGAGACGCGTCGCCTGTCCGAGCTGTCCGAGGTGCTGACGGCGGACCAGCCGCTCCCAGTGCTGCTGTTGGCCCTCGTCGAGTCGGTGTACGCGGCGTTCGGACTGGCGAGCGTCGTGCTCGTCCTGCCGGAGGGCGACGACTTCATCGTCGCGGCGCAGGCCGGGGAGCCGGTTGCGCCGGACGACCTCCGTGCCGTCTTCCCGGTGGCCGGGGAGCCCCGCAGCCTGAGCGGCGTCGCGACCCAGGCGGGGTCGCTCCTCGGGATCCCGCTCGCCGCCGCCGGACGGCCGATCGGCGTGCTCGTCATCTCGGGCACGACGATCGCCGCCGACGAGCTCGGTTCGCTGCGCACCTTCGCCAACCAGGCGGCGCTCGCCGTCGAACGGGCCAGGCTCCGCGAGCAGACCGTCCAGGCCGAGCTGCTGCGACGGGTCGACGGTTGGCGCTCCGCGCTGCTCGGCGCCGTCTCCCACGACCTGCGGACCCCGCTCGCGTCGATGAAGGCGGCGGTTTCCGACCTGCGGCGGGACGACCTCCACCTCAGCAAGCAAGACACCGACGAGCTGCTCGCGCTGATCGAGTCCCAGTCGGACCGGCTCGCCCGCCTCGTCAGCAACCTGCTCGACATGACCCGCATCGAGTTCGGCGAGCTGGAGTTGCGCCGGGAGCCGGCGACGCTCGAGGACCTCCTCGGCGAGGCGCTCGCCGCCTTCGGTACGGCGGGGTGGACCGACCGGGTCGTCGCCTCGTTCCCGGCCGACCTCCCGCGTGTCGACGTCGACCGGTTGCTCGTCTGCCAGATCCTCGCCAACCTCTTAGAGAACGCGGAGCGCTACGCCCCGGAGGGAACGCCGATCTCCGTCGAGGGGCGGATGGTCGACGGCGTGGTCGAGGTCTCGGTCGAGGACCGCGGTCCCGGGGTGCCCGAGGCCGACCGCGACCGGATCTTTCGGATGTTCAACCGGGTCTCGGGCGGCGGACGGGCCGGGATCGGCCTCGCCATCGTCCAGGCGTTCGTCGAGGCGCACGGCCAGTCCGTGCGGGTCGAGCACGCCGACGCCGGCGGTGCCCGGTTCGTCTTCACGCTGCCCGCCGACGCCGGCGGGGTCGCCTAATGGCCCGCGTCCTCGTGGTCGACGACGACGCCTCCCTGCGCAAGGCCCTCCAGATCGGCTTGGCGGCCCGTGGCTACGAGGTGCTCCTGGCGAGGACGGGCGAGGAGGGCATCAACCAGGTGGCGCTCGGCACACCCGACCTCGTCGTGCTCGACCTCGGGCTCACCGACATCGACGGTCTCGAGGTCTGCCGGCGGGTTCGGGCGTTCTCCGGCGTCCCGATCGTCGTGCTGAGCGCGGCGGGATCGGAGTCGCGCAAGGTCGCCGCCCTCGACGAGGGGGCCGACGACTACGTCACGAAACCCTTCTCCATGGCCGAGCTCGAGGCGCGCCTGCGTGCCGCCCTGCGCCACGGCAGCGCGGTCGCGAACGAGCCGTCCGAGATCCGCGTCGACCGGATCGAGCTCGATCTCGCCCGCCGAAGCGCCCGGCTCGACGGCGTCCCGCTCGATCTCACCCCACACGAGTTCTCGTTCCTCAGCTTCCTCGCGCGCAACGCCGGCAAGGTGTGCACGCACCAGATGATCCTGCAGGCCGTCTGGGGGCCCGGTTACGGGGCCGAGACGCGCTACGTCCGCGTTTACGCCCACCGGCTGCGGCGCAAGCTCGGGGACTCAGCGGGCGGCATGCTGCGGAACCACCCGGGGATCGGTTACGAGCTCGTCGGCGATTAGCCGCGCGCCGGGGCGCGGCTCAGTGCGCCAGTTTGGCGAGCGCCTCGTTCAGCCCCAGGACGTTGATGTAGGAGCTGCCGAGGAAGCCGAGCTCCGGGCCGACGACCTGGGAGGCGATGAGCCGGTCCACCCGGGTGACGGTGAGCCCGTTCGCCTTGGCGACGGCGTGGGCCTGGGCGTAGGCGTCGGCGGGGCTGATGTCCGGGTCGACACCGCTCCCGGACCCGGTGACGAGGTCCGCCGTCGGGGTGATGCCCTCGGAGCGCAAAAGGTGGATCCGCGCCTCGGCGATCTTCACGAACTTCTCCGAGCGCGGTCCCCAGTTCGCCGAGGCGGTCGCCGCGGGGTTGTCGGGGTCGTCCCGGCCCTGGAACCACTTCGGCCCGGTCCACTGCTGGCCGACGAGGGTCGAGCCGTTCGCCGTCAGCGAACCGTTCGCCTGGTGGCCGAAGAAGGCCTGGGCGATGCCGGTCTCCACGGCGGGGTAGGCGAGCCCGACGAGCACGAAGAAGACGACCGACACGACGACGGCACGGCGCAGTTGCACGAGCATCAGTAACCACCTGTCGCGGTGAGGATGAGGTCGATGAGCTTGATCCCGATGAAAGGCAGGATCACGCCCCCGACGCCGAAGATCCAGACGTTGCGCCGCAGGATCGCCGCCGCGCTCATCGGGCGGAACCGCACGCCGCGCAGGGCCAACGGGATGAGGGCGACGATGATGAGCGCGTTGAAGATAACGGCGGAGAGCACCGCGCTCGACGCATTGTGCAGGTGCATGATGTTGAGGTCGTTGAGCGCCGGATAGGTCGCGACGAAAAGCGCCGGGATGATCGCGAAGTACTTGGCGACGTCGTTCGCGATCGAGAACGTCGTGAGCGCCCCCCGCGTGATGAGGAGCTGCTTGCCGATCTCGACGATGTCGATGAGCTTCGTCGGGTTCGAGTCGAGGTCGACCATGTTCCCGGCTTCCTTGGCGGCCGACGTCCCCGTGTTCATCGCCACGCCGACGTCGGCCTGGGCGAGGGCGGGCGCGTCGTTCGTCCCGTCACCGGTCATCGCGACGAGCTTCCCGTCCTCCTGCTCGGCCCGGATGAGAGCCATCTTGCGCTCCGGGGTCGCCTCGGCGAGGTAGTCGTCGACCCCGGCCTCGGCGGCGATCGCCGCGGCGGTGAGCGGGTTGTCGCCGGTGATCATGACGGTCCGGATGCCCATCGCCCGCATCGCGGCGAACCGCTCCTGGATCCCCTCTTTCACTATGTCCTTCAGCTCGATGACGCCGACGACGGCCGATCCGTCGGCGACGACGAGCGGGGTCGAGCCGGCCCGGGCGATCCGCTCGACGATCCCGTCGAGTTCGGGGGGCACGGTCCCGCCCTGGTCGACGACCCACTGCCGGATCGTGTCCGCGGCTCCCTTGCGGATGTGCCGGCCTTCGAGGTCGAGACCCGACATGCGGGTCAAGGCCGAGAACGGGATGAACTCGTGGTCGCCGAGCTCCTGCTCGCGGATGTTGAAACGCTCCTTGGCCAGAACGACGATCGAGCGACCCTCGGGCGTCTCGTCGGCGAGCGAGGCGAGCTGGGCGGCTTCGGCGACGTCCCGTTCGCTGTGCCCGCCGACCGGCGAGAACGCCGACGCCATCCGGTTGCCGAGCGTGATCGTGCCGGTCTTGTCGAGGAGCAGCGTCTGGACGTCGCCCGCCGCCTCGACCGACCGCCCGCTCATCGCGAGCACGTTGCGCTGCACGAGACGGTCCATCCCGGCGATGCCGATCGCCGAGAGCAGCGCCCCGATCGTCGTCGGAATGAGACAGACGAGCAGGGCGACGAGGACGACCACCGAGACGGGGGCACTCGCGTAGTGGCCGAAGGGCTGGAGCACGACGACGACCGGCAGGAAGATGATCGTGAGCGCGGCGAGCAGGATCGTGAGCGCGACCTCGTTCGGGGTCTTCTGGCGGCTCGCGCCCTCGACGAGGCCGATCATCCGATCGAGGAAGGTGTGGCCGCGCTCGGCGGTGATCCGGACGAGGATGCGGTCGGAGAGCACCTTGGTGCCGCCGGTGACCGCCGAGCGGTCTCCTCCGGACTCGCGGATGACCGGGGCCGACTCGCCGGTGATCGCCGACTCGTCGACGGAGGCGACTCCTTCGACGATCTCGCCGTCCGACGGGATGATGTCGCCCGCCTCGCAGACGACGACGTCACCTTTGGCCAGCTCGCCTGCCGCGACGCGCCGCTCCGAGCCGTCCGGGCCGATGAGGCGCGCCTCGGTGTCGGCGCGCATCCGGCGCAACGTGTCGGCCTGCGCCTTGCCCCTCCCCTCGGCGACCGCCTCGGCGAAGTTGGCGAACAGGACGGTGAGGAAGAGCCAGATCGTCACCGACCAGGTGAAGATCCCGGGGTGGGCGATCGACTCGATGAGCGTGATCACTGCGCCGATGAGGACGACGAACATCACGGGCTTGCGGACCTGGACCCGGGGGTCGAGCTTTCTCACCGCGTCGATCGCGGCACGCCCGAGGATCTCCCGGTCGAAAAGGCCGCGCTTCTCGGCGACGCCGTGCGCGCTCGGCGGGGTGACCAATGTGGTGGTCGTCTCGGGGGTCATCAGAAGAACTTCCCGTTCAGGAGCTGCTCGACGATGGGACCAAGGGAGACCGCCGGGAAGAACGTCAGCGCGCCGACGATGAGGATCACGCCGATGAGCAGCCCCGTGAACATCGGCGTGTCCGTCCGGAAGGTTCCCGCGGACGCCGGGACGATGGGCTTGGCGGCGAGCACGCCCGCGAGCGCGAGGACCGGGATCATGATGGCGAACCGCCCGAGCAGCATCGCGATCCCACCGGCCACGTTGTAGAAGGCGGTGTCGCCGGTGAGGCCGGCGAACGCCGAGCCGTTGTTGTTCGCCTGCGACGTGAACGCGTAGAGGATCTCGGTGAACCCGTGCGGGCCGGCGTTGAGCGGCCCGGCGCGTCCTTGCGCGATCGAGACGGCGACGGCCGTGAGGATGAGCACGACCATCGGCATCACGAGGACGCCCAAGGCGGCGAGCTTCACCTCTTTGGACTGGATCTTCTTACCCAGGTACTCGGGTGTTCGCCCAACCATGAGCCCGCCGAGGAAGACCGTCACGATCGCGAAAAGAAGGATGGTGTAGAGCCCGCTTCCCGTCCCGCCGGGGCTGATCTCGCCGAGCATCATGCCGGTGAGGAGGGCGAAGCCGCCCATCGGCGTGTAGGAGTCGTTTGCCGAGTCGACGGATCCGGTCGAGGTCTGGGTCGACGCGATGTTGTAGAAGACCGAGTCGGAGACGCCGAACCGGACCTCCTTGCCCTCGACGTTCCCCCCGGGTTGGTAGGTGAGGCCGGCCTTGGCGATCGCGGGGTTCGTCCCGTGCTCGGCGACCTCGCCCATCGCGATCCACGCGCCGAAAAGGATCACCATCGCGGCAACGACCGCCACACCCTGGCGGAAGCTGCCGACCATCTTGCCGAAGGTGTAGGTGAGCGCGGTCGGGATCGCGAGCAGAAGCACGAACGAGAGGAAGTTCGTCAGCCCCGTCGGGTTCTCGAAGGGGTCGGCGCCATTCGCGTTGTAGGTCCCGCCGCCGTTCGTCCCGAGCTGTTTGATGACCTCCTGGGAGCCGAACGGGCCGCGGGGGATCGTCTGGGTGACGTGGTTCAGCGCGTCGTGGACCGTCACCGGACCGGCGAAGGTCTGGATGGCCCCCTGGCCGATGAAGATGACGGCGGCGACGAGCGAGATCGGCAAGAGGATGTAGATGACGCCGCGGACAAGGTCGACCCAGAAATTGCCGATCGTCGCCGACCCGTGGCGGGCGAAGCCGCGGATGAGCGCGATCGCGACGGCGATGCCGACCGAGGCGGAGGCGAAGTTCTGGACGGCGAGGGCGCCCATCTGCGACAGGTACGTCATCGTCGACTCGCCCGAGTAGTTCTGCCAGTTCGTGTTCGTGACGAACGAGACCGCCGTGTTGAAGCTGAGCGCCGGGCTGACCGCGCCGAGATGCTGCGGGTTGAGCGGCAGTGACCCCTGCAGCCGGATCATCCCGTAGACGACGAGGATGGCGACGGCGGAGTAGGCGATGAGTGATCCGGCGTAGCGCTGCCAGCTCTGCTCGACCTCGGGGTCGACGCCGACGAGCCGGTAGATTGGCCCTTCGATGAAGGCGAGGTACCGCACGCGACCCTGGTAGACCGCGGCCATGTAGGAGCCGAGGAATCGCCAGATCAGGATCATGACGACCGCGAAGACGACGATCATCCACGCCAGGTCCACTAGAAGCGCTCCGCCCGGAACATCGCGAAACCGAGGTAGATGAAGACCAAGAGCGACACGGCGAGCAACGCGCCCTGGACGGCGGTCATACGCGTTCGAGCGCCCAGATCATGCCGAACATGAGGACGGCGAAG
>JBEKCO010000048.1:0-12862 GCA_050014835.1 Acidimicrobiales bacterium
TCTTCATGGTGGTGGTCCCCTTGCTGTCCGAGTGACTTGGTGGTCGCCCGAACACCTACCAGAAGGCAGGCGTCAGGCGGGGGACCGCCACCTCAAATTCCACGACGAACGGGACAACCTCCTTGGCGAACCGCTGCCGCATTGTAGTGATCTGCAATTCACACAGCCGACGGCTGCCGCTCACCTCGCCGCACCGACTCCGAAGCAGCGTGCCGGCCAAGGGCGCCCCCAGCGCCCCCTTCGGGGGTCCCCGCCGGGAGCGCCCACCTTGGCCGACGCCCGCAGTTACGAAACGGCGGGGGAGACGATCATGCGAACCATCACCGGCTGCGCTTCGAGCATCGTCCGCTCGGCGTTGTCCACCCTGCGAAAGATCTCCTCGTAGGCAGCCTGAGCACCCGTAACCGCATTCATCCTCTCGGGCCCGTCCTCGAGAGGAAACGCGGCACGAAAGGCCTGCTGATCCCGAAAAGCCGTCGCCCGACTTGTACGAGTTGCGTCGGCGTATTCCTCGACCGATTCCGGCGGCCGGCCGAGAGCGGCCGTCGTCACACCCCAGCCAACCGCGAACTTGAAGGCTCGCATCGTCGTGCGAAGCCCTGCGTTCGAGAGACCGACCTCAATCCAGGTCACCTGGTGCGGCTCGGTCACAAACTCACTTTACCGCTCGGGTCTCCCGTACTGAGACCCCGACTCACGCAACTAGCCCACCCAGCAGGCTACGCGTCTCCTGCTCCGTCAGCCGGCGCAGGGGGAACAGGGGGAGGTGTGAACGTGAAACTTGGCTGTTGCTGGGGTGGGAGAACGTGGAAGCGAACGTCCCATCCCTCGTGGTGCTCTCCTGCAACCTCTACATGCCAGTAATAGATGCCGGGCTGAAGCGGGAGGCCAGGAAACACCTCCAACATCGTGTTACCCACCCCAGGGGATCCAATCGGAGCGCCAGCGGGCGAAACAACCGTGATCGTCTGCGTAATGCGCATCGGCTGTGGTCCCGCCTGACCGGGCACGACGACCGGACGCCCATCTTGATCGACAAGTTCGAGCACCAATTCAATCGGATGATTGCAGTGTGGATAATCAACCTCAAAAAAGACAACGACGGTCTGAGGAGGCGTCAGCAGCTGGACCTGCATTGCGGGACCAGCTGGTCCCATGCCCGGCACGGGAACAGGGCGCAGAACTGTTTGCGCCCAACCCACGTTAAGCAGATTTAGCGTTCCTGCCTGGGGGTTCTGCGTCCCCTTGTCAGCCAAAAGAACGGATACCTTCACGCTACGCTCGCAAGCGGTTGATCTCCGCTGCTCGTCTGGGGCAACTTCTGGTCAACGTCCGCCACCACCAAGACGTTCTCACCTATGAATCGCTCAGTCGCCCACGAAGATTGCAGCGCCAGGGGCGCATTGACGAGCGAAACGTTACTTGTCGCTCGCACGATCTGGGCGAATGAATACGGGCTGTAAAAATCACTCTCGGCGCGCGACGAATAGACATAAGCCGGAACCGAAGCCGCAAAGCGACGGTCAAACTCGGCATCTGTCATATCGGTATCGTCGTAACCTGGGTCACTCATACTCATAGCTTACCTCCATGTAGATAATTGGTCACGGCGCTGACCAGGCCGTTCCCAACCACCAGGTCTCGGTATTGTCATCTAGCGGCACGTGAGCGCGGTCGCGGTAAGGACGGGCGGGGAAGAGCGAGCCCCTAAGCACTCGACCACTGTAGGTGGTCCCGATTACGAGCAATCGCCAGCATCCGTGCTCTTCGCACCAATCCCATCCGGCTTCCCTGAGGCGGGCCGGGGCTTGGAATGCTTCGCGAGCCTCGAACTCCACGACCTTGTGCTTCGTCCTGATGTGGTTGCCCACATTCTCGGAGATCTCCAACAGCCCGATGTAAGACGTTCAAGCCCCTTTACGCGCTGAACGGGCATGAACCTCGATCTCTCTCTTCCGGTCCGGGGTCAGTTTCTTGGCCCTCGCCAACCCAGCAACGCGATCGCGGGCCACTGCCACCGAGACTCTCTCAGGGGCTGGCGCAGGCTCAATCTGTCCACTCGCGATTCGGACAACTTCCCAAGCGCGCTGGGAAGCGTCGCCGGATGCTCGGCTGCGCGTGATCGTCTTCTCCCTCTAGGAGGGGCTAGCGATACGACTAGCGAAACTCGGGTGGCGCGATGACGTGTGGGCGTCCCCATCCATTGTCACCTGAAGGCTGGCCGCTAACTCAGGAAGGCTGGCTTGAAGATGGCTACGGCCGAGTCGACCCAATCGACGAGGTCGCCGTTGGTGTAGGACCACCCGTCGCTGTGGTCGAGTCCATCGCGAAACTGTACGCGGAGCGGAGGATTGCGATCCGGTGTGACATCGAGCTTGTCGAGAGGGGGGTCCCAGGACATACGCATGAACTCCATGTCGTCTGCTATCGGTCTGTTGAGGAAGTTGTCGATATGCAGAGTTCGCCCAGGCATGTCTGGGCTCCCGATAGTGGGCGCGAAGTGCTCACCCAACACGATGACTGGTGGCAAGGTTCGATGCTTGTTGACGTTGTTGACGTAATCGAGAACGGCGACAAGGTGTCGCTCGGGCGTGTCAACTCGGTGGTACGGTTGCAACTTTTCGATCTCATCGACCCAAATCGGTTCGATACCGACCAGTCGCTGACTTCGGGCCGACGCCCAGTTACGTGCGAGCTTCACGCAGGGGAAAGCGTGCTCATCGGTTGGGGAGTTGCCAGCGGCGAGAACGAGCTGCCAGACGAGATAGTCGAGAGTGGCACGCAGGTTGGTAAGCATGTCCCCGAAGATCAGAGCAAGGTCGGTGAGGACCTGCCGCTGATACGCCGGTTGTGCTTGGACCTTCCAGCGCCAATGAAGCGCGTAGGGGGGGTCACGATCCATATTGAATGTAACGCCGTAGGTGCCACTCTCAACAAACTTGGTCCATCTGTCACCAAAATCAGCAGCATGGGACTTCGCCCGTGTGAGCTTGGCATTGACGATCTCGATGTCACCAGCCACGGCGGAACACCCTACGCCGCGACCTCCGAAGATGCGCCATGAGCCTTGTCCAGCGCGACGGCCAACCGTCCGAGGATCGTCAGATCAACGTGCAGCTTCACGCGCTGAATCTGGCGTATCCGGAGCGGGAGCAGTGCCCACTCGTGCTTGAGGTAGCCGAACTCACGTTCAACCGCACCGCGCTGGTGGTACAGGGCCTTGAACCGAGCCGTCGTGCGAGGCACGAGCGGGTGCAGCCGGTCGGCATTCAGCCATACCGACGCGGGCGAGCACTCGCGAGTCGGGCAGCGCCATTTCGACGCTCCCCGCTTGGCGTCCGATCCGGCGAAGGACCAAACGCCGTGCTCGCACTTCGGCGGAGCGGCCTTGCCTTGCTTCACGAACGGCGTTTCCCGAAGCGGGATGATCGGGCGGATATCGCGCGAGGTGCAGGCGTCGTAAACCGGGGCAACGTCGTAGCCACGGTCCAGCACGGCGTAGTCGGGACGGAAGCCGCGAGCGGCAATCGAGTCGAGCAGACCAGGAACGATTGGAGCCTCGGCGTCCTTGGCGGTGCGAACCTCCCACGCGAGGGGAAGACCCGTCGTGGTGCAAACGGCGGCGTGGATCTTGTAGCCATAGAACCCGCCACCCTTGCGAGTCGAGATGGCCGAACGGTGACCCCACGACGCGTCGGGATCGGAGAACCGCTTGCGCTCAGCACCACCGCGGGACACGAACCGCTGACCGTTGGCGTAGGCGGGAAGGTCCGAGCCGTCTATGGCAACCGTCGCGCCCATCTCGGGCAGCTCGACGCGCAGCGCGGTAATGACGAACTCAATGCAATCGCCCAAAAGGTCATCATATTGGCGCAGCTTTTCGGCGAATCGGTAACAGGCATAAACCGAGGGCGAGCAACCGAGCACGTCCCGCAGACCCTTGTGGTCCGCGACGAGGCGCGCGGTGCGCGTCCAGGTCGGGAGCACGTACAGAGACTTGACGAGTGCCATGCCCACCATCGCTCGGATGGGGTAGCCGGGACGCCCTGTCCAGCGAGTTTCATTCAGCTTGGCTATCAGCTCGACGATCGCGACCGAGTCGAGCAGCCTTGCGATCTGTTGAGCGTCACGGGGGAGTGGTACCGTTTGATCGGCCATTGGAGGTGCAATCTCCTTGGTCAGAGCCGGGGGTGTGCAAGCACCCTCGGCTCACCTATTTGGTGGATTCTCTGTGCCTCATTTTACGATGAGGGTGTATCAGTCAATTTGACAAAATTACTCACCAGTAAGCTGGTGCCATGGTTATTACCTGTGGTAATTGCGGTGTCCGGGTCGAAGCGGTTACCAAGGCGCAAACGCCTCCAATCTTCTGGCTTCAGTGCCCGTCGTGTGGGGATGGCAGCGTGAGGGTCAAGAGTGGAGTCGTCTACCCGCCAGCGCCAGCCGGGGGAACCATTAAGAACCTTCCGGACGATGTGGCGAAGGCGTGGCGGGAAGCGCGGACCGCGCACGCGGTTGCCGCTTATACCGCCGCGGAAATGATGCTGCGCAAGATTCTCATGCACGTAGCAGTCGACGTGGCGGGGAGCAAATCAGGTGAGCAGTTCCTTTCATACGTTGATGATCTGGAGGGTGCCGGTTACATCACGCCAGGGCTCAAGCCGGTGATCGACAAGCTGAGAAGGCGGGGCAACATCGCGAACCATGAGCTGCCCGCCTCAACGGAGGATGACTCGCTCACGACGCTGACGATTACCGAATACCTGCTGCGTGGGATCTATGAGATGCCTGGGCTCGCGACTCCATGAGCGGGGAGGGAACACATGATTGAGTGGGGTAAGGCGGGGCGACATTTGGGGCTACCTATTTACCGGGGGGTTGAGAAAGATATCACGACCTGCGGTGGAGAGTTTCGCTATTCCCTCCTAGGTGATCTAGACGGTAGTCGACTTCCGTTTAGATCGGCCGCATGCCATACATTCCCCCTAATCAAAGCCACTTCCTGGCCCACCTCCTAAACAACTAGACGTTTCTCCCTCGTCCGCACACGTCCCCCGAAATTGCTCCTCACCCGCCTCCCCAACGAGCCGCCTCCTCTCAGCCCGGGTCGGGCGGGGGAGTGGTATTCCCGCCGAATCAGGTACCCCGTGTCCTCGCCCGACCCGCCTCAACACCACCGCAGCCCCATAGGCCGTCCCGCCTCGCCGCGCGTGCTCGCCGAGTTCGTACACCGCATCCCGAACAAACGCCTCTAACGCCTCTCCCACAACCCGTGAAACCACGGTCTCAACGGTTCCCGAATCTCTTGACTTCCGACGCCGTTCAACAACTACAAGGCCCCCGGGACGAGTCCTCGTACCGAACACCGCGTCCCCTGCGTCCCGGCCACTCATCTCCTCGCCCGTTTCCGTCTCAACTCCTGCGACTGAAACCGTACCCCCCGGGTCTGACGGGTCGGGGAGCGGTACCCCGCCGTGTCGCACCTCTGCGACACCGTATCCCGTAACCTTACATAACGAACCTTATCGGCGGTCTCGCCAAGCCCTGAACAGCCGTCCGCCGGCGTTCAGATCTCGATCTGCCACTCCCCGAACCTCTCCACGGCACGAAAACCCAACGCGGAGTTGATCGCCACCATGTGCGAATTCTCCTGCGCGTTCCATGTCTGCACGGTCTCGACACCCGGGATCTCCCGGTCCAGCTGCCAGAAGTTCGCGATCTTCATCACCAATCCGAGCCGGTGCCCGCGATGGTCGGGCGCGACAAGCGTGTCCCACTGGTAGGCAGTCTGCGGTCGGGACCGTGGCGCCGTGATCTCCGTGTAGCCGACGAGGCGTCTTGAGGGCGCGTGACGGGCCCCGGTCGCCACCCGTACCCGTCCGCGATCGACCGTCTCCTGTTCCCACTCCCGGATCCGTGCGACGTCCCAGCGCTCGGGCTCGAGGCTCAGGTCGCCCATCGGCGCCTCGGTGAGGAAACTCCCCCTCAGCTGGGCCAAGTCCTCGACCACGTCGTCTGGCGCCCGATCGACCCACTGCAGGACCTCGTAACCGGCCGCGTAGGCCAGAGACCGCTTCTCAAGCTCTTTCAATGTACTGCGATCTATCATGGCCGTTCTCAGCTCACTGCGGACCTCCCCGAGGACCATCCGCGCGCCGACGGCCGTGGCGAAGGACTCCCCCGGCGACGTCCCTCCGAGCGGGGCGCCGACGTGGCCGACAAGGGTCGAGCGGCCCACCGATCGACATTGCGCGCGCAAGAACTCGAACATCTCCCGCCCGTACCCGCGGCGCCGCAACTTCGGTGGCACGTTGATTTCGACGCTCGCAAGGTGCACGTTGTCGACCAGCGAGAACTCAACCGACCCGGCGGCAACCGCCGCCCCACCCGCCCGGGCGACCCAGAACTCCTTCCTCCAGAAGTCCTTTTTCTGGGAGCGCGAGACATCGGGCAGGTAGGCGTGCACCTCCTGCGGCGGGTCGGCGAGGAGCCCCGGGTGGTCGAACGGCACACAGACGTCGGCGATCGCGTGCCAGGCGCTCGCCCCCGTCCCGTCGACGACCTTGTCCATGCGAAGATGCACACCCGTTGTCTATCGGGTGCACGACGAGTGCGCGGCGCTCGGCGGCCGGTCCGTCTGTCTCCGCCCGCGTCGCCGCAGGTGGCAAAGTACGGGTGTGGCCCACGCAGCGGGTGTGCGCTCCGGACCGAGCGGTGCTTTCGTGACTCGAGCCCCGTCGAGATGACGCCGGGACCCGGGCCCGGGCGGGTCCGTCGGCTCGCGATCCCCCGGCTGCCAAGGAAGCCGTGGTGGATCGCCTCCGCGGCGATCGTTCTCGCCGCTGGCATCGCGGCGGCGGTGTTCGCCCTCACGAGCTCCGGCCCGGCGAAGCCCCCGGCTCTCTCGACCCACAGCTTCACGAACCCCTCCGGAGGCCTTTTGCGCCTCGACGCCCGGATCGCGGCGATGCTCGACACCGGGAAAGCCCCCGGCGCCACCGTCGTCGAGCTCGCTGCCGTCAACTGCGGGCCGCCGGACGCGCGCCTGCGGACCGGAGCGGACGTGGATTGCGGGCTCACCGCCTCGGTCGGATCCGCGATCATGATCGTCAAGATCGAGGCGCCGAACGCCCGGCGTTTCGCCATCGTCGAGATCGGCAGCGCGCTCGGTCCGCTGTCCGGAGCCGCCCGGGCGGCCCAAACGGCCTGCTACGTCGGGGCGCGCGATCTCTGTGCTCCGATCGCCCCGGCGTCCGACTACCCGCCCAAGGCGATCGGGGGTGGAACCGCCCCCGGTCCGGGCATGCCCGGCATCATGCCGTGCCTTGGGGGTCCGAGCGCGCGACCCTCCGAGATCGTGTTCGCCTGTGCCGACTTCAACTCGCTCGTTGACAAGCTGACCTGGTCGACGTGGACGGCCCACGGTGCCCGCGGCCACGGCCGACTCGTCGAGAACGACTGCACACCGACGTGCGTCGCGGGCAGGACCTTCTCCTACCCCGTCACGATCGAGCTCGGCCAAGCCATCCCAACCCACTACGGCCTGCTCTTCACGACCTACAAGGTGGTCGCGCTCTCCCCCATCCGGCCGATGAAGTCGCACACGCTCACGGGCACGTTCGAGACGACCCCCGGCTGAGCGGTCGAGGGAGGCTGCACACCTTCTTCCCCGACGTCGTCGCCCGTCTCGCGACGGCCGCCGCGCAGCGCGGGAGTCAGTCCCCCACCCCGGCCTGACGGCAGGCTTCGGGCCGGACCGGCCTCAGCCCGGAGACGAGATGGTGATCCTCCTACTCGAATCGGCGAATGAATCGGAGGGCGGTCTCGGCGACCTCCGGCCAGCCGGCATCGATCGTGAGCGAGTGCCCGCGGCCAGGGAACTCGACCAACTCGGTCACGGCGCCGCTCCGACGCTGGCGCTTGTACTCCGACCTGGTCACCGCCGGCGGGATGAACCGATCCTTGCCGCCCGAGATGATGAGCAACGGACCCCTCGCCGGGTTCTTGGAGTCGACCCTCGCCTCAGTCCACGGGTTGATGTTCGCCAGAGCATCCTGGAATAGTGCCCTGCCCCCCGCGGGCACCGCGTAGTTCGCATGAAGTTTCGCGGCCTCCTGATCGTCGGTCGCGTTCGCCACCGAATAACGGAACTGCTCGTAGGTGAGCGACACCGCGCGCCCGCGATTCGCCGGATTGCGAAGCACCGGCAGCGCGGAACGCACCATGGAGATCGGCGCGGGCAGCACGCCGCGGAACGGCGCGGGGCTGATCGCGACCGACACCGCAGCCCGCCCGCGGCCCGCGAGGATCTGGGCCAACAGCCCGCCGAACGAATGGCCCACCACGATGGGCTTCCGCCCCAGCCGAGCACTCACCGCCTCGAGGTGGAATACGAGTTGCTCGACGCTCTTGCCGGCGAAGACGGCGGGATGCTCCCTCGCCTCGATAACCGTCTCCGGATCGTCCGGCCACCCGGGTGTCAGCGCGATGTAGCCGGCGTCCTCGAAGTAACCCGCCCATTGATCCCAGACGCTCGATAGTGCCCAGAGCCCGTGGATGAAAACAGCCGGCGTGCGGGAAGACACGTTCGCACGCTCGACCTGTGCCGTCTCGCGTGCGGTCAACTCTGGTTCGGCCTCCCGGGCCCTGCTCATCCCACGCTCCTTGGCCTCACCGTACGGGGCGGCGGATCGGTCTTCCGTCGCCTGTAGACGCGTTCGTTCTAACCGTCCTCGCAGTGGGCGTCCACCGCACCCAGTGCCTCGTCGAGGATGCCGAGGCCCTCGCGCACCTCGGCCTCGCTCACCGTGCAGGGCGGCACGACATGCAGCCGGTTGAAATTCGTGAACGGCAACAGCCCTCGGTCAAGGCACGACTTGACGAGCTCGCTCATCGCCGGTGACGTCCCGCCGTACGGGGCGAGTGGCTCTCTCGTCGCGCGGTTCTTGACGAGCTCGAGTGCCCAGAAGACGCCGAGACCGCGCACCTCCCCGATCGACGGGTGTCGTTCGGCAAGCGCCACCAGCCCGGGACCGAGCACCTCGGCACCGATCTGTGCGGCGTGCTCGACGATCCGCTCCTCGCGCATCGCCGTTATCGCCGCGACCGCGGCCGCGCAGGCGAGCGGGTGGCCCGAGTACGTCAGCCCCCCGGGGTAGGCGCGCTCCGCGAACGTCGCGGCGATCCGCTCCGAGATCATCACGCCACCCAAGGGCACGTAGCCCGAGTTCACTCCTTTCGCGAACGTGATGAGGTCTGGCGCGACGCCCCAGTGGTCGACGGCGAGCCATCTCCCCGTCCGGCCGAACCCGCACATCACCTCGTCGGCGATGAACACGATCCCGTGGCGGTCACAGATCTCCCGCACCCCGGCGAGATAGCCGGGCGGGGGCACCATGATCCCGGCGGTGCCGGGGATCGTCTCGAGGACGATCGCCGCGACGTTCGTCGGGCCCTCGAACCCGACGACCTGGTCGAGGTGCTCGAGCGCCCGGGCGCACTCCTCGTCCTCGCTCGTCGCGTGGAATGGCGAACGGTAGAGGAAGGGCCCGAAGAAGTGCACGACGCCGGCGCTGCCATAGTCGTTCTCCCAGCGACGCGGGTCGCCCGTGAGGTTGATGGCCGTCGTCGTTGAGCCGTGATACGAGCGGTAGGCCGCGAGGACTTTGATGCGGCCCGTGTGAAGGCGCGCGAGGCGCGTCGCGTTCTCGATCGCCTCGGCGCCCCCGTTCGTGAAAAACACCTTGTCGAGATCACCGGGGGCGATTTCCGCGATAAGCCGCGCCGCTTCGCCGCGCACGTCGCAGGCGTACTGCGGGCCGACGGTGCACAGCCGGGCGGCCTGGTCCCGGATGGCGGCGACGACTTTCGGGTGCTGATGGCCAATGTTCGCGTTGACGAGTTGCGAAGAGAAATCGAGGTAACGCCGTCCCGCGTAATCCCAAACGTACGAACCCGCCGCGTCGGCGATCGGCAACGGGTCGACGCGACTCTGGGCCGACCACGAGTGGAAGACGTGCGCCCGGTCGAGCGCGCGCACGCGGGCATCGGTATCCGGGTCTTTCATCTGCTCCATGGCGGACGCCCCTCCCGGTCGATCATCGGCGCCGCGCCGAGGGCCGTCAACGGCGCGCCGCGACCATCGCTCAAGTCGTACGGCGAAATGGGCCAGCCGTCAACGCCGACCCGCGCAAGACTCGGATCCGGGACCTATGCGCCCGGTTTAGTGCCCTCGAGATGGCTCTCGCAGAGCGCGGCGATCGACGTCGCCGCCTCCTCCACCGACGCCACCGCGTCGTTCACGCTGCTGAGCAGCTGCACCATGTGCTCGTGCAGCAGGGCGATCCGCGCCCTGGCGTCAGAGAATTCACGGTAGGCCGCTTCCCAGAACGCCCTCGTTTCGTTCCGCGCCGCTGCGCGCAGCCCGAGCGCCTCCGCCCCCGCCTCCTGCAACCGCGCGGCCAGGGCCTTGGCGGTCTCCTTGCGGAGCTCGGCGACCTCGTCGGTCGCCTTGACGCGCATCGCCACGATCTCTTCCTCGGCCGCCTGCAGCTTCACCGAGACGAGCCGCACTGCGTTCGCGCGAATCTCGGCGGCGGCGTCCTTGGCCTCGGCGAGTATCCGGTCACGCGACTGGTTGGCGTCGAAAAGCGCCGACTGCTGACGCAGGCCCTCCGTGTCCGCTCGCAACGACACGTCGTCGGACACGGCGACGGGAGCCGGTGCCGGCTCCGGCTCGGGTGCGAACTGCCACGCCGGGGTGAGGGGCTGGAACGCGCTGAGCGGGTCGACCACGACCGGCGCCTCGTTCGGCGGCGCGCTCTCGAGCGCCCGGTCGACCGCGGGCGCCGGCGGTTCTCCAGCCAACACCTCGAGGTCCTCGATTGAGACACCAAAGGACCTCAGCTGTTCAATGAGGGAATTCTCCTGTTCGCTCACGCCTGAGAGCTTAAATCTCTTCACTCTTTAATACAACACCCTCATGCTGCTCACTGCGCCTTCCCACGCAAGGTGGCCGCATATCCTCTTACTGTGAACATGACTCATTCATGCCATTTGGAGTGATCATTTTGTGCGGGATCGAACGCCTGGAGCTGGCGCGATACGGTCAGAGCTCGCGCTCGCCGACGTCTAAACCCGCCGCCGAACCTGGCCCGATTCCCAGCACCGGCCCAAGCGCCGCGGCAAGCTCGGCCACGCCCCCGACCGTCAGCCACGGCTCCGGATCGTTCGGCGCCCCCCGGTACTCCCCCGTCAGGACCCGGACCGCCCGCATGCCCGCCGCGATCGCACCGGCCACGTCCTTGTCGGGGCGGTCACCGACGTAGACCGCCGCGTGCGCGGCGACGCCGAGCTCGGTGAGCGCCGCGGCGAACGGGGCGGCCGCCGGCTTACGCGCGACGCGCCCGCCGAGTTCGTCGGAGTAGACGACGACGCTGAAGCGGTGGGCAAGACCCAGCGCGTCGAGCTTGCTCGCCTGCAGCACCGGATCCCCGTCCGTGACGAGACCGAGCGGAACGACAGCCGCCAGCGCGGCGAGGCATTCGTCGACCCCCGGGTAGGGTGTCAGCTTCGATGGCCGGAAGCGCCGGAAAGCCTCGACGAACGGCGCCACCGGGACGTCCGCACGACCGAGGCGGGCGAGGGCGCGGTCGATGATCCCGCCGCGATCGGAACCCTCCGCGGCGACGAGCCGCAGCGTCTCGAGCAGCGCGGACTCGTCGATCCCCGGCGCACCGACCCCGGCGACGGCGCGCCATGCCCCGTCGAGCCACTGGGACTGCTCGTAGAGCGTGTCGTCGAGATCGAACAGCACGGCGCCGACCGGCCGTTCCGGGACGGCGGTCACCGCACCGCCGCTCACGAGGGCGGCTCGCGTCCGACGAAGTCGGGTTCGTCGAGACGCAGGAGCTCCCAGACCGCGTCGTCTGCGAGAAGGGCCGCGACGCGCTCGCCCGTGTGCCCGTCGCCGTACGGGCACGGGGTCGTCGCGGCGCGGTTCTGCGCGTCGGGAGTCGTGAGCTCCCGGACGGCCTCGATCGCCCGCGCCGCGTCCATCCCGGCGAGAACCGCCGTCCCGTCCCGGATGCCTTCCCAACGGGGCGTCGAGCGACGCAGGACGACAACGGGAACGCCGAAGAATGAAGCCTCTTCCTGCAGTCCACCGGAGTCCGTCACGACAACGCGGGAAGCTGCGACGAGCTCGCTCATCGTCCGGTAACCCACGGGACCGCTGAGTTCGATCCC
Organism: Acidimicrobiales bacterium; assembly: GCA_050014835.1. Classification (GTDB taxonomy): domain Bacteria; phylum Actinomycetota; class Acidimicrobiia; order Acidimicrobiales; family Bog-793; genus Bog-793. The sequence goes on from JBEKCO010000048.1 coordinate 12,247, forward strand.
GTCGCCCTCGAGCTGGGTCACTAGACCGCGCTCCTCGAGGCGCCGGCGCGTCCGAGGATGTACGGGGAAGGTGACGGTGCCGCACTCGTCGGCGAGCAGGCGGATGAGCGTCACCAATTCGGCGAGGCGCCCCGGATCGTCGACGTTTGTCGCCCGATGCGCGGTGAGGACCGCCCCGGAGCGGTCCTCGGGCGCGACCCGGGCGACCCCCAGTCCGACGAGCACGTCGATCACCGGGTTGCCGACGACGCGCACCCGCGCCGGGTCCACTCCCCCGTCGGTCAGGAACCTCGCGGCGAGATCAGTCGGCGCGAGGTGCAACGAGGCGCAGGCCGCGGCGACCAGCCTGTTCACCTCCTCCATCGACGTCGGATTGAACGAACGCAGTCCCGCCTCCAGGTGCGCGACGGGAACCCGGTTGCGTCTCGCCGCGAGGCCGAACAGCGGCACGGTGTTCGTGTCTCCGAGGACGAGGACGAGGTCAGGCCGGTCGCGCGCCAGTGCGCGCTCCGCTCCTTCCAGGATCGCCGCGACGCGGGCGGCCGGATCCGTCGGCAGCGACCACGTCTCGTCCGGATGGATGTCCAGCTCGTCGAAGAACGCGGAGCTCATCCCG
>JBEKCO010000049.1:0-12816 GCA_050014835.1 Acidimicrobiales bacterium
TCCCACCCGACCTGATCTTCCCAGGAGGAAGCCATAGAGAGATGAGAACTACCCCGACGACACCCCGGGCGCGGTCAGCCCCGAGAATCATCCCTTGACAACCGGTCCCCCTTCATAGAGAGAGCAACCCCGAACGGTTCGGTTGGGCGCGGCAACGGCATCCGCACCGGAAGGGGCACCGTTGACGGCGCTCGCTGCCGGCGCCCGCAGCCGGCGCGGACCGATAACCGGCACGGCGACTCCGCGCAGTACGGTTCATTCCGCGCGCTTCGGCGCGCCCCGGGCCATCCGCCATCGGTGCTGACACTGCGCACGGCGCGGCGCGATCGATGCGGAGTCCCGGGTGGGCGACGTGGTCGGCGCCGGACCCGGATCCGGCGGGGAACCCGAGAGAACCTGAGGCGGTGGCGATGGCGGTCGAGCCGGTGGCGCGATACCCGGGGATCAGCGCGCAGGGCTTCGCCCACCCGGCCGAACGCGCGGCGACGGCGGCCATCCGCACCGTGCCGGGCCTCGACCGGGTCGTGAAGCTCCTCAGCGAGCACGGCTACGAGCGCCGCCTGCGTCAGCTCCTCACCGGGAACGCGATCCGGCTCGGTGACGACCAGCTGCCCCGCGTCTGGGCCGTGCAGAGGCGCGGCGCCGACGTGCTCGACGTCGCGCGGTGCCCGAAGCTCTACGTGACCCAGGAGCCGGTCGGAACGGGACTCACGGTCGGGACGAACGAACCGGTCACCGTCGTGAGCTCCGGGCTCGTCGGCTCCTACACCGAGGACGAGCTGGCCGCGGTCCTCGGGCACGAGATGGGGCACGTGCTCGCCGACCACGTCGGGCTGACGACGACACTGCAAATCGTCGAGATGATCCTCGCCGGTGCGATCCGCTCGGTGCCGCTCGCCGGCGTGCCGCTCCTCGGGCTCTACCTCGCCCTCCTCGAGTGGTCACGTGCGGCCGAGCTCACCGCCGACCGGGCGAGCGCGATCGTGACGGGCGAGCCGCTCGTCACCTGCCGGGCGCTCATGCGCATCGCGGGCGGTCCGGTCGAGGGCCTCGACCTCGACGCCTTCATCCGCCAGGCGACGGAGTACGAGGACGAGAAGGATCCCTTCGCCCGCTACTCGAGGTTCTTCGCCGAGATCGCGGCCACTCACCCGTTCCCCGTGCGGCGGGTGCGGGAGCTCGTCGCCTGGGTGAGCGCCGGCGAGCTCGACCGGATCCGCTCCGGGAGCTACCTGAGGCGCGGCCAGGAGGCACCGCCGTCGGAGGAGTTCGAAGCCGCGCTCGAGCACTACCGACGGCGATTCGCCACCATGCTCGAACGCGCCGGCGACGGGATCGCGACGGTGCTCGACCGCATCAGCTCCTGGCTCGCCGGTGACGGGGGCGGCTCGTCGCCCACCGGCACCGCGACGTGAGCCCCGTCCGGGCAGAAAGCATCGAGACGATCGCGCCTACACTCGACGGTCGACATGACTGACACGGAGATGCCGGCCGAGAACGTCGAGACAACCAGGCCGACGCCGGAGGCGCCGTCCGCGGAGCCGGCTCGGCGACCCGACGCGCCGACGGCGCATCCCTTGGCGCACACAAGAACGAGCGGCTACTGGGCCGCGGTCGTGATCGGCCTGCTCGTCCTGCTCGTCCTGCTCGTCTTCATCCTCGAGAACGGCCAGACCGCCCGGGTCACCTTCTTTGGTGCGCACGGTCACCTGCCCCAGGGCGTGGCGCTGCTTTTCGCCGCAGTCATCGGCGGCCTGTTCGTCGTCCTCGCCGGCGCGGCGCGCATCTTGCAACTCCGCAGCCGGGTGCAGGGACACGTCCTGCCGCGCCACGGCGGCCGTCGAACCAAGAAGGCGACGCCGCACCGCGCGGAGCACGAGATCACAGAACCCCCGGCGCCGTCGCCTCCGCCCGATTGAGCGCCAAAGCGGCCCCGACGCCGCGCCCGTCCAGCCGGTGTCAAGCCTGGACCTGATCCCGAGAGGATCACCGCCCGGTTATCGGGCCCGCGGGACGGATTCCTCCGGACCGCTAGTCGACCTGCGACGCCGTTCCGGTCTGGAACAAGCGCTCAACTGCACAAATGGCGGCCGACGCGGCGTTCGCGGCAGCGAGCTTCGCGTCATTGGACATCCGCAACATCGCCGGCACGCGACCCGGATGCCTGACGAAGTAGGCGGCAATCGCACCGGGCCGATACGAGCCGTCGGCGTTGACCAGCGCGAACACCTCGTCGTCGAGACTGACGTCGCTCGCCCGGTCGCTCACGGCCCGGAAGACCGACCACGGGATGTTGCGTCCTTCGCAGGCCTCGGCGATTCCGGCCGTCTCCATGTCGATCGCGACGACGCCGTCCGCCTGCAGCCGGGCGAGGTCCGCGCGATCGGTGACGAGCTCGTCGGTCGTCCACAACTTGCCGAACGGATCGTCCTCGCCGAGATGCTCCGGATGGAAGGCGACTCCGGTGGCGGCATCGACGACCACCTCGGGGTCGACGAGAGAGCCGATCGCCGTGTCGGAACCGAGCGCGCCAGTGATGCCGACGACGACGACGCGTTCAACCTGGACTGCACCGAGGAGATCTTCGAGGCCCCGTGTCGCGAGCAACCGGCCCATGCCCGTCGCGGTCGCCGCCACGGGACGGCCGGCGAGCGACCCGGCAAAGAAACCGCACGAGCCCGACCGAGTGCGCCGCAGCGAGAGTCTGCGCCTGAGCGGCGCGAGCTCCATCGGCATCGCGCAGATGAAAGCAACACTTCCGTGCATCGGAGCACTGATGCTAACGGGATCGCCGCGATCGATTCGATCCGCGGCGGGAAGGCGCGTTGCTCGTCGGGACGAGCTCAGCCGCGGCGGCTCGGCAGGCAGCAGTGCTTGAACTTGAGACCGCTTCCGCACGGGCAGGGGTCGTTGCGCGCCGCGGCGCGCCAACGCTGGCGTTCGGTCTTCTCGGCGAGGCCGAGCTCGCCCATGATCGCGGTCGGGAGTCGTCCCAGTTGCGCGAGCGCGGCCATCCGGCCGAGGTAGGGCTCGATGTGCCCGAAGAATTGCCGGTAGCCCGCGCACAGGTAGTTGAGACCCGATTCGCCTTCCGGGGAAACGATGAAACGGTCCTTCGGGCAACCCCCGTTGCAGTAGACGAGCACCGGGCACGCCCGGCAGCAGGCGGGTAGGGCGTCGCGCTTCGCGGCGCCGAATCCCCGCTGCTCATCCCCCCCGACGAGTGCCGCGATGCCGTCAGCCGCCACGTCGCCGAGGCGGTGGGCCGGGTCGACGAAGTGGTCACACGAGTAGACGACCCCGTCGTGCTCGACCGCGAGGGCCCTCCCGCAGGTCTCGGCGACGACGCAGAGGTTGGCGGGTCGGCCGGTCGCGACGAGGAGACCCTCGAGGAAGTTCTGCACCCCGATCCGCCCGACGTCGTAGCGGACCCACTCGTCGAACACGGAGCAGAGGAACTCCCCCATCGCCTCCGCCGAGACCGACCAGTCCGAGACGCGACCGTCGGCCCCGCGGCCGACGACCGGCAGGAACTGGAGCCAGCGGACGTCTTCGCAGAGGAAGAACCGGTAGACCTCGGTCGGGTACGCGACGTTCTGCGCGTTCAGGGTGCAGAGCACGTCGGGCTCGATCCCGTGGGCGCGCAGGTTGCGCAGCCCGCGCATGACGCGGTCGTGGGTCGGACGGCCGCGGCGGTCGGGCCGACCAGCGTCGTGGAGGCGCGCCGGGCCGTCGATGCTGAGCCCGACGGTGAAGCGGTGCTCGGCGAGGAAGGCACACCAGGCGTCGTCGAGCAGGCTCCCGTTCGTCTGGATGTTGTTCTCACAACTCCAGCCCGCGGGCAGGTAACGCTCCTGGAGCGCCAGCGCCTCGGCGTAGAAGGGGATCCCGGCGAGGGTCGGTTCGCCGCCGTGCCAGACGAAGTGCACGTCCGGGCCCGGGCTCGCCGCGATGAGCGTTGCGACGTAGGCCTCGAGGACGTCGTGGCCCATCCGGTACCGCTCGCCCGGCCCGAACAGGCCCGTTTTCTTCAGGTAGTAGCAGTAGCCGCAGTCGAAGTTGCACACCGGGCCGACGGGCTTAGCCATGACGACGACGGACTGCGCGACGGTCATCACGTCGCCACCGCCCGACCGACGCGCACGGCGTGCGGACTGCCCGCTCGCCTGCCCGCCGACCGACGCCCGACGGCGGGGGCGGTCACGTCCCGGAGGCGAGGTGGGCGAGATAGGCCTGCGAGCGGTCGTCCTTGGTCCAGGCGGCGATCTGGCGCCGGGCGTAGAAGCGCAGGGCGGGCAACCACATCGCCGAGCTCACGCGGGCCCGGACCTTCTCGGAAAGCGCGGCACGCATCGTCGGCGCCACGTCCTCCCAGCGCTGCGCCCAGGCGACGCGGGCGAGCGTCGGAAGCCGGCGGACGAACGCCGGACGTGCCGCCGCCCCGAACGACGGGAGATGGCGAAGGATGCCCGCCAGCCCCCCGTTGAGGATCGTCGGCCAGGAGTAGAAGCGGCGCATCGCCCGCAACACGCCGAGCTGGAGCTCGAGCGGAGTCATCTGCGCCGGCTGCATGACGACGTGGTGGCCGTCGAAAAGCGACCAGTCGTCGCTCAGCAGCCGGTCTTCGTCGGAGACGCGGTCCCACAGCCGCGTGCCCGGAAGCGGCGTCTCCACCATCAGCTGGAACGTGTCGATATGCAGTCGACGGGCGAAGGCCGCGATCGCCTCGGCGCTCCCGACCGTGTCGGTGTCGAGCCCCGCGATGAACATCCCGTGCACCGCGATGTGGTGGTTGTGGAAGGCCCGGATCGCCTGCTCGATCATCGTCACCCGCTGGCGCTTGCCGATCTCGGCGAGTCCCGCGTCGGTGATCGCCTCGATGCCGATCATCACCATCTGGCAGCCCGCCCGGTGCATGAGGTCGAGGAAGTCGTCGTCGGCCTCCTGGTGGGCGAGCGAGCGCAGGCCCGTCTCCGAACGGACCTGGGCGAACCAGGTGGGGGTGTTCCCTGTTTCGAGCATGGAGTTGAGAAGCCGCGCTGTCCGGGTCTTGTTCACGACGAAGTTGTCGTCGTGGAAAAAGACCCTGTCCGCCTGGAGCCCGGCGAGCTCCTCGATCACCTGCTCGGGGCGACGGTGCCGCACGACCCGGGAGAACATCGCCGTCACACCGCAGAACTCGCAGTCGAAAGGACAGCCCCACTGGGTCATGATCGGCTTCGTCGTCATGCGCGCGTGCCCGTCGATGAGCGTCAGGTCCGGGATCGGCAGGCGCTCGAACTCCTCTTGCGAACAGCGCGGCCGGGCCGGATTGTGACACGGCTCGCCCCCCTCGGCGACGTAGGACAGCCCGAGGACCGACTCGAGCGCCCGACCCTCGCCGAGGGCGGAGACGAGCTCCACGAGCGTCGACTCACCCTCACCGCGCACGACGAACGGCGCATGGGTGAGCGCCTCGTCGGGGCGGAAGGTCACGTGCGGGCCGCCGAGCACGACCGGCACCCCCGCCTCGCCGAGGACCTCGGCGAGGCGGTAGGCGTCGGGCGAAGTGGAGGTCGTCGAAGAGATACCGACGAGATCGGCGCGCAGGCAGTCCTCGAGGTCGACCGGCGAGAGCATCTCGCAGTAGACGCGGACGTCATGGCCAGCATCGGTGAGCATCTTGCCCATGAGCGGGAGCCCGAGCCGGGGCAGGAGCGCGCGGTCGTAGACGTTGTGGCCGGCCGGACGGGGCTCGACAAGTCGGACACGCATCAAGGTCTCCTCTCTCGGCAGCGCCGACGGACGATTCGCGCGATCCTCGGCCGGCGCCGCCCGACCCCGCGGTCGTCGAAGCATGGCGCCGGGATGCGACCGGCCAGCCGGCGGGCGGTGGAAGCCCGCGTCGAGTACATGAACTGAGAACCGGGGTCGCGCGGGCATGCGATGACCGTGGCGTCGGGGACGGCGTCGAAGCGTGCTCTCACCGGCGATCCCCCCGGGACGAGGAGCGACAAGTCCTCGTTGTCATCACCCGGCACCTAAGATCCGGGTTCCGTCGTCAGTCTTGGCGGCGGGTCAGGGCACGTCAAACGCCGTGGTCCAACGGCCGGCGTTGTCATCTGCCGCCTACTTCCCCTCGTGACAGAACCCGGGGAATCCCGCCGCCGGCGGGGACGGGAACCGCCAGCCGTGGTATTCGGCGGCGAGCCGCTCGATCGCGATCTCGGTGCTCGCGTCGATGAACGTGCCCGGGCCGAGGTCGGCACACATGACGGCGCGGACGGTCGCCAGTGACGGCGTACCCGAAAGCGTGATCATCCGTATACCGCCCGTCCCCGCGCCGTCAAGGTACTGGGAGAGGTCGTCCCACGCGGCGACGTTGATGCCCCCGCCGGGGCACAGGAACAACGAGGGAATGGCTCCCTTCGCGGCAATGAGGCGCGGCCGGTCGCACTCGCCGGAGGCGGGCCGACTCACCTCCGGCAAAAGCGGCATACGCGACGGACCCGCGGCCTCCGAGGCGGCCTCCTCGGCGGCGAGCGCGAGCGGGCCCGACGCCCGCGCGATTCCGGCGAGCGAGGCGTAGGGAATCGTGATCTGTGACGTGCCGGCGGCGTACGCGGCCACCTGGTAGTCGCCGAATGCGATCTGCAGACCCCACGGAGTGAGCGCCCAGGCGGCGAAATTCGACTCCTTCGGCGTCGTCCCGGAATCGATCCACGACGCCATCGTGAGACTGCCGAGGAGCTCGGAGAGCGCGCGGCGGCTCAGCCGCGACAGCGCGACGAGCCACCGCGACGACGGGTTGAAGAGGTCCGCCAGCCGGTACTGGCGCCCGGTCAGCGCGTCGAAGTTGAACGTCGTGTCGACCGTGATGCCGTGAGCCGCCCCGGAGGAGTACGTGTACTCCGAGAAACTCACCGAAACGATCTGGGCGCTGTCGAAATCGGTCGTCACACCGCCGATCAGCGTCGACGGCCCGGTGGCGATCGCCGGGAGCCGACTCGGGAGGGCCTTCACCTCCGCCTTGAAGCGCGCCGCGGTCTCGTCGACGAAGGCGGCGATCCGGGCGTTGATCCGCTCCCCGACGCGACCGGGCAACCCGGTCAGACGCGGGTAGAGCACGTCCACCGAATAGGCGGGATGGGCCACCCGGCTCGCCCGAAGCGACTCGAGCGCGAAACCCGGCTGCGGTGCCATCTGCGCCTGCGTCGCCCGAGAGACGCGGTCGGCTTGCACGGATCCCACCACATCTCGCGCCGGGATCGGCGCCGCCGTGGCGCCGGGCCCGGCGGGGAGGAGGCCTCCGGCGAGCCCGACGAGCAACGCGAGCACCGCCGGAACAAGTCGGCGGGTCCCGGCGATCCGGCGTCCGATCCCTCCCGGACGGGGCCCGCGGCGACACTCCCGTCCGCGCCGCCCGAATCTCACCTTCCGCCTCCTCGCCTCGACGGTGCTCAACATAGAACCGCCGTGTTGCGAGTAAAGCGCGCCCGGAGGCCCAGCCGCCCGACGATGAGATCGGTCGTTCGACGCCCCGCTCGCCCCGGCGTGGCCGGGCGCACGGGGCGTCGCGCGACCGGCTCGCCGGAAGCTGCGGGCCCCCGGCTGCGAGGATCCTGCTCCGGCGGTCCCGTGTTCGGGGCTCAACAGGTCAGAACGTGGAGCTCCCCGATGCCAGCGCGCCGAGCGCGACCTTTTCGAGCGAGGTCCCGAGGGCGTGCAGCTCCGCCGGATTCTCGGCCAGTGACGCGATCGCCTCGAGATCCTGCGGCTGGAGGATCGACAAGGTCCCGTTCAGGGCGTCGAGCATCGTCGCCACGGGGCTCACGAACCACCGGCCGTTGTCCTGCACGGTCACGAACCCGAACGACGGGCGGTCCTTCATCAGTCGCGTGGCGAGCCCGCGGAGCGACCGCGGCAGGACCGAGATGAGCTTGTTTTCCGCCGCCCGCGTCACGGCGAGCGACGGACAGCGGCGGACCGATCGGCCGAGGTACGAGTAGGTCAGACAGCCGCCCTTGTAAGTCAGCGTGATGCCTTCGACGGTCGCCGATAGTCCGAGGTCGCTCACCTTGACAAGCGTTCCGCCGGCGATCGGCGAGCCCGACAGCGACATATGCGTGATCCGCGTGGCCACCTCGGAACGGGCCTTTTCGAGCGACTGGTCCGCCTTGCCGAGGAAGAGCGGCGCGTAGCTCTGGAGCGCCCCCATCTCGCCGGGCGGCAGGTCGCCGATGACCCCGCGGAGGTTGAACGCCATCGCGTCGTTCAGCAGCGTGGCCACCGCGCCCTCCGGCGTGCTGCTCCCGGTCGCGCTCACGGCCTCGTTGGTCGGGGGCGGGGTGGCCGGGCGGCCCGCCGACCGGAGGGCGTCGTAGGCGACCGTGTAACCGAGGCTCACGTACCAGGTCCCGTTGACCTGTTCGGTCACGATCGCCTCGCGGCCCGTCGTGACCGGGCTCGTCGACGATTGCTTGTTCCCGGAGAGCCGACCGCGGGTGAGCCGGCTCACGAAGGAGCCGACCGGCAGCGACGTCGCGTCGAATGCCCCCGTCACCGTTCCGCCCGTGATGGCGACGGCCGCGACGTTGGAGCTCAGCATCGTCGTCGCCGTCTTGATCCCGGCGAAATGCAACGACAGACCGCCGACGTCTTTCAGGTTCGTGTTGTGGGACAACACATCCAGCCGCTCGAGCTGAGCCACCAGGCCCAACATGCCGGGCTCGATCGCCGTCCGCTCGCCCGGCACGATCGCGTCGAGGACGCCGATGAGGTCACTGTGGTTCGCCGCGGCGAGCAGATTGTTGACCGCTGAAGCCGGCGTCGACGAGCCGCTCGGACCGCCGGTGACGGCGACCGCCGCGCCGATGCCTCCACCCACGAGGCAGACGGCGGCGACGACGGTGATGATCCTGTGGCCCCGCCGCGCAGGTCCCCGGGCCGGTATCGTCGGCTCTTCCTCGGTGCTCCCCGCCATGTCCGAAGGTTCCGTCTCGTCTGACATACGCGGAAAGTTAGCCGAATGCCGGAATTTCCGTGACAGCCACCACGGTGTCGGACCGGAGGGTCCCGGCTCACGGTCCGGGGCCGCCGCCCGCGCGCGTCCTCGCCACGACGCGGGATCGACATGCCCGTCGGGTTCGGCGCCTTCCGGGGCGGATCGAGCGCCTGCCGGGCCGGGGCCGGCGTTAACGTGCCAGATGTGCGGATCTTCCGACGCGATCGTCAAGCCGACAGTGGCCGCCTCGACGACGAGGCGTCGCTCGAGGAGATGGAGTCCAATCCCGAGCTCCTCGCCGCCGAGGCGGCGGTCGATCGACTGCCGCCTCCGCAACCGTCTTCCAACACGATCCTCGAGGTCTTCATGGGGCCACGACCGCGGATCGTGGGTGAGGTCGAGGACGAGGATCCTCCGGGCCGTTAGGGGTCACCGCCGATGCGGGCGACGCGTCGTCCGTGCACGATTCGACCCGGCCTCCGGTCGACCGACCGACGCGATGGCCCGCCTGCCTTCCCGATTCCGCATGCAGAAGCGGTAGCTTGCGAACATGGCGTTCATCTTCAGACGGATCCTCTCAATCATCAGAATGCGGCGGGAACGCCGCAACCGATCACGCATGCGGTGAGAGCTCGGCACCTACGGGCCGGCGGTGAGCGTGCAGCGGGGTCGCGCGCGCCCCGTCGGCACCGGCTGCCGGCGATCTGAATCCATCGCCGAACCGGCTCCCATCTCGGGCGACCAGGCAACCGATCGTCCACCGACGGGGCGATCCGAGTCGATCCCGAACGCGTACCCGACTCCCGCCGACGACGTCGGTCGCGAACGGACCGATGGCTGGACGACAGAGCTGCCCGGTCCGGGTGCGTCGACGCGCACCTCGCCCGCCGATCGGTGAGGACCGGGGCGGGACGGGGTGACCGGCCGGATCAAGGTGGCTCACCGCATCGGCGCCTCGGTATGTTTGCGGGCGTGATCTCCCAGGCGGTCATCCTCGATCTCGACGACACGCTGATCGTCGAGGAGGCGGTGGCGCGGGCCTCGCTGAGACGGGCCGCCGAGCTCGTCCGGGGCCGGGATCCCGGAGGGGTCATCGAGGTCGTCCTGGCGACCGCCCGACGGATCTGGCGCGCCGAGCCCGACTACCCGCTCTGCCACCGGCTCGGGATCGCGTCGTGGGAAGGCCTGTGGGCCACGTTCGACGGCAGTCCCTCGATCCTCGACGAAGTCCGCGAGTGGGTCCCCGCCTACCGACAGGAGGCCTGGCGAGCTGCCCTCGCCGAGCTCGGCATCGACGATCCTGCACTCGCGACACGCCTTTCCGACACCTACGTGGAATCGCAACGAGGCGGGCATCCGCTCATCGAGGGTGCCGCCGGGTTCGTCCACTCCCTAAAGGACCGTTGCCGTCTCGGGTTGCTCACGAACGGACCGGCCGACATCCAGCGGCTGAAGCTCGCCGGAACGGGCCTCGCCGATTGTTTCGACGCCGTCGTCATCTCCGGCGAGGTCGGCCTCGGCAAACCTGACCCCGACGTCTTCGCCCTCACCCTTGCGCAGCTCGGCGCGAAGGCGGAGTCGGCCGTCATGGTCGGGGACAGCTGGGAGCGCGACATCATCGGGGCCCTCGACGCCGGGCTCTCCGCGGTGTGGGTGTCGGCAGGCCGCGCACTTCCTGAGAAACGTCCCAACGTGAAGGTCGTCGGCGGCGTCGGGGAGTTGCTCGGCCGATCGATCTGAGACCGCGGCGGCTCCGCGACCTCCCGGCGCGCGGCCACCGCGTGAGAGGACGAACGGCCGCGCCCGAGGGGTCAGCCGGGGCCGAGACCCACCTTCGCGGCGAACGGATCCCGGGTCGCGTCGCGGTGCCATTCGAGCTCGATCCCGTCCGCGACCCGCGAGGCGAACGTCTCACCGTGCAAATGGGCAAGGAGCGCCAGCGCCATGTCCATGCCCGCGGCAACGCCCGACGACGTCCACCGGTCGCGATCGGCGACCCAGCGCGCCTCGGCCATCCATTCGACGCGGTCGCTCTGCGAGCTCGCCCAGCCGAACGCCTGCTTGTTGGAGGTGGCGCGGTAGCCGTCGAGCAGCCCGGCCCGGGCGAGCACGCCCGAACCGGTGCAGACCGACGTGACGTAGGTGGCGGACGAGGACCACGCCGCGAGCCAGGAGAGGAACCCGCCGTCCTCGACGAGGCGGCGCGTGCCGATCCCGCCGGGCACGAGCACGATCTCCGGTGGCGGGGCCTCGCGCCACGCGAGATCGGCGACGACGCGCTGGCCGAGCGAACTGCGCACCGGTCCCGCTTCCGGTCCCAACAGGCTCACATCGAAACGGTCTGACACACCAAAGACCTCAAGCGGCCCGAACACGTCGAGCGGTTCGAAGCCCTCGAAGAGCACCGACGCGATCCGGCTGCGTTCGTCGGTGCTGCCCTCTCCGTTTGCCACCTCCGGCTCCTTTCGGTCGCGTCCCGCCTGATCCGCTCCGTTCTACCGGCGGGGACGGTGATCTTCGCCGACGACATGGTGACCCGCGCCCGCAGGCCCACGACGTCCACCGCTACCATCGCGGCGATGGACGAGGTCAGCGTCGTCGCCCAATCCGACGGAACGTACCGGGTGGACGTGGTAGGTGGCGGAACCGTGACGACCCACATCGTCTCGATCCCCACCGGCTACTCCGCAGACCTCGGGTGCGAGGACGTGGATGGCGCTCGTCTCGTCCGGGAGTCGTTCGCGTTCCTGCTCGAACACGAGCCGCCGACCTCGATCCTGCGGCGCTTCCGGCTCGACCAGATCGCCGACTACTTCCCCGCCTACCCGTCGGCGATCCGCCGGCGCCTGGAGACCCGCGGCTGACCGCGGCGCGATCCTGCTCAGGATCCGCCCAACTTGTACCCGATCGCCCGCAACAGGCTGATCCTGTCCGCGACGTCCTCCGCCGTCTCGACTCCGAGCGGCGCGCTCCCGTCCACCACGCCGAGGATTCCCCGCCCGAGGGCGGTCTTGGCGACGATCACCTCGACAGGGTTCGCCGTCGCGCAGAAGACCGAGCAGACCTCGGCCACCTGCTTGATCTGGTTGAGCACGTTCACCGGGTAGCCGTCACGCAGGAACACGACGAAACAGTGCCCGGCGCCGATCGCCGAGGCGCCCTTCGTCGCCAGCGCGACGAGCTCGTCGTCGTTGCCCGAGGTCCGCACGAGCCGCTTGCCCGAGGCCTCGCAGAAGGCCACGCCGAATCGCAGATGCGGGCCCGTCCCGACGAGGGCCTCATGGAGATCCTCGACGGTCTTGATGAAATGCGATTGTCCGACGATCACGTTGAGCTCGTCCGGGATCTCGAGCATGACCGTCGACAGCTCGAGTGCAGCCATTGTCTCTCCCTCGTCGCGGTGTCCGGGTCGAGCGTACAAGTCGACATCGCCCGCCCGCTACCGGCCCGGGCGCACCGCCGGCAGGATCCTCAGCCGACCCGCCCTTCGACGTAGGCCGTGGTCCGCGGGTCGAACGGCGAGGTGAAGACCTCAGCAGTCGGTCCCGTCTCGTCGAGCTCGCGCACCGCGAGTGCTACGTGGCGAACAGCCTGCGGACCGCGGTCGACGTGGAGCCGACCATCATCACGCCCCCCGCCGGCGACAGGTGACCGCGGCACCGCGCCTGCCGCCAATCGGCGAGAATCGCGTCACGATGAGCGACGCGCGGACGCGACAAGGCGGGCGGTTCGTCGACCGCACCGAGGCGGGGCGCGGTCTCGCCGCCTGTCTCGAGGAGTACCGGGCGACCACCACCGTCGTCGCCGCACTACCCCGGGGGGGCGTCCCCGTC
>JBEKCO010000050.1:0-12641 GCA_050014835.1 Acidimicrobiales bacterium
CTTCATGGTGGTGGTCCCCTTGCTGTCCGAGTGACTTGGTGGTCGCCCGAACACCTACCAGAAGGCAGGCGTCAGGCGGGGGACCGCCACCTCAAATTCCACGACGAACGGGACAACCTCGCGCAACATCGACATCGTCCCTTCCGGACCGACAGCTTGGCGAGCGTACCTACGCGCGCTCGGACCTGGACTGGTCACCGGAGCTTCGGATGACGACCCGTCGGGCATCGCCACATATGCGCAAACGGGTGCGCAATTCGGCTTTGGGATGCTTTGGGTGGCGCTCGTCACCTTTCCGCTGATGGCGGGCGTGCAAGAGATCTGTGACCGCACCGCGCTCGCGACCGGAAAGGGCCTCGGCGAACTCATTGTCGCAAGGTTCGGTCGGGCATGGCGCGCCGCTATTGGATTGCTCATCGGGGCGCTCATCGTTGCCAATGTGCTCAACATCGCGGCGGACCTCGTTGCAGTCGGTGCCGGGATGCACCTGCTTCATGCCGGACCAATCGCTCTCTGGGCGGTCTTGGCGGGAGTCATCATCATGGTCCTGCTCGTGAGTGGCTCGTTCGCCACGATTGCTCGCGTGTTCAAGGTGCTGTGCGTCGCGCTCCTTGCCTACGTGGGGGTGCTGTTCTTCGTCAAGATCCCCTGGGGTGCGGTCATCTTCAACACCGTCGTGCCGCATATCCGGTTCAGCCGCGAATACGTTGCGCTTCTTGTCGGCGTTCTCGGCACGACCATTTCGCCGTATCTGTTCTTCTGGCAAAGCATGCACCGTATCGAGGACATGCGCGAGGAGGATGCCGGAGGAACCCGCCCGTTGCCCTTGCGCCGTCGCTCTCGCGTTGACGCTGCCGGAAAGCAGTCCAGGAGCCGTTTCGACGTGTTCACCGGCATGGCCTTCTCCAACGTCGTCATGTTCGCGATCATCGTTGCGACAGCTATCACCTTGACCCCGAAATCCGGCCAGCACCTCATCATCTCTTCGCCAGCCCAGGTTGCGTCAGCCCTTCGCCCCGTGGCCGGTCGCTTTGCCGCGCTCATCTTTGCCCTCGGATTCATTGGCTCCGGGATGTTGGCGATTCCGGTCCTTGCGGGTGCCGGGTCAGCAGGGATGGCAGGGCTGCTCGGCAAGCGAACGGGCTTTTCTAATTCACCGCGCCGCGCGCCTGTCTTCTACGGACTCTGTGCGGTCGGGACCGTCGGCGGAATGGCCCTCAGCCTGTTGTCCGAGAATCCAATCAAGCTCCTCGTGCTCGTCGCCATCATCAATGGTGTCGCCGCCGCTCCGTTCATCGTCGTCACCATGTTCGTCTCTTCTAATCGGACGATCATGGGGGAGTACGTGAACGGGCGCGCAGCAAAGTGTCTCGGATGGCTGACGGCTTCCCTGATGGCAGTCGCTGCGATCGCGCTCTTTGCAACCGGCGGCGTTTAGTGTGATCCCGTGTTCACGTCGATGTTGCGCACGCCGTTCCGCCACGGACCCTTCTTCGGCTTCTTCTTTCCGCTCGCGTGGGTCGCTCCGGTCGCTGCCACTGGCAAAGGCTACGCCGCCCCTCGCCCCAGACGCGGCAAAATTAGGTACGGCGAGGGGGTTTCTGAAGGGATTTCCAGCGTATGAGTGAAGCGGCTTAACGCTATTACCAGGGAATTTCCTCGTCGGGCTGCCGGGATTTGAACCCGGGACCTCTTGACCCCCAGTCAAGCGCGCTAACCAAACTGCGCCACAGCCCGTGACCCACTCCATGACCGTTTTCCCTGGTCAGGGGGTGGCCAACTAGATTCCACCCTAGTTCAAGCAGCGCGACCGGCTTCGGGCAACCGCGCCTGCAACAGTCGCCCCTTCGGCGGATTCACCACGTCGGCCAGTCCGATGGCAAAACACCGGTGAACGGGTGATTCTGCGGAACGCCCCCTGGAGCGCCGAGGGACACGAGTAGCTCCGAAAAGTTCGCCCCGAACGCCGTCGAGTTCCAGCCATAGAACTGGGAGGCGTCCCTCGCCATCGTGTCGCCCGTGCCGTTGTCTGCCCAGCCGGTCTCGATGCCATCGGGTCCTTCGTAGACGGTGCCAAGAACCGTGTTCGGCGTCACCGACTCCCCGACCTGAACGAGCGGCTCGATGTCCTCCGCGGCGTAGACGACGAGGCCCGCCGCCGGCCCGTCGCTCAGGCGGTACGTGATGTACGTCCCTCCGGGCCAGCCGCCGTTCACCGTGCTGAGCACCGTTCCGTCGCCGACCGCGTAGATCGGCCCATAACCGGCGTAGTCGACTCCCTGGTCGATCCGCTCGGGATACAGGCCGGCGATTCCGCGCAGGGGGTTGACGTAACCTGACGGCCCCGACGACGGCGTGGCGGTGGGAGTCGGGACGGGGTTGAGGGAAGAGGCGGCAACGGGAATCTTCTGGTTGGCGAGCTTGTCCTCTGCGGCCGCGTCGATCGCGGCATCTTTCTTGGTATCCACGGCGAGCGCCCTGCGGACATCACCCCGAGCGCTCTGGAGAAGCGCCTCGTCCCGAGCCACCGCCGCTTCCGCGGCGACGCGATCCGGCAGGAGCGCGCGCAGAGTGGCCTCGACGGCGCTCTGTTCCTTCCGCAACCGGGTTTGGTCCGCGGCCACGAGGTACTCGTCGGCCTCGTAGCCCGTCGCCGCAGTGCTGAGCTCGTTCGTCGCGAGCTCCGTGTAGACCGCGGCGACGCTCGACAAATCACTCGGCACGTCGAGCACGTCCGCCACCGCCCCTGAGCTGTCGGAGTTGATGTAGGACTCGATGGCGATCTGGCGGAGCTTCCGGGCGAGCATCGCCTTGGCGGCACGACCGCGAACGAGCTCGCGGCCGACTTCCACCAGTTGCCTCTTGATCGCGGCCTCCCGGGCCTCGTCTTTGTCGTAGCGGGTGACGAGCTGCTTCGCGGCGAGGCCGTCGGCGGCGATCCGCTGCTCGAGCGCGGTGATCGTGGAGCTCCCGCCACCGGATGACGACGCGGCGGCTTGTCCGACGCCACCCACCGCGGCGGTCACACCGCCGAGCAACAGCGCGAGAACGAGCGCACGGAGGCGAATCCGGGTTCGCGCACGCGACCCGCCCGGCATCAGGCGCTTTCCCACAGGGACACGACCGTAACCAGAACCGCGCCGGCGCGTCGAGTGCACCGCCAAGAACCGCCCGCGGCGCGTCCGACCGTTTCGTCGACCGCGCACGCCGGGCAAGTCCACACGACGGCAACGACTCGCCGGATCGACCGCCCTCCCCCGCTTCAGTCCGCTCGGGACGCCCGAACACCGGTCGGTGACGGCTGAGGGGAGCCAGCGAATCCGGGGCTCTGCCGCCGTCTCGGCGCGCCACCCCACGCCTCCCACCGGGCGCGCTGTCGACGGCGAGCGCCGGGCGTCAGCGCGTCGCGGAAAGTCGGCAGACGGACCGACCCCCGACCTGTTCCGTCCTCGCGCGCCGCCGGTTCAGCCACCCTGAGGCGCAAGTTGTGTTAGCGCCTTATGATTCATATGAGATCACTGAAGTGCCCAGGGAGGCTCTGGGCCTCGGCCCGGCGATTCCCGGCGCGGCGATGAATTCGCCGTGTCATCAGACAGGATCACCGCGTCACGAAGCCGAGGAGTTCTCCAGGTCTCCGGACGCCGAATTCCCCACATGACGACGCTCGCGACACCGCGGTCATCGTTCATCTCATCACTACCCACATCACTCATATCTGCTAAATTCAATCATTCGATTGCGGTTCTATTGAAAGCGAACAGGACGTTCCGTCGTTAGGGGACGACGAGATTTCAGAGAGGGCGGGCGCGAATGGCCGAAGCCCAGCTCGACCTGCTCGGGGCGATCGCCAGATCGTATGAAGAGCCGTACGTCCTGCTCCTTCCGAACGCAACGATCGGCGGTTGGAACCCGGCCGCCTCAGCCCTTTTCGGCTATTCCGCGAAAGAGATACTCGGTCGCGACGTCGCCGACCTCTTCGCCGCCGCAGGCGGTTCCCGACTGCGCTCCACCTTCGAGCGGTTCGACGGGCACCGGCATGCGGAGCACCTCGAGACCTTCGGACGGGCCAAGGACGGTCACCGCTTCAAGACAACGCTGACGCTTTCCCCGGTCCACGATCCCGACGGCGCGTTGGTCGGCGCGTCGCTCGTCGTCCGTCCGAGTTCGAATGGCGTCAGGCCGACCGGTGAAAAAGCAAGTTTCCGCGCTGCGGTCAATGGATCGAACGGGTCAGCGCCGCGCGGTCCGAGGCGCGCCGTCTTCGCCACGTGGAATGTCGCCGCCGAGGAACTGTTCGGTTATGCCGATTTCGAGACGGTCGGCGACGACGTCGCGCTGCTCGTCGCGCCCGACCGGAGTCCGCGGTTCCGCCAGGAGATCGGAAGGATCCTCACGGGAGCCGAGGTGAGCGCCTGCACCTGCTTCCAGCTCAAGAAGAACGGGCAACGGATCGAGACGTCGTTCCGGCTCACCCCGATCCGCGACGCGGCCGACCACGTGGTCGGGCTCGCGGCCGTCGCGGATGCACCGGCTTCGTCTCCTCCCCGGCGGCACAACGGTGCGCCCCGGCGGACACGACGACGCGACGGGGGTGCGGCGGACGCCGGCGTCGACACGGTCACCAATCCGCGCCGGGCGGTGGCACAGAACCTGTTCGAGATCCCAGACGCGCACGACGGGATCACACGCTGGAAGTTCGCGTTCGCCCGGAGCTCAATCCCAACGGCGTTCACCAGGACCGACCGCCGCCCCGTCTGGGTGAACAGCGCCTACGCCCGCCTGCTCGGCTACGACCTCCGGCACCTCACCACCATGAAGTCGTTTGCCGACGTCACCCACCCCGACGACATCGCGCGCGACGACGAGCTGTACGCCGAGCTGCTCGCGGGCACAAGGGAAGCGACCGACCGCGAGAAGCGCTATCTCCACGCGGACGGGCACGTCATCCCCGTCCGCGTCTTCACCGCGGCGGTACGCGACGAATCGGGCGCTCTCGTCTCGCTCCTCGCACAGGCCGTCGACCTCACCGACGAGAAGCGCGCCGCGCTGCAGGAACGCCGCGAGAAGATCGCCTTCGAGCACAGCTCGATCGCGACGGCGATCCTTGACGCCGACCGCCACCCGATGTGGGTGAACGACTCCTACGCCCGCATGCTCGGCTACCCGAGAGAGCACCTCCTCGAACTGCCCAGCCTCGATGAGGTCACCCACCCCGACGACGTCGGCCGCGACAAGGAGCGCTTCAAGGAGTTCGTGGCGGGCGCGCGGAACGACTCCGACCACGACAAGCGGTACGTGCACGCCGACGGACATCCCATCCCGGTGCACGTCTTCCTCGCCGCGGTGCGCGACGAGTCGGGCACACTCGTGTCGTTCCTCGCGCAGGCGATCGACCTGACGGAGCAGAAGCGCGCCGAGATAGAAAGGGAAAGGGCCGCCCGGTTCGTGCACGCTCTTTTCGAGCAGAGCGCGATCGGAGCAGGGGCTGTCGACCTACAGGGCAAGATCACGGCGGTCAATGACACGCTCGTCCGCGTCTCCGGCTACGCCCGCGATCAGCTGGTCGGTTCCGCATTCGCGGACTTCGTCCACCCCGACGACCACGGCGCGCTCGCGCAGAGATTCGCCGAGCATTTAGAAGGCCTCCACGATACCGAAATCTTCGAGATACGCCTCCTCGACAGCGAAGGCCGTGACGTGCCGACGCGCGTGTTCACGGCAGGACTGCACGACGATTCCGGAGAACGTGTCGGTATCGTCGGACAGTTCGTCGACCTCACCGCGCAGCGGGAAGCCGAAGCGGAACGCCGACGAGCGGAACGCTTGTCCCAGGCTCTCTTCGATAGCAGCGGGATCTCGGCCGCGGCCATCGACATGCAGGGCCGGGTCGTGGAGGCAAACAAGACCTTCCTCCAGCTGACGGGATACTCGAAGAACGAGTTCATCGGCACCAACATCGCGGACCACGTCCATCCCGACGACGTCGGCCGTCTGGTGCAAGGACTGTCTGAATTCGTCGCCGGAACCCGAGAGAGCGACGATCTCGAGCTGCGCATAGTGGACCGCGATGGCACCGTCATACCCACCTGGATGCACTCCACCGCGCTGCGCGACGAGGAAGGCACGATGATCGGCGTCATTGGGCAGGGTCTTGACCTCAGGGAACAGAAGCGGATGGAGGAGGAAAACGCGCGTGAGGCGCAGTTCCGGCACCTCCTTTTCGAACAGAGCCGCATCCCTGCTTCCATGCTCGACCTCGAGGGCCGGGTGAAGTTCGTCAACGACGCGTTGCTGGGACTCTTCGGGCGCACGCGTGAGGAGTTGGTCGGGACCAGGCTCGCCAAGATCATGCACCCCGACGACATGGCGTCCCACAGTCAGATCTTCACCGAGATCGCGGCCGGGACGGCTGAGCGCTGGGTCCACGAGAGGCGATTCGTCCACTGGGACGGACACGTCTTCCGCGGACGTGTGTACGTCTCGGCGATCCGCGACGCCTCCGGAAACGTGGTCGGCGTCCTCGGCCAGTTCCTCGACCAGTCCGAGCTTTACCGCGTCGAGGAGAAGCTCGAATTCGAAGAACTCCACGACACGCTGACCTCGCTCCCGACACGGTCGCTGATCGCCGACCGGGTTGGCCAAGAGGTCCAGTGGGCCCGGGCGCGTCACCGCAGCGTCGGCCTCGTGATCGTCGACATCGATCGCTTCGACGCCGTGAATGGGACCTTCGGCCGCGATCTCGCCGACAGGCTCCTCGTCGAGCTCGCCCAGCGCCTCGTCGCGTGCAGCGAGAGCACCGACACCGTCGGCCGGCTCGAGAGCGACACGTTCATCGTCCTGCGCGGGTCGATCGCCGACCCGTTGGAGATGATCGATTTCGCCGACGAGATGAGGAAGGCGATCAACGAGCCCTACAACCTCGACAACGAGCAGGAAGTCATCACCGCAAGCATGGGCGTCGCGCTCAACACCCGCGACGAGCCCCCCGAACGGCTGATGCGCGACGCCGAGCTCGCGCTCGCCCAGGCGAAGGAGAGCGGCGGCAACTGCACGGTCGTGTTCGACGAGACCTTGCGAACCAACGCGCTGAACCGGGCGGCCGCCGAAGCCGGTATTCGCAGGGCGCTCGCCGAGAACGAGTTCGTCCTCTATTACCAGCCGATCATCGACCTGCAGCTCGGCCGGTTCATCGGAACCGAGGCCCTGATCCGCTGGGCCGACCCGGCGCGCGGCCTGATCCCGCCCGACGAGTTCATCCCGATCGCCGAGAAGACCGGGCTCATCGTGCCGATCGGCGAATGGGTGCTCGGCGAGGCCTGCCGCCAGACGAGCGAATGGAACCGGGCGCGGCCTGATCGGCCCTTGGAAGTCTCCGTGAACGTCTCGCCCCTCCAGATCCGGGACGGGGCGCTTCTCGAGGCGGTCCTCCGGGCACTCGACTCCTCCGGCCTCGACCCGAGGTGCCTGACGCTCGAACTCCTCGAGACCGCCTTCATGGAGAACGTGGAAACCGTCCACAAGGTGCTCGACCCGCTCCACGAACTCGGGGTGAAGGTCGCGATCGACGACTTCGGTACCGGGTACTCCTCGCTCGGGCGGATCCGGCGGTTCACGATCGACGTGTTGAAGATCGACCGCAGTTTCGTGAGCGGCCTCGAGGAGGACGAGTCGGCGCGTCGGCTCGCCACGACCATCCTCGAGCTGGGGCGCTCCCTCGGTGTAACCGTCATCGCGGAGGGCGTCGAGACACGGGGCGAGCTCGAATGGCTGGGCCGGTTGGACTGCCACTACGCCCAGGGCTTCCTCTTCGCACGACCGGTGCCGCCGAAGGACTGTCTCGAACTCTTGTCCGGCGACTGACCCCCTGGGCCGGCGGGGAGCCGCCGGGACTCACGAACCGCGCAGCCGGACCCGGAGCTTCATCGGCGCCGGGCCGAGGTCGAACCGCTCCCGCAACGAGCGTTCCACGTAGCGCAGGTAGCCCGGCTGGAGCCTGCGGCTGGCGAAGAGCGTCACGGTCGGCGGGTCCACAGCACCCTGCACCGCGTAGAGGATGCGCGCCCCGGCCGGCGCCTGCGCCGACTGGATCGCCCGCATCGCCTCGTTGAGCGCTCCCGTCGGGATCCGCCGGTGGTAGGCGTCTATCGCCTCCCGCAGCGCCGGCAGGAGCCGGTGCACCCCCCGACCGGTGAGGGCGGACAGCCTCAGCACCGGCGCGTAGGCGAGGAAGCCGAGCCGGTCGGCGACGTCCGCGACGACGGCCTGCCGGCGCTCGGTCGCGAGCAGGTCCCACTTGTTCAAAACGACGACGATCGGGTCGCCAGCCGCGTCGATCCGTTCGGCGAGCCGCTGGTCCTGGTGCGTCACGCCGTCGGTGGCGTCGATGACGAGCAGCGCCACGTCGCTGTGGTCGATCGCCGCGAGCGAGCGGACGAGCGAGTAGTACTCGGTCCCCTCGTCGATCCGGGACTTGCGGCGCAGCCCGGCCGTGTCGATGAACCGGACCCTGCCCTCGGCGGTGTCGACGATCGTGTCGACCGCGTCACGGGTCGTCCCCGGCACGTCGTGGACGACGACCCGCTCGGTCCCGACCAACCGGTTGAAAAGCGTCGACTTGCCGACGTTCGGGCGCCCGACGATCGTCACCGAGGCGACGACGGCGGACTCGCCGGAGCCGGCGTCGATGTCCGCGGCCTCCCCCGGCTCGTCGACGGGAGCCACGATCCCGGACCCTGCGGCGAACCGCGCCACGACGAGGTCGAGCAGGTCCCCGACGCCGCGTCCGTGGAGGGCCGAGACGGGCACCGCGTTCCCCAGGCCGAGGCCCGCGAGCTCCCAGGCACCCTCCTCGCGCGCCGCGGAGTCCACCTTGTTCGCGACGACGAGCACGGCGGCCCCGGCCCTGCGCAGAATCTCGGCGACGGCGTCATCTTCCGAGGTGATTCCGGTCGTCACGTCGACGACGAAGAGCACGACGTCGGCCTGGGCGATCGCAGTGCGGGCCTGGTCGGAAACGAGTAGGTCGAGCCGGGCGCCCCGCGACACGACTCCGCCGGTGTCGATCAGGCGGAACGCTCTGCCGGCCCACGTCGCCTCGAGCTCGAGGCGGTCGCGGGTCACCCCCGGTCGCTCCTCGACGATCGCGACACGCCGCCCGACGATCCGGTTGACGAGCGTCGACTTGCCGACGTTCGGGCGCCCGGCGACGACGACCGTGGGCACGCCGTCCGATCGGCGGGGTTCCCCGGTTCCCGACCCGACGCCGACCGGTGCGCCCGGTTCGCCGTTCATCGCGCCCCCACCCCGCGCCGCGCTCCGGCGGCCACCGGGTCGGGGGCGAGGACGCGGCGCAGCGAGGCACCGTCGGCGGGGACGAGCTCGACGGCGCGGGGCAGGTCCCCGGGCACGCCCCCGTCGAGGAACCGGCCGTTCGACAGGCACACCTCGGGCACGAGGACCCGCCGGTCGGGGGGGACCCCGGCGAGGGCGCGGGCGAGATCGGCCGAGGTGAGCAGCCCGGTGACCCCGATGTTCCCGCCGAAGAAAGTGTTCTCGACGGCGATGGTCTCGACGTCGCCGAACCCCGCCGCGTCGAGCAGCGGGCGCAGGACCTGGGAGCCGTAGGCGCCGGTGAGGATCACCACCCGTGCACCGCGCTCCGCCGCGGTCGCCGCCCACGAACCGTCGCCCGTCCCGCCGGCGTGCGGTGCCCGGTAGCCGAGAGCCGGGGCGCCGTCGACGGAACGGAAATAACCCCCGGACCGCCCGCCCCGGCGGGGGACCCCGGCGGCGAAGGCCGCGGCGAAGGCCGCGGCCATCCCGATCCCGTTCTCGTGCTGCGGGAAGCCCTCGTAGCAGGCGGCCGCCGGGAAGGGGCGCCCGGCGAGCAGGTAGTACTCGTCGGCGGCGAAGACGAGCCGGCGCTGCAGCGCCCGGGCGAAGTGCCCCTGCCAGGTCTCGACCGAGTCGAGGACGGCCGCGACCTCGTCTTTCGTGAGGGCCCGCATCGACTCCTCGCGGGAGAACCGGCTCACGCCGAGCGGCACGACACCGACCGAGGCGAGGCGCGGGAACCGCTCGAGGATCCCGGCCATCGTGTCGTCGAGCACGGCCCCGTCGTTCACGCCCGGGCAGACGACGATCTGGCCGTGGACCTCGATCCCGTGGTCGAGCAGGCTCGCCAGCCAGCGCAGGCTCGTCGCGCCGCGACGGTTGCGGAGCATCGCGGCGCGCACCCCGGGGTCGGTCGCGTGGATCGAGACGTAGAGCGGCGAGAGCCGTTCCGTGACGACCCGCTCGAGGTCGAGCTCCGTGAAGCGCGTGAGCGTCGTGAAGTTCCCGTAGAGGAACGACAGCCGGTAGTCGTCGTCTTTCACGTACAGGCTGTGCCGCAGGCCCTTCGGGAGCTGGTAGATGAAACAGAACGCGCAGTGGTTGTCGCACGTCGTCACCCGGTCGAAGATCGCCGTCCCGACCGAGATGCCGAGCGGCTCGCCGGCGTGCTTGGTGACGACGACCTCGAACGTGCCGCCGTCCCGGCCGATCTCGACGGTGACGACCGCGTCGTCGGCGAGCACGTGGTAGTCGATCACGTCGCGGAGGCGCGCCCCGTTGAGGGCGCGGATCTCGTCGCCGGCCCGGATCCCCGCCGCCCCCGCCGGCGAGGCGGGCGCGACGCCCTCGACCTGCGGAAACGCCATGCACCTAGCGTACCTGGCGGGCTCGCTAGCCTGAGAACGTGGACGTCGACCGCGTGCTGCTCGCGGAGCCACGCGGTTTCTGCGCCGGCGTCGAGATGGCGATCAAGGCGCTCGCCTGGATGGTCCGGGTCTTCGAGCCCCCCGTCTACTGCTACCACGAGATCGTCCACAACCGGCTCGTCGTCGAGGAATTTTCGCGCCAGGGCGTCGTCTTCGTCGACGACATCGACGAGGTCCCCGCCGGGGCGCCGCTCATGCTCTCCGCCCACGGTTCGGCCCCCGAGGTCGAGCGAGCCGCCTCGACGCGCAACCGCCCGGTGGTGAACGCCGTCTGCCCGCTCGTCACCAAGGTCCACCACGAGCTGAAGGTCCGGGCCGCCAAGGGTTACACCGTCGTCTACGTCGGCCACGCCGGCCACGAGGAGGCGATCGGCACGATGGCCGTCGCGCCGGCGGCCGTGCGGCTCGTCGAGTCCGAGGACGACGTCGACGCCCTCGCCGGCGTCGACACCCCGGTCGCCCTGCTCGCCCAGACGACCCTCCCCCACGACGAGTGGTCCGGGATCGCCTCCCGGGCGGAAAGGCGCTTCCCGGAGCTGTGGATGCCCGGGCGCTCCGACCTCTGCTACGCGACGACGAACCGCCAGGCCGCCCTGCGGGCGATCGCCGGGCGCTGCGACGCCGTCGTCGTCATCGGCTCGGCGAACTCCTCGAACACCGTCTCGCTCACCCGCGTCGCCGAGGCGACGGGTTGCGGCCGCGTCCTGCGCGTGAACGCCGCCGACGAGCTCCCCGACGACCTCACCGGCGTCGTCGGCGTCACCGCCGGGGCGTCCGCCCCGGAGTGGCTCGTCGACGAGGTCCTCGGCCGGCTGGCGCCGCGCCGCGGCGTCGAGGTCGTGCGCGCCGTCGAGGAGGAGGAGTACTTCCCTCCCCCGCCCGAGCTGCGTGACCTGTTGGGAGCCGTGTGGTCCGCCGCCTCGGTCGCGCTCGGTCGACGGCCGTCGGGACGCCCCCCGGCCGCCGAGGACCGCGAGGTGCCCGCCGCCCTCATGCTCGCCGGGCGCGCCGCCGGGCCGGGCGGGCTTGACTAGCCTGCACGCTCGGGCTGCGCCCCCCGACCGAAAGGCCCGATCGATGAACGCCCGGGAGACCCGCCGCCGCGCCGCCCTCGACGAGCTCGTCGACTCGGTCGCGCTCGAGGAGTTCCGCTCCGCCCACGGCGACCCCCGGTTCGCCGAGGTCGTCATCGTCGCCGCGGCGTACCACGAGGTCGACAACATCGGCCGCGTCGTCGACGCGCTGCCGGCCGAGCTCTGCGGGAAATCGGTCACCTTCGTCGTCGTCATCGACGGCGAGGAGGACGGGACGGCCGAGATCGTGCGGAAATCGGGCCACTACGCCGTCGTCTGCCCGGTGAACCGGGGCCAGGGCGCCGCGCTGCGGCTCGGCTACCGCGTCGCCGCCGAGCACGGGGCCCGCTACATCGTGACGGCGGACGCCGACGGCCAGACCGACCCCGGGGACCTCGCCGTCGTCCTGGGACCGGTTCTCGAGGACGAGGCCGACCTCGTCACCGGCTCACGCCGGCTCGGCCGCACCGAATCGTCAGACATCGTGCGCAACTTCGGGATCGTGTTCTTCTCGGTCGTCATCTCGCGGCTCGCCGGCACACGGGTGACCGACGTCGCCAACCCGATCCGGGCGATGCGGGCGGACCTGCCGGAGCGCCTCACGCTCGCCGAACCGCAATACCAGTCGTCCGAGCTGCTCATCGGGGCCGTGATGCGGGGGGCGCGCTTCGCCGAGCGCCCCGTCACCATGCTCGCCCGCACCTCGGGCCATTCGAAAAAGGGCGGCAACCTCGTCTACGGCTACCGCTTCAGCCGCGTCGTCCTGCGCACCTGGTGGCGCGAGCGCCGGGCGCGCCGCCGCTAGGGA
>JBEKCO010000051.1:0-11935 GCA_050014835.1 Acidimicrobiales bacterium
ACCGACGGATCGGCCGACGAGGGTCGGAGTCGTCGGCCTCGGCCGGATCTACGACCTCAACGTCACGGCCTACCGGGACTTCCCCGAAGCCGAGGTCGTGGCGCTGTGCGACCTCGACGAGTCGAAGGTCGCCGCCCGGGCGGCCGAATGGCCCCAAGCCGGCCGCTACACGGACCTGAACCGGTTCCTCGCGCACGACATGGACGTCGTCGAGGTGCTCGTCCCCTCGCCCCTCCACCGCGAGGTCACCTGCGCCGCCCTGGGCGCCGGTTTCCACGTGAACCTGCAGAAACCCATGGCGGCGAACCTCGCCGAGGCCGACGAGATGATCAGGGCCGCGACAGACGCTGGCCGGGTCCTGCGCGTGATGGAGAACTACATCTTCTACGAGCCGCTCCGCGTCCTGCGCCGGATCGTCGAATCGGGCGAGATCGGTGAACCCACGGGGTTCCACATGAAGATGGTCGCGACGGGCAAAGGCGGCTGGGACGTCCCGTTCGAGACCTGGCTATGGCAGTTCGAACAGGCCAAGGACGTCGGCGGGATCCTCGTGTACGACGACGGCTGGCACAAGTTCTCCGTCGCGCTCTGGCTGTTCGGACCGGTCCGCGAGGTCATGGCCTGGATCGGCGAGACCGAGATCGGGCCGGGCTTCACGATCGACGCGCCGACGACCGTGATGTGGAACCACGAGAACGGCCTGCGAGGGGTCTGGGACGTCACCTTCGGCATCGACATGCTCACGCCGTCGAAGTACTACTCAAGCGACGAGCGGTTTGAGGTCCAGGGAACAAAGGGGTTCGCGAGGGTCAATCGGTGCACCGCCCGGGTCCGCCAGGAGCCGTCCGTCGAGGTCTACGTCGACGGCGAGTCGCGGACCTACCACGCCCTCGACGACGACTGGGGGTCGTCGTTCCGCGATTCCAGCCGTCAGTTCGTCCGCTGGTTGCGCGGTGACCCCGCGGGCGAACTCCTCTGGTCGGCCGTCGAGGCCCGTGCCGTTATGCAGTTCCTCACCGCGGCGCGGGAGTCCTCACGGCGGAACATCCCGGTCCGGATCGAGGAATTCGGGCCGTGACGACCCGCCCTCTGCCAACGCCTCAGTCCGACCCGACCGAGCGCCGCGGTCCTGACCCCAGTCGCCTGACGAGTCCCCCTCCCGCGCGGCGGACGCGGCCTTGGAATCCGCTGTCCCGCGGACACCCGACGGTCAGCGCGGCCGCGACCGGACGGGTTCGCGTGCGAGTCTCGCCGTCTGGAACCAGACGTCGACGCCCCCGATGGAGGTCGGCGCGCCGAGCGCGCGCTCGAAGAGCGCGAGCGCGAGCGCGGGCCTGCGACCGACCGGGTCAAAGACCACTGTGCCGATCCCGTAGCGACGGATGTACAGGCGCAGGTCGGCCACCAGGCGTCCGTCGAGGGTCAGCGTCGTCATGGGGTGCGAATTGGTGTTGCCAGACTCCGCCCAGGCGAGGAACTCCTGGACGCGGAGCGGAGGGAGCGCCGGCGGCTGGGAGCGAGCCGTCCCGTCCGGGCTCGGGATGAGCGCGTAGCCGCCGACGAGCTTCCAGCGGAAATGGACCGCCTCCTGCCAGAGCATCGCCTGGTCGTCGGGAGTCACCGCGAACGGGTAGGTGAGTACGACGCTCCCGGCGGGGATCCGATCCGCCGCCGGCGAGGTGAAGAACCGCGGCGTCGAGACGCTCACCGGTGTCGTCGGCGTCGGCCAGGCCGGCAGCAGCGACACGAGCGCGATGGCACCCACAGCGGCAACGAGCGACTGGGCCGCGGTTCTCGAGGTGATGGTCCGAAGCCGTCGCCTCGGCCGCGCGTGGATGGCAACCCCCTGCGCCGAGGGGCGCGACGCCACCGCACGCGCGCCGTGGGCGATACCGAGCGCGAGGACCACGGCGACGAAGAACTGCTCGTAGAGCGCGAAACGCGCCGGCAGGATGTTGCCGAGATACGGGAGGCGTCCGATCGCGTCAAACGGGAGCGGTATCCCGGTCCGGTGGTTGCCCACCAGGAGCCCAGGCCCGAGCGAGAGCACGTAGGCGACGAGCGCCACGGACCCGGCGAGGAGAATCGCGCGGTCACGGCGATAGCGGACGAGCAGCCAGACGACGAGGAGGAGCAGGGCGATTCCGAGGTAACTGCCGTTCTCGTAAAACCCGTCCGTGAACTTGTCGCCAAGACTCACGAGGGCGCTCGGTCCGAGGAGTTGCGCCGACGTCGGGATGATCGGACCGAGCAGGTCGATCCGGTACCGGTTGCCGATCAACTGGACGGGCCCGCGAAAGCGCTGCGGTCCGGCGAGGAAGTAATAGACCGGATAGCTGAGCAGCACCCCGGTGACCAGGACCGCCGGGACGAGCGCGCGCAGGGCGTGGCGCAGCCGACGACGATCGACCGAGCGATGCCGGGCGACGAGCAGGATCGCCGCGGCCACGACCGCGACGACCGCCGTGGTGGAAAGAACCTCTGAGGAAATGAAGTACTGCGCCCCGACAAGCAGCCCGAGGGCAACACCCCAGCGCCGCGCGTCCGAACGCTGTTCGACGAGAATCTCGTAAAGAGCCATGAAGATGAGCGGAGGCAGCGGCACGAAGGTCAGGTTGAGGTGGCGGAATCCTTCGCCGACGATGTACGGCGAGAATCCGTAGAGCAGCCCCCCGCAAGCAGAGCCGAGATTTGATCTCGTCCACCGCCGAAGCACGAAGAAGGCTGCCGTCGCCGAGGCGGGGAAGGCAAGCCAGAGCAGGAAGCCGAAGCTCGCCACCGAACCTGCGGCGAACGTAATCGGAGCGGCGAGGAGCCCGAGAAACGGCATCTCGGTGTTGACCGCGAGGTTCACCCCGCTCGGCTGATCGATCCAGTTCGTGAAGAACGGGTTGTGGCCGTGCACGATCGCCCACGGCACCCAGCCGAGGAACCACGACTGTTGGACGGGATCGCCGCACGCGCACTGCGCTCCGACGAGACGACTCGGGTCCCCTGGCCAGGCCGGCAGGTAAGCGGTCAGGCTGACTGCGACGTAGCCGAGGATTACCAGGGTCGCGAACCGCGCCGGCGCGATGCGATCGATGCCTGCGAGCACGCGACGCAGGTCGAGAGACGAGCCGGGCGGCCCCGAGTCTGAACCGCGTAGGGGCCTTGCGTCTGGCGGGTCAGCTGTGTGTTCCATCACCGGCTTCCGGTCAGGCCTGTCTCGGCAGATCTCGCGAGCCTCGAGCGGACAAAGCCTGACAGATCCTCGTGCCCCAGCTTCATCATTCCGCGCAGGCGTCGGGAGGCTCGCGCTGCGAACGCGCCTACGGGATCACGGCGAGGGCAACCCGCGAAGTGATCCGCAATGGGCATTCCTAGCTCGCTCCCATCGCCCAAGCCGCGGAGCCTAGCCACGGCGGCGCGTAGAAGGCCGGCCCGGCCGCAAGCCTCGTCGGAAGAGCGGCAGCTCTCGGTACACGCCGGGACGGGCTCGCCGATGACCAGTCCGAGGAGGTGGTCTGGTGCTCCTCCTCGTCGCGACTCTGTGGATTGACTCAGGAAGGCCTACGAAGTTTCACAGGGGATCGAAGGACCCTGTGTGGAACGCACAGAGGAGGGCCCACCCACACGAACGAGCCCGAACGACCCGACGCCGAGCCGGCTGCGTCGCCCGACCGGTCCCAGCAATCTGAGGTCCGCCGACCAGACCACGGAACTCCCGATCCCAGCCGAGAGGCGATCGGTGATCGAGGCGTCGTGGTGATCCAGCGCTTCAGCCGGCATCGTCATACCGGAGCAGATCACCGCCATCGATCGGGGTGGTCCTTGGAGGCCGAGAAGAACTCGAGGTGCTCAGCCTTTGAGCTCGACGCGCCTGGAGGCTCGTGGTCGCCCCGACCGTGACCCCACTCCAAGACGCGCTCCGGTGGCCGACCTCCATCCTCAGCAGACGACGATGCGATCCACAGGGCGATCACAGATCGACGGTCCATGGTTGCTCGGTCCCCCCAGCGGCCACCGCTCGATTATCCCCAATCGTTGAACCGCTCTCGGTGGCTGTTGGGGGGATCGCCAGGATCCCACCGCCGTCGCAGGGTCGAGCGGAGATCCCGGCGGCGCTCGCTACTCGGCGACGACCATCAGCGCGAAGCCGTCGTGGCCCTTCACACCGACGGTCTGAATCTCGATCGCGCTGACCCGGGGCTCGGCCGCGATCCGCTCGTTGAGCCGGCGTATCCCTTCCACATTGGGATCACCCGGCGCGGCATCGACGACCTTGCCCCCGCGAACGACGTTGTCGACGACGATCACGCTGCCTGGATGTGAAAGTTCGAGTGAGGACGAGAAGTAGCCTGCGGCGCCCGGCTTGTCGGCGTCGATGAATGTGAAGTCGAAGGGACCCTCCGAGTGCGCGAGTAGCCCGTCAAGGCTCATCTGGGCCGGGCCAACTCGAATATCGACGACCCCGGACAGTCCGGCACGATCGATGTTGGCTCGAGCGATCTCGGCGTGCTCGGGCTCGAGCTCGAGCGTGACGAGTCGACCGCCACGTGGCAAGACGCGCGCCAACCAGATCGTGCTGTAACCGGCAAGCGTGCCGACCTCGAGGATCATGCGAGCGCCGCACGCCCTCGCGAGCAGCTGGAGGAACTTCCCCTGGTTCGGAGAGACATGGATCCGGGGCAGATCCGCCTGGGCGCTAGCAGCCAAGGCCGCGTCCAGCGCGTCGTCCGGCTCGATCAACGTCTCAGATATGTAGCGGTCGACAGCCGACCACCGTTCGAGGTCTTCCATCCCCCCTGGTCTAACAGCACTTGCCAAGCATCGGTGCCGGCGATCACCGGCACGTTCAGGGCCGATCGCGGTCGCGCCTCCGAGGACATGCGCTCTGATCCCGGCCCGACTGCCCTATCGGGGGCTCCAGACCTGATCGGGGGCTCCAGAATTCACCGGACGTCTCGTACCGGCGCGGTCCACGCCGCTTCTTGCCGAGCGTCGACGGCCGACTACGTCAAATCGGGATAGGTTCAGACCACTAATTAACCGTTTGATTAGATTGGAACCCAGCGAAGACCGATGAGGAGCTGGCCATCGTCCGGCACAAGGACAAGGGGCGTTGGGGGTCTTGGGTCACGACAGCAAACCACCGGATTGCCCGCGGCGACGCGAGAGAAGGAGTAGCGATGGAAGAGAAGCTCCCAGGTCTGCGGAGGTTCCGAGGCCGTCACTTTCTGACAGATCTCGACTACGAGCGAAGAGACCTGGAGGACTTGCTCAAGCTCGCGGTCGTCCTCAAGACGCTTTGGCGGCGCCGTCCGCTGACGCCCTTCCTACCGGGTAGGCATCTCGCGATGATCTTCGAGGCCGCCTCGACTCGCACGCGGGTGAGCTTCGAGAACGGTTTTGCCGAGCTCGGCGGGAATGCCGTGTACCTCCGGCCAGGCGAGATCCACTTGCCCGGGCGGGAGAGCATCGCCGACACCGCCCGAACGCTTTCCCAGTACAACGCGGCGATCGTGATTCGCGCGCAAGCGAATGAGACCATCGACGAGCTCGCTCTCTGGTCGAGCGTACCGGTCATCAACGCCATGGATCACAACCGGCATCCCTGCCAGGCGATGAGCGATGCATTCACCATCCTGGAGCACGCCGGCAAACTGGAGGGCGTCACCTTCGCGTACGTCGGTGATGCGGCTCACCCATGCAACTCGCTCGCGACGACACTGACCAAACTTGGGCTGAACGTGCGCATCGGCAACGCGCCAGGCTATGAGATCAGCTCTGAAGTGAGAAACAACGCCCAACTGTTTGCCGCACAGAGCGGCGGCTCCTTTCTGATGACGAACGACCCGCTCCAGGCGATCGACGGTGCTGATTTCATCTATACCGACTGTTGGTGGTGGACCGGACAGGAGGACGAGTACACGGACCGCGTGGCCGCCTTCCGTCCCTTCCAGGTAAACAGCGAACTGTGGAGTCACACCAAGCCGGGGGCGAAGTTCATGCACTGCTTGCCGGCCATGCGCGGCGAAGAGGTGACAAACGAGGTTGCCGACTCCCCCGCGTCGATCATGTTCCCCCAGGCGCAGAACCGCCTGCACGTCCAGAAGGCCTTGATGCTCGCCCTCATCGGCCTGGACGAGCTTCCAGCTGACCCCGAACTGCTCGAGATCGCCGATGCCCTCCGCCCCTAACCGTGACCCGTTGCTCCCGGACAAGACCCAGCCGGAAAGCGAAGCCGCGCTGAGCACGGTGATTGCGGGCACACCACGTGCGGACGGCTTTCGCATGCCGGCCGAGTTCGAACCACATACCCAGACATGGATGCTCTGGCCGGAACGCCGGGACAATTGGCGCCTCGGCGCGAAACCCGCGCAACGCGCCTGGGTGCAGGTCGCAACCGCCATATCAGAGTTCGAGCCCGTGACGGTGGGGGCCAACCACGACCAGTACGAGAACGCGCGCAACATGCTGCCCCCCAGCGTCAGGGTTGTCGAGCTTTCCAGCAACGACGCCTGGATCAGAGACTGCGGACCGACTTTTGTCGTCAACGATGAGGGCGAGGTCCGCCTTGTCGACTGGGAGTTCAACGCGTGGGGAGGTCTCTATGACGGCCTGTACTTCCCTTGGGACAAAGACCAAATGGTGCCGCGAAAGATTGCCGAGCTGGAGCGGGTCGGCCGATACCGGGCGCCGCTGGTGCTCGAGGGGGGTTCCTTTCACGTCGACGGAGAGGGCACCGTCATCACCACGGAGGAGTGCCTGCTTTCTCGCGGGCGCAACCCTCAGCTTTCGCGCGACGAAATTGAGGCGCATCTGCGTGACTACCTGAACGTCGACAAGGTCATCTGGCTGCCCCACGGCATAGACCCTGACGAGACCAACGGACACGTCGACGATGTCGCGTGTTTCGTGGCCCCGGGCGCCGTGCTCGCCGGTGTCACCGACGACGAGAGCGACTGGCGTTTTGAGCCGTTGCAGGAGAACCTGCAGGTGCTGACGGAGACCACTGACGCCAGAGGAAGGAGACTTCGCGTCCAGACCCTGCCGATGCCGGCAATCACTGCGTTCACCGCGGAGGAAGCTTCAGGCGTCGACTCTGCCGAGGGCTCGATCCCGCGCCGGGCCGGCGACAAGACGGCCGCGTCCTACCTCAACTTCCTGATCGTCAATGGCGGCGTGATCATGCCGATCTTCGACGACCCCAACGACATCGTGGCCGGGGCGAGGCTGGCGGCCGTCTTCCCCGACCGCAGGGTGGTGACCGTGCCGGGACGCGAGATCCTGCTCGGAGGAGGCAACGTTCACTGCATAACCCAGCAGCAACCGGCTGGCTCCGTTGGTGTCGGTAGATGAGCGTGCAATGAGAGCTCCAGAGTCGTCTGGCGGTGCTTCGCCGCTAGCGCCGACCGCGAGGCGCATCCTCGACGCAGCGAAGGCGATAGTCGCCGAACGTGGGTACACCGCGCTCACGATGGCCGAGGTCGAGCGCGCGTCGGGCGTGAACCGGGCACTCGTCTCCTACTATTTCGGCGGCAAGCCCGGGCTCGTCGCTGCCCTTGTCGACAGCCTGTTCCGAGGCCCCCGGGGCGAACAGGTCGAGGAGATCCGCGACGAGCTCGTGGGATCCGACCGGACCCGGTGCTTTCTCGAGTGGCAAAAGAGGGTGTCCGCCGACGACCGGGTGAACCGGACGCTGTTCGAGCTGCTCCCACACGCCTTGCGCGACCCACGGATCGGCGAACGGTTCGCGGACGAGTACCGGCGCTACCGCGCGATCGACGCCGACTGTCTGAGTTCGGCACCGGTCAAGTTGACGGGCAAGAAAGCAGGCTCGCTCGCCGCGGTCACTATCGCCATCGTGGACGGAATCGCTCTGCAGCGGGTTCTCGACCCGGCCGGCTTCGACTTCGAGGGTGCGTGGAATC
This sequence comes from Acidimicrobiales bacterium, assembly GCA_050014835.1. GTDB lineage: Bacteria > Actinomycetota > Acidimicrobiia > Acidimicrobiales > Bog-793 > Bog-793. The sequence continues at coordinate 7,917 of JBEKCO010000051.1, forward strand.
TTTGGGGCGATCTCATCGGGCAATACCTGCAGCTCTCGCGACCCCCGAAGCCTCGGCGCCGCGGCCGTGCAGGGCCAAAAGGCCGGACGAAGCCGAGCGCACATATGGTCCCGCCGAACCCAAGCGGGCACATGCCGAAGGAGACCGGCAGCGCTGGGGAACCTTCACGGCCTGGCTCTACTGGGTGAATGTGGCCTGCTGGGCGCCGGCGGTGTTCGTCGTGTTCGCCGGCACCCTGTCGGCTGCGTTCTGGGGCGGCATGAGCCGCACCTCGGCCGAGATCATCGTCATCGCGTTGATCTGATTCATGGTGCTCATCGGCATCTCGCCGATGTCACTCAGCAAGTGGGTCAACAGCGCGAGCGGCGTGCTGAAAGTGACCGTTCTGGTCGTGCTTTGCGCCATGGGTATCGGGTTCGCGATCACCCACGGCCTCGCAAACTCCTCCACCCCGCGACACTGGGTGCCTTCCTTCGGTGCCAACTGGAGTTTCCTGCCGATTATCGTTTACAACTTCATGCGTTTCGAACTCATGAGTTCGGCGGCTGGCGCGGTAAAGAGTCCCCGACGCGACATCCCGCGCACGTTGCTCGCGGGGGCGTGATCATCGTTGTGGCCGAGTTGCTCGGTAACTTCGGGATCCTCTCGACCATTCCGCTCAAGAACCTCTCCATCGTGTCCGGTATGGCCGACGCGATGAAACTCTCGTTCCACGCGGTCCTTGGGAGCGCGGCCACGCCGGTTTATGACTTCTCCATCGTTCTGTTGTTGTTTACCTTGATCGGAAACATGGTGACCTAGTCGATCGGCGCCAACCACTCCATGGGGTCGACAGGACTCGACCGCTCCGCGCCCGGCCTCTTCGGCCACGCGAACAGGCGCTTTTTCACGCCGGACTACGCCTTTGTCCTGATGGGCGTGCTCGCTACCGCGTTGACGGTCGTCAACTACACCTTCTTCGCCACCAAGGAGAGCGTGTTCTGGAGCATCTTCGCCCTGAGCTCGATCGTGTTTCTGCTCCCCTACCTGCTGATGTTCCCCTCGGTGATCATGCTGAGGACGAAGCAGCCCGACACGCCGCGGTCCTATACGGCCCCCGGCCATCGGCCCGGCGTTTGGCTCAGCGTCGTCTTCACGATGGCTGGGGTGATGCTCGCCATTGTCCTGTTCTTCCACCTCGTCCGCACGGGGACGCACAAGGTCACTTACTGGATCGTCACCGGTGGCGGCACCGTGCTCAGCATGCTGGTCGGCTGGTGGTTGGCACGTCGTGCCGAAAGCCGGGACAGCTTGCCACGGGGATCAGAAGTCGACCTGTGCGGCACCGGTCGCGCCCTCTCGACGAACGGAAGGCAGTCCAGTAACCACGGAGGAGCTCCGCCTAAGCGGAAGCGGGTCGGGCGCCAACCCACCGTACGCGTGCGCCCAGGTGCGGCATTGCCGGCATTCCTGGGCGCCCTTGATCAGGGGAGGGCCATAAGCTTGCCCCATGATCGAACACGCGGACTTCGGACGGACGGGACACTCGAGCACGCGCGTCATGTTCGGCGGTGCGGCGCTCGGGGATGTCAGCCAGCACACAGCCGACGCCGTACTCGATGTGCTGCGCGAGTACGGCGTGAACCACCTCGACACGGCGGCAAGCTACGGGGATTCCGAGCTGCGCATCGCCCCGTGGCTCGTCGGCCGCCGGGACGAGTACTTCCTCGCGACAAAGACTGGCGAGCGGAACGGCCTCGCGGCGAGGGTGGGGCTCGAACGCTCGCTCACGCGCCTCGGCGTCGACCACGTCGACCTCATCCAACTGCACAACCTGGTCGAGGAGGACGAGTGGGTGCAGGCACACTCGCCCGACGGAGCACTGGCCGCGCTCATGATCGCGCGCGACGAAGGACTCGTCCGTTTCATCGGGGTCACCGGCCACGGGATGCGGATCCCCCGGATGCACCTCCGCAGTCTCGAGCGCTTCGACTACGACTCAGTCATGCTGCCGTACAACTTCACGATGCGCGCCGACCCGAACTTTCGGGCAGACGTCGAGGAGCTGCTCGCCGTGTGCGCGGAACGCAACGTCGCAGTACAAACCATCAAGTCCGTCGCGCGCAGGCGCTGGCCGCAGGACGGTCCCTCCGAACGCCGCAGCTGGTACGAGCCGATCGGCGACCCCGACGCGATCGCCCGCGCCGTGCACTACGTGCTCGGTCGCCCCGGCCTGTTTCTCGCGTTGTCGAGCGACTACCGCCTGCTGCGCCAGATCCTCGAGGCGGCTTCGCACCCAGCACCGGTGCCGTCCGACAAGGAGATGGCGACTGACCGAGATACGTTCGGCATCGAACAGCTGTTCGACGGGGGCGGACTCGAGCGGTTCTGAGCCCGCGATCCCATTCCGCGTGCCTTCTTGGTCCCCTGTGATGGATCAAACCCTTTACGAGGCCGATGGCAACCGAGTATCAGGAGGCTCGATACTCGGTTGGCACAATCGCCTATGAAGTCAGATCAACCAACAACGGCAGCTTTAGGGGCCTCATCGAGTACTTAAGTGGAGCGTCAGGACACTCCCCGACCCACGCCGATCACGAGACCGTTCGTGGCGTCACTCGCGACGGACACCGGGCCGCCGACTGTTGTTGTTTCCGCCGTCCACGTCGCGCCAGTCATGCTGCCTTCCTTGGCGTACACGGTGCCGCTAGCCGCCACGGCGATGAGGGCACCGTTCGTCGGGTCACTCGCCACGGACACCACGTCGCTGCTGCCGCCGAACTCGAGGAGCCACGTCGCGGCGGTCAGGCTGCCTTCCTTGGCGTACACGCCGGAACCAGTCACCACGGCGATGAGGGGACCATTCGTCGGGCCACTCGCCACGGATATCGCGCTGGCAGCGGAGCTGCCGAATTCGGTGAGCCACGTCGCCCCGGTCAGGCTGCCTTCCTTGGCGTACACGGTGCCGCTAGCCACCACAGCGATGAGGACACCGTTCGTCGGGTCACTCGCCACGGACACCTCGCTGGCAGCGGGGCTGCCGAATTCGGTGAGCCACGGCGCCGTCAGGCTGCCTTGCTTGGCGTACCACGGTGCCGTTAGAGAGCACGGCGATCAGGGGACCATTCGTGGCGTCGCTCGCGACGGACAACCCCGAAGCACCGCTGACCCCGGTGAATTCCGTCGTCCACGGCGCAGTCAGGCTGCCTTCCTTGGCGTACGCGGTGCCGCCAGAGAGCACGGCGATCAGGGGACCGTTCGTCGGGTCACTCGCCACCGACACCGCAGTTGGGGTCCCGCTGGTCCATATCTCGGTCCACGTCGCGACGGTCACGCTGCCTTCCTTGGCCCACAAGTTCCCAGTGGCGTCTTGCACGACGATGAGGGGACCATTCGTGGGGTCACTCGCGACGTAGATCGCGGTGCCGTCGGTCCATTCCGTCGACCAGGCCCCGGTCAGGCTGCCTTGCTTGGCCAACGGGCCCCCAACCGCATCGGCCTGGGCACTCGTCAGTGGAAGCCAGACGCTACCGAGCAAGACGAGCGCGAATACGTACAGCAGGCGGCGGATATTCATGTAGACCTCCCTAGGCAAACCCATCACCCGGATACTTGACAGGATCTTGACAAGCAACGCACTGCGATAAAATTCCGTCCGATCTCGCCGGCTGAGACGTTCGGACGCTCAGGAAGTGTTAGTGCACCGAGTCACTGGGCGAGGGCGTGGGCCGACGCCCAAGAGCCGCCGGACCCATACGAGGTGGAACGACGAGCGAACGAGCGCACGTTTTGGCGGTTCTGGGCCGCCGTCGTGGCCTTCTTCGGCCTCGTCGTCCTCGTCACCGTTCTGCACATCGTCGTCATCTGACGCGCGGCTTACTGCCCGAGAGCGGTCGCTTTCGCGGCCAGCTCTTGGATCGCGGGCGACCGTTCGGCTGGTCACCGATTGAACGCCAGAGACTAAGGTCGAAAGCAGTGGGATCCGAAGCGCGTCGAGCAGTGCGCTGCAGGCTTTCGTCGCTTCGCTGACCAACCCGTGT
>JBEKCO010000052.1:0-11864 GCA_050014835.1 Acidimicrobiales bacterium
ACCACCCGGCGCTGGCGCTCGTCGAGATGAGGCTGCACCGTGTCGAAGAACACCTCGAGCGTCTCAGGGCTCAACTCCACGCCACGAGCGTACTACTCGCGTGTTATTCTGTGGTGGACCCTTAGCGACGCCGTCGCAGCATCACAGCGGGCATCTTCGCAGGTCACGTTATGTACGCTATTGACATAGCGACCGGGAAATAGCAATATTGTCGTGGATGTAAGTTGCGCCCGCAGGAGGAGTCGAACCTTCCCATTCCCCTTTCAGAGAGGGGGAGCCGCTGCTCTCACAAGCTCCGGCGGTGCGGGCGTGACACTCGGCCCTGGGTGTTCAGAGCACCCAGGGCCGTAACGCGTGTGTCGACACTTAGTTTGGCACTTTCGTCACGCGATTGCCATCTCTCAGGGGCGTAATTACGGCCGCGTCCTACGCGGCGAATCTGTGCGCCTGACCAGCAGCATCCACCCACTAGGTAACTACTATTAGTAACATCCCAGTTGTGACCACCTTGACCGGAGTTACCAAAAGGCGTAAGCGTAGGAGAATGGCAAGGGTCCAGCTCTGGGGCTACCGCTGCGAGAGGTGTGCCCATGAGTGGCTGGCGAGGGACCGATCAAAGGACCCGCTCGTTTGCCCGAAATGCAAATCGGCCTACTGGAACAGGCCCCGGAGGAGCGACACCAAACCCGCCATGGCGACTACGCCGCGTCCATAGACTCACGACATGCCACGCGACGCGTTCCCCGGCTACGACGAACCCGTCAACATCGACGCGGAACCCGAGAACACCCTGGGTGGTCGCGTCAACACCGACATGGAGTTCGAGGACGCGGTGAAGCTCATGCTGAACACCGACCTGCGCGAGTCGGGAGAAGAGGCCGAAGTCACTGGTCCGTGATCTCCCGCAAGCGGTCCCGACGCATGTGCAGCTCGTTCAGCTTCGGATAGCGATTTAGGTCGGTCCTAACAAGATTGACTGACATGCCCCCCAGCGAGTCAATGAGCCGCGCCGCCATGAAGCGCTCGGCGTTGCGGCCATTCCATGCTCCGAGTTTGCGATGTACGTCCTCGACCCATTGGTCGATCGCGCGATTCCACTCGGCCGTGTCCTCGTAGTCGTCGTCGATCGTCTTGAAACGGCGCAGCTCGGGCGAGAAGTCCGGCCTTGGCTTAACAGGAAGTCCCGGTGGGGGCCGATCGGTTCGAAATCGAGCTATCTCCCCCAGCACATCTTCGTGCGTCGGTTCTGTGATCTGAACGGTTGGGGGGTAAGCACTGGCCGATGCCCGCGCCACACCGGGGGTTACTTCGTAATCGGTGCCGCGCCTCGTCTCAACCCATTTGGTCACTTTCGATTGCCCCGATTGGATCACGTCATCATGACGCTCGAATGTGGGCGCGTCTTTGCTTGGGTCTTGCGCCTCCTCAATCGCCGGGGGGCTGCCGACGCCCTCGTGTGAGATGTGGAACCACTTTGCTATGGGGTCGAAGTTGGTGCCGTGGACTTCGATCTTCACGAGGAGTGCTCGGCCGGGAATCTCGGGGTGTCCCTCGTGCTCGTGGGACCACAACCACCACCTGTCCTCTCCGTGGATTTTCAGGACTGTGTCAATCCACACTTGATGGCCGTTCGGCGGGATCTCATCTAATTCAAGTGCAGGGTTATTGCTCCACCCCGCGTCTTTCCTTGGAACGATTACCGTGCCGTCGAGGTCGGTGACCATGATGGTGGCGTACACATGGAGAGCCGACACAGCACCCTTCCCGCGCTCATTAGCGATAGCTACCTGGGCCACCGTCTCGGACTTATGGGTGTCCTGCATCTCGCCGGACCCTTGGTTCGTTCCCCCGAAGACGAGATTTGGAGCACGTTGACGGCGCTCGGTCCGCCACTCGTGCAAGGCAACGATCCCAAAGAAGATCGCGATTGCCACGCCGACGATAATCCCGACGATGCCGACCACGAGCCACTTGTGGTCGCCCCGTGGAGCCATGGCACCTGTGGGCACCTTCGCGACGAGTACGGCCGAGGCCGTAACGATCACGCCCCCCACGCCAGCCCCCGTTACGTGACCCGCCGCCATGGCCCTGAGCCTAAGTCCTGCTCACGGAGATTTCCCTGGTCGAAACGCTGCGGCCAAGTCATGGGTGTGTCATTGCACACAGCGCCGGATAACTGGGAACTGCCCGTCGCCCCGCCGGACAGCCCGCGATGGTCCTCGCCGTGTGGACCGCCGACGCCGGCAGGGCCTTCGCGGATCTGGGGCTGCAGGGTTGCCCGCCGGGCCCGTCGTTCAGCCACTTCGCAACACCGGCAACAACAATCGGCGTGCCCTTGCGCGCGATCCGACGGGAATCTCGTGGAGATCGTCGCCAAGGCGCCGTGAGAGAGTCCGGCGAATCGGTTTCCCAGGGCCATGGATCGAGGACGACGATCGCGCCGCGCCCGCCCGGCATGATTTTCGCGACCCGCCGGTAACGTTGGTTCCCCACGGACTAGGGAGGAAGTGCGATGGCGAAAACGGGTGAGAAGTGCACTGACCCAGGGACGTACAGGACGGCTTGCGGACACTGGACCGCCCACATGAGGGAATTCGGCGACGAGTTCCCGCGGTGCCCGAGCTGCCTCCGGGCGATCGGCTACACGAAGATCTAGCTGGGCTCAACGCCGCGGCGGATGCCGATCGCGCGCGACCGCCGGTCGTTCATCCCCGCGGTGCCGCCAGGCTCGCCTGCGGCAAGCCACCACCGAAGGTGACCCCCGTATCCCGGCGCGGTCTTTAGAGCGCCGCCCGGGCGTCGAGCGCTGCGGCAATCCCGCCGCTCGCCGCGTCGAGCTCGTCGAGCCCGACGTCGACAAGACCCCGCACGACGAGCCGCTCGCCACCCGCCACTCCGACCACCCGGGCCGGGATCCCGGCCTCGGCCGCGAGTCGGAGGATCTCGTCCGGGAGCGGTGTCGCGAAAAGAACCCGCGCCGGCAGCTCGGAGAACAGTCCCTCGTGCCCCCCGATGTCACCGATCTCGGCTCCGAGACGCGCCGCCCGCGCGCACTCGGCGAGCGCGACTCCTAGCCCCCCGTCGGCGACGTCGTGCAGCCCGCTGACGAGCCGCGGCGGATCGTCGTCGCCGGACTCGCGCGCGACGAGCTCACGAACCAACCGGCACAGCTCCCGGTGCGCCTCGAGATCGACCGGCGTGAGGGCGCCGCCGGAGCAGCCGGCGACGGACCGCGCCCAGCGGGACCCGGCGAGCCCGCGACCCGCCGGCCCGACGAGGACGAGCGAGTCGCCGGCGCGCCAACCGGGCACCGGCGGCTTGCGCACGAGACGCCTGATCAACCCGACGACCGCGACGACCGGGGTCGGATCGATGTCCCGCCCCCCGGACTCGTCGTAGAGGGAGACGTTGCCACCCACGACCGGGATGGCGAGGGCCTCGCAGGCCTCGGCCATCCCGTCGATCGCCTCGGAGAGCTGCCACATCACCTCGGGGTGCTCCGGGTTGCCAAAGTTCAGGCAGTTCACGAGGGCGAGCGGGATCGCGCCGGCGCACGAGACGTTGAGGGCAGACTCGGCGACCGTCGCCGCGGTGCCCGAGCGCGGGTCGACGGCGCACCACCCCGGATTCCCGTCGGCGCTCATCGCGAGCGCCTTCCCGCCCCAGGGGATTCCCGGCGCGGCGAGCTTGAGCACCGTGGCGTCGCCCTCGCCAGGGCCGATGACGGTGTTGAGGAAGAGTTGGTGGTCGTACTGGTGGTAGACGGGCGCCGGGTCCGAGAGCAGCGACAGCAGGTCCTCGCCGGGATCGGCGGGCGCGGGGAGGCGCGACGGGTCGTCGAAACGCCGCGCCGTCAGGTCCGCCGGTGGCGCGAGCGGCCGCTCGTACCGGGGGGCGTCGTCGGCGAGCGACGAGGCGGGCACGTCGGCCGCCACCTCGCCCGTCGCCCCGTCGATGATCCGTAGCCGGCCGACCCCGGACGCGTCCGGCGCGGTGACGACGCCGATCGCCGTCGCCTCGACCTCCCAGCGCCGACAGACCTCCTCCACCGCGGCGAGCGAGCCCGGCTCGACGATCGCCAGCATCCGCTCCTGGCTCTCGCTCGTCATCACCTCGACCGGGCTCATCATCGGCTCGCGCCGGGGCACTCGGGAGACGTCGACGTCCATCCCCAGCCCGGCGTGCGCCGCGGTCTCGCTCGTCGCGCACGACAGCCCGGCACCGCCAAGGTCCTGGATCCCGACGACGAGGCCGGCCTCGAGCAGCTCGAGGCAGGCCTCGATGAGGCGCTTCTCCTCGTAGGGGTCGGAGATCTGGACGCTCGGGCGCTTCGCCGACTCCTCGGCCGCGCCCTTCTCGGCGAACCCGGCCGAGGCGAGCACGCTCACCCCGCCGATGCCGTCACGCCCCGTCGCCGAGCCCAACAGCACGGCGAGGTTACCGACACCGGACGCCGAAGAGAGCACGAGCCGGGAAATGGGCAGGACGCCGAGACAGAAGACATTGACGAGCGGATTCGACCGGTAGGTCGAATCGAAGGTGGTCTGGCCCCCCACGGTCGGTACGCCGACGGCGTTCCCATAACCGGCCACTCCGCGCACGACACCATCGAGGATGAACCGGCTGCGTGCGTCGTCCAGCGGGCCAAAGAACAGCGGATCCATGACGGCAATGGGCCGCGCACCCATCGTGAAGATGTCCCGCAGGATCCCGCCGACGCCCGTCGCGGCCCCCTGGTACGGCTCTATGTAAGAGGGGTGGTTGTGACTTTCGATCCGGAACGCGACGGCGATCCCGTCACCGACGTCAATGACACCGGCGTTCTCACCAGGACCGACGAGCACATGGGGCGCCTCGACCGGTAATCGCGCGAGGTGGACCCGCGACGACTTGTACGAGCAGTGCTCGCTCCACATCACGGAATACATCGCAAGCTCGGTATCCGTCGGCCGCCGACCGAGGATCCCGACGATCATGCCGTACTCCTCGTCGGTCAGTCCCAGACTGCGGTGGCGTCCAGGGTCCTCCGATTGTGCACGATCCGCAGGCTCGTTCAACGCCATCCATCCCTTCCTGCCGGTGCGAAGAAACGGGAATTCCGAACATTGAGCATTGACACATTGCATTCGAGATGAACCGCGGCCATAGTGGAGTTATGACACCACCGAGAAAGCGAACCTCGATGACCTCGGAGCACAAGGCGGCGCTCGCCGCGGGCCGGACACAGGGCCTCGCCGTGCGGCGCTACCTGGAGGCCCTCGAACGTAACCGGCCGCGCCGGGGTCGCCGGCCGAGTGCCGAGTCGCTCCGCAAGCAGCTGAACGACATCGCCGCCCGCCTGAAGGACGCCGATCCGCTGCAGCGGCTCCACCTCATCCAGCGCCGCAAGAGCATCGAAGCGAGGCTCTCTGCCGGCAACGGGCCCGAGGACATCTCCGCCCTCGAGAAGGGCTTCGTCTCCGCCGCGGCCGAGTACGGCGCCCGCAAGGGCATCGACTACGCCACGTGGCGCGAGGCGGGGGTCCCCGCCGAGGTGCTGCGCCGCGCGGGTGTCCACCGGGGCGCGGGGGCCTAGTTCGCCGCGTCGGCCGGCTCGGATGGCCGGCCGACCGTTTGCCAGGTACGCGCCGCCTCGAGGAGCGACTCGAATAAGACGACGCCATCCGTGCCGACACCGAGCGGATCCGAGGCGCGCTCGGGGTGCGGCATCAGCCCGACGACGTTGCCCGCCGGATTCGCCACCCCGGCAATGCCGTGCGCCGCGCCATTCGGGTTGTCCCGGTAACGGAGCAGCACCTGCCCGTCGCGCTCGACCTGCCCGAGTGTCGCGGCGTCGCAGGTGTAGTTGCCCTCGTAGTGGTTGATCGGCAGTCGGAGCATCATCCCGGCCGTCGCGCGCGCCGTGAGTACGTTCCGGGTCGACTCGACCGTGCACTCGACGGTGCGGCAGATGAACCTCAGCCCGACGTTGCGCGTCAGCGCGCCCGGGAGCAGGCCCGCCTCGGTGAGCACCTGGAAGCCGTTGCAGATCCCGACGACGGGACCGCCCCGGGCCGCGAAGTCGGCGACGGCCGCCATGACCGGGGCGAAGCGCGCGATCGCGCCGGGTCGCAGGTAGTCGCCGTGGGCGAAGCCCCCGGGGATCACGACGGCACCGACGTCCCCGATCCCGTCGTCCTGGTGCCAGAGGATCCGGGTCGAGGCACCGAGCGCGCCGAACGCCCGGGCGACGTCGTGCTCGCAGTTCGAACCGGGGAAGCAGACGATTCCGATGTCGGTCGTCACGGTCGCTCCACCGAGCCGTCGGAGACGACGCGGATCTCGGCGCGCTCGATCACCGGGTTGGCGAGCAACCGGTCGCACATCTCCTCGGCGGTCTGACGAGCTTCGGCCTCGCTCGGCGCGTCGACGACGAAGCGGAACATCTTCCCTACGTGGACGCCCCGCACCCCCTCGAAGCCGAGCGAGGGGAGCGCCCGCTCGATGGCGAGTCCCTCGGGATCGGCCAGCCCGGCGAGGCCCCGGATCTCAACGACGATGTCGTAGCTCACGTTCTCCCTCCGCCTCCCCACCAGTCGGCCAGGCACCGCCCGGTGATCCGCTCGTAGGCATCGACGTAGCGCGCCCGCGTCGAGGCGACGACCTCGTCCGGCATCGACGGGGGTGGTGACGCCATGTCCCAGCCCGTGGCCGCCGCCCAGTCGCGCATCGGCTGCTTGTCGAACGAGGGCGGCGTGCGGCCGGCGACCCAGGTCCCCGCGTCCCACAGGCGGGACGAGTCCGGCGTCACGATCTCGTCGCAGATCGTGAGGACGCCGCCCGCCACCCCGAGCTCGAACTTCGTGTCGGCGACGATAACTCCGCGGGCGAGGGCAGCCCGGGCGGCCGCCGAGTACGCCGCCAGGCAGACCTCGCGCACCCGGCCGGCCAGTTCCGCGCCGACGAGCGCCGCCGCGGCGTCGAACGTGATGTTCTCGTCGTGGCCCGTCGCGGCCTTCGTCGACGGCGTGAACACCGGTTCGGGCAGGCGATCCGCCTCGACGAGTCCGGCGGGGAGTGGCTCGCCGTGCATCGTCTGGCGCTCGCGGTACTCCCGCCACGCCGAACCGGCCAGGTAGCCGCGCACGATGCACTCGATCGGCAGCATCTCCGCCCGCTGGACGAGCATCGCCCGGCCGGCGAGACCCGCTCGGTCCCGCTTGGCGACGGGAAAGTCGGCGGGGTCCGTGCTCACGAGGTGCGTCGGCGCGATCGGCGCGAGCTCACCTCCCCAGTAAGCGGTCATCGCCGTCAGCACGCGCCCCTTGTCCGGGACGGGCTTGTCGAAGACGTAGTCGTAGGCGGAGATCCGGTCGGACGTCACCATGAGCAATAGCCCGTCGCCGGCGTCGAAGACGTCGCGCACCTTGCCCGAGTAGACGAGCTCGCGGATCACAGCCCGGTCCCCTCGACGGCATCGGTCGTGCGGTGCGCGTTGCGCAGCGCCCGGTCGAGATCGAACGCCTCGTCGAGGACCGCGCCGATCCGCCCGGCGCCCAAGACGGACACGAGCTCCTCGTCCTCCTCGAGCACCCCCCGGAACGACCGCCGCTCGCCTGCGGCGCGGTGCGCGGCACGCTGGACGATCGCGTACGCGGCGTCCCGGTCGCACCCGGCCGCGACCAGCGCGAGCAGCACCGGTTGCGAGAAGACGAGCCCGTACGAGCCCTCGAGCAGGTTCTTTCGCATCCGGTCGACGTCGACGACGAGCCCGTCGACGAGCCGTGCCGCCCGCACCAGGGCGTAGTAACAGAGCTGGCTGGCGTCGGGCAGGATGATCCGCTCGGCCGAGCTGTGCGAGATGTCCCGTTCGTGCCAGAGGGTGACGTCCTCGAGCCCGGTGACGAGGTAGCCGCGTAGCAGCCGGGCGATGCCGACGAGGCGTTCCGCGGTGATCGGATTCCGCTTGTGCGGCATCGCCGAGGACCCTTTCTGGCCCGCGACGAAAGCCTCCGCGACCTCGGCCACCTCGCTGCGTTGGAGGTGGCGGAACTCGGTGGCGATCGCCTCGACCGTCGTCCCCGCCGACGCGAGCGCGTAGAGGAACTGGGCGTGGCGGTCGCGGGAGATCACCTGGTTCGCCGGCGTCGGCGTCAGGCCGAACGCCGCGCACACGTGTGTCTCGACGAAGGGATCGATGTTCGAGTAGGTGCCCACCGCGCCGGAGAGTTTGCCCACGGCGACGGCGTCACGGGCCTGTTCCAGCCGGACGCGGTCGCGATCGGCCTGCAGGCAGAAAAGGGCCAGCTTCGCCCCGAACGTCGTCGGCTCGGCGTGCATGCCGTGGGTGCGCCCGACGACCGGCACGGAGGCGAACTCGGTCGCGCGGCGCCGCAGCACGTCGACGAGGCCGTGGGCCGCCCCGACCAGCAGGTCGCCGGCCCGGCACAGCGTCACCGAGAGCGCGGTGTCGACGACGTCGGAGGACGTGAGCCCGTAGTGGACCCACGCGCCCTCGGGCGGTCCGATCGCCTGGCTCACGACATCGACGAAAGCGGCCACGTCGTGGTCCGTGACGCGCTCGCGCTCGGCGACGGCGGCGACGAAGGCGGCGTCGACGGCTGGCGCGCGAACCCGGGCCGCGGCCGCGACCCGCGGCTCGACGACACCGAGCCCGGCCCACCCCTCGATCGCGAGCAGCTCGATCTCGAGCCAGAGCGACAGGCGCGCCTCGTCCGTGAAGAGCTCGGCCATCTCCGGTAGCGCGTAGCGGTCGATCACGACGCGCTCCCCACACGCTCGGGCACGGCGATGTCCGTCCGGTACTGGACGCCCTCGATCTCGATCTTGCGGACCGCCGCGTAGGCGCGTTCTCGGGCGGCCTCGATCGTCGCCGCGACCGCCGTGACGGCGAGCACCCGTCCGCCGTCGGTTCTCAGCACGCCCCCCGCGTCGCGACGGGTCCCGGCGTGCAACACGGTCACGCCCTCGACGGCGCCCGCTTCCTCGAGGCCGCCGATCACGTCTCCCCGGCGCGGGTTCTCGGGGTAGCCCGCGGCGGCGACGACGACGCAGACCGCGGCCCCGGCCGCCACGCCCACCGAGTCCGGCACGTCTCCCGCGGCGGCCGCGGCGAGGAGCGCGGCGACGTCGCCTCCGACCCTCGGGAGCACGGCCTCGGTCTCGGGATCACCGAAGCGCACGTTGAACTCGATGAGACGGGGGCCGTCGTCGTCCAGCATCAACCCGGCGTAGAGCACGCCCCGGTAGTCGATCCCCCGGCGTCCCAGCTCCCAGAGCGTCGGCTGGACGATCCGGTCCATCGCCTCGTCGAGGTCGCCCCCCGTGACGAACGGGACCGGGGAGTAGGCACCCATACCGCCCGTGTTCGGGCCGCGGTCGCCGTCGAGCGCCCTCTTGTAGTCCTGGGCGACGGGCAAAGGAACGGCCCGTCCGCCGCCGCACACGGCGAGCAGGGATGCCTCCCTGCCGGTCAGCGCCTCCTCGATGACGATCCGTCGCCCGGCAGCCCCGAACGCCGCGCCGGAGAGCTTGGCCGCGGCGTCCTTTTCGGCTCGTGCGAGGTCGTCGGTGACGAGCACCCCCTTGCCGGCGGCGAGCCCGTCGGTCTTCACGACGTAGGGACCGCCGCTTCGGCGCAGGTAGGCGATCGCGTCGTCGGGCGCGTCGAACACGGCGAAGCGCGCCGTCGGCACCCCCGCCGCCGCGACGAGCTGCTTCATGTGGGCCTTCGACCCCTCGAGACGGGCGCCCTCCGCCCCCGGTCCGAAGACGAGCGCGCCGAGGGCGCGCAGGCGGTCGGCGAGCCCGTCGACGAGCGGCACCTCGGGCCCGATGACGAATAGGTCGGCCTCGATCTCCTCGGGTGGCGCGGCGCTCGACCGCAGCCGGTGGCCCTCGGGCGAACGCCCCTCGATCCCCGGGTTCCCGGGGGTGACGACGACATCGGACGAGCGCGCGCAGGCGAGCGCGAGTGCGTGCTCTCGGGCGCCGGATCCGACGATGCAGACTTTCACGCCGCGAACCGCACGTACTGTTCGCGACCCGGGCCGACGCCGACGAAGGTGACCGGCACCTGCGCGTACTCGGCGATCAAGCGCACGTAGTCACGTGCCGCGACTGGGAGGTCCCGCACCTGCGTCGCCCCGGAGACGTCCTCACCCCAGCCCGGAAGCTCCTCGTAGACGGGACGCACCCGGTGGAGCACCGACTGGTGGTAGGGCACGTGGGTGAGCCGTTCCCCGTCGTGCTCGTAGGCGACGCAAACCTTCACGCAGTCGAGGTCGGACAGGACGTCGAGCTTCGTGAGGGCGATCTCCGAGACCGAGTTCAGGCGCACGGCGTGCCGGAGCATGACGAGGTCCAGCCAGCCAGGGCGGCGGCGTCTTCCCGTGTTCGTGCCGTACTCGTGGCCGCGTTCGACGAGCAAGTCGGCGAGGTCGCCCTCGACCTCGGTCGGGAACGGGCCGGCACCGACCCGGGTGACGTAGGCCTTGGCGATCCCGACGACCCGGTCGATGTCGCGGGGCCCGACGCCGCTCCCGGCGCAGGCGCCCCCCGCCGTCGGGTTCGACGACGTGACGTACGGGTACGTCCCGTGGTCGAGGTCGAGGAAGGTCGCCTGCGCGCCCTCGAGCATGATGTTCTGCCCGGCGTCCAGGGCCTCGTGGACGAGGCCGACGGTGTCGCCGATCATCGGCGCGAGGCGCGGCGCGAACTCCTCGAGATAAAGACGGGCGATCTCCCGCCCGTCGAGCGGGAGTCGGTTGAAGACCTTGGCGAGGACGAGGTTCTTCTCGCGCAGCGCCACATCGAGCTTCTGTCGGAAGATCTTCTCGTCGAACAGGTCCTGCACGCGCAGTCCGATTCGGGCCGCCTTGTCGGCGTAGGCGGGTCCGATGCCGCGTTTGGTCGTACCAAGCTTGTTCTTGCCGAGCGACCGCTCGGTGGCCCGGTCGAGCTCGTAGTGATACGGCATGATCAGGTGGGCGTTGCCCGAGACGACGAGCCGGCCGGTGTCGACGCCCCGGGCCTCGAGCGCATCGCACTCGGCGATCAACACCGCGGGGTCGACGACGACCCCGTTGCCGATGACCGGAACGATCTCGGGGTAGAGCACGCCGGACGGGATGAGCTGGAGAGCGAAGGTCTCCCCGCCGACGACGATCGTGTGGCCCGCGTTGTGGCCGCCCTGATAACGCACGACGAGCCGCATGTCCCTTGCGAGAAGGTCGGTCAGCTTCCCCTTACCCTCGTCGCCCCACTGGGTACCGACCACGACGGTCGCGGGCACCAGGCTCCCCTCCGGCTCGACCACCCCGATCCTACTGGCCGGTTCCAGTGACCCTGGAATCCTTCCTTTTGGCTCCTCAGCCGAAGGAGAACTTGCCGCCGGCCGCGTCGACGCGCACGGTCGCCCCGTCGGCGTAGCGGCCCTCCAGGATCGCGAGGGCCAGCGGATCGCCGATCTCGCGCTGGATGACCCGGCGGACCGGCCGGGCACCGAACTGGGGCTCGTAGCCGAGCTCGGCGACGAGCGCCTTCGCCGCCGGCGTCAGCTCGATCGCGAGGTCACGGGCCTCGAGCCGGCGGGCGAGGACACCGAGCTGGATGTCGACGATCGCGACGATGTCGGCGCGGTCGAGGGCGCGGAACCGCACGATCTCGTCGATCCGGTTGACGAACTCCGGCTTGAAGAAATCGATCGGCTCGCCCTGCAGGTTCGAGGTCATGACGAGGACGGTGTTCGTGAAGTCGACGGTTCGCCCCTGGCCGTCGGTGAGGCGGCCGTCGTCGAGCACCTGCAGGAGCACGTTGAACACGTCGCTGTGCGCCTTCTCGATCTCGTCGAGCAGCACGACCGA
>JBEKCO010000053.1:0-11236 GCA_050014835.1 Acidimicrobiales bacterium
TCGCCCCGGTCGCGAGGAGCGCCGACCATTCCGGCTCGGTCAGGTCAGCGGAGCGTGGTGGCCGTTCTTCCTCGGACACACGTGTCCTCTCGGATCGAGCGGATAGCCGCACAGCGGGCAGGGCGGGCGACCCGCCTCGACGAGCCGCGCTCCGTGGCCGGCGAGCGCGGCGGCCTGGCCGCGCGTGCAGGAAAAGCGCGCCGAATCCCCTTCCTCCTCCTCGCCCACCGCCTCCTCGGTGAAGATCACGATGCGGTCCGCGCTCGCGTCGTAGGCGACGGCGAGCGTCCCGACGACGAAGTCGGGCTCGTCGAACTTCTCGAGCTCGAGCGCTTCGTCGGGCACGTCCCCCGGTTTCGCGAGGTCCTGGAGGAGCTGCCCCAGGTGGCGCGCGATGGCCGCGACGTGCTGCTTCTCCAGTTTCACGGTGACGAGCCGGACGCCTTCACGGGCCTGGAGGACGAAGACCCGCTGGCCGACAGGGCCGATCGCGCCGACCGTCACCCGCGTCGGTTCGCGCAGCTCAAAGTACCCGCTCATGTCGCCCGCATTCTCGCGGCTCGCCGCGTGCCCGCTTCGCCGTGCCGACCCGGATCGTGCGGCGCCACCTTCCGTGGTCCGGACGCTGATCGCCGCCGCGTCCCACCCGAGGGCACGCCGACGAGCGCGGGGTCGGCGAACGAGTTCAGGGCGAGCACGCGCGGCGGGCCCTCGTCGTAGGCGACGACGTTCACCGAGCACGTCCCGACCTCGATCCGCCGCAACAGGTCGAGCGGGCTGCCGAGCGCGCTGGCGAGCGCGACCTTGATCGGATCCGCGTGGCTGACGGCGACGACGACCTCGCCCCGGTGACGGGCAACGAGCCGCTCGACCGCGGCAAGTACCCGCGCCTGCAGTTCGATGAACGACTCGCCCCCGGGGAACCGAAACCCGGACGGATTGAGAAGTAACCGCTTCCAGTCCCGCCGGTTGCGCAGGGCTCGCAATCCCGCCCCCGTCCAAGCACCGGCATCGCACTCGATGAGATCGGGCTCGATCTCGACCGGGAGCCCGACGAACGGCGCGATCTGCTCGGCCGTTTCGAGCGCGCGCTGTATCGGCGAGGAGTAGAGGGCCCGCACGTTGCCGAGACCGCCGACCCGCCTGCCAACCTCGGCCGCCTCGGCACGACCGGCGTCTGACAGGGAGAGGCCCGGAGCCCGACCTGGGAGGACCTTGCCCGTCGTCGGCGTCGCGCCGTGCCGAACGAGGAGCAGATACGTCACGCCCCGGTCTTCCGTGTTCGGCGCCACGATCGCCAACCTAGCCCGGGGCCAACGGGACGAAGCCCGCTGCGAACGGCCGGCGGCGCCCGAGGCTGCCACTACCGGCGGGTGAGCGGCGAGGAGGCCCCACCTATAGTGGGAGTTCGAGTTTCGGTGACTGTCGCGGCGCGCCGAGCCAATGCACAAGGGAGCGGCGAGCGATGGGCGAGCCGGCACAGACGAGTCGGGCGGACGTCGGACGTGACCCGGTCCAGAATCGCGCGCGCGCCACGTCTTCAGGCGACCACGGGACTGCCCGAGCCCGAACCGGACTGCGGCACCTCCGCTTCGACGTCGGAAACCGGCCGTTCCTCGTGCTTCTCGAGCTGACGCGGGCGTGCGAACTCGCCTGCCGCCACTGCCGTGCCGAGGCGAAACGGGAACGCGACCCGGACGAACTGACGACGGCGGAGATCGCCGCGATCCTCGACGACCTCGGCGCACTCGGCTCGCCACGGCCCATCGTCGTATTCACCGGGGGTGACCCGCTCCTGCGACCCGACCTCGTCGAACTCGTCCGACGCGGCGTGGACGCGCAGCTCGCCGTGGCGGTCGCCCCGGCCGGAACCCCGCGCGCGGCACCGGCCGTCCTGCGCGAGCTCCGGCGAGCGGGCGTGTCGACGGTCTCGTTCTCGCTCGACGGTGCGAGCGCCAGCACCCACGACGGCTTTCGGCTCACCCAGGGCTCTTTCAACTGGACTGTCGCCGCCTGCACGGCGGCCCGTCGGGCCGGGCTTCGCCTTCAGCTCAACACGACGGTGACCGAGGAGACGGCCCACGAGCTGCCCGAGGTGCTCGCTCTCGCGCGCCGCCTCGACGTCAGCCTCTGGAGCGTGTTCTTCCTGGTGCCGATGGGACGGGGGAAGGCGCTCCGACCGCTCTCCGCCGAAGGGATCGAGGACGTCCTCGAGTTCCTCTTCGAGGCCGCGGCGCTCATCCCCCTGAAAACGACCGAGGCTCCGCAGTACCGCCGGATCGTCCTCCGCCACGGCTCCGGCGCGCCGACGGGAACGGCGGAGCGGGGAGCCCTCTACGTCGAGCTCCACAGCCGTCTCGACAGCCTGGGTGTCCCCCTCCCCGTCCAGGCGACATCGGGGAACGCCGCCGACTCCGGGAGGGGCCACCGGCGCCCGCCGCTCGTCGTCGGGGACGGGCGGGGCGTCGTCTTCATCTCGAGCCGCGGCGACGTCCAGCCGAGCGGTTTCCTCCCGCTCGTCGCGGGCAACGTGCGCGATCGGCCCCTCGCCGAGATCTACGCCGAATCGGGGTTGTTCAGGTCGTTGCGCGACCCGCAACAGCTCCGCGGACGCTGCGGCCGCTGCGAGTACCGGGAAGCTTGTGGCGGGTCGCGTGCCCGGGCCTTCGCGGCCGAGGGCGACCCGCTCGCCGAGGACCCCGGATGTCCTTACGAACCGGGATCGCCAGCCGCGCTTGGACCGGTGGGCGCGCGGAGACCGCGGCGGGCCGCCCAGGGTCTCCGGTCGTGACGGCCCAGCCCCCCTTCTCGCCGCCTCTCCGGGGTGGGCGCGATGACCGCTCAGATCGCCGTCGCGGGCGAACGCCACGGTGACGCACCCGCGGATCATCCAGGGAGGCATGGGCATCGGCGTCTCGGACTGGCGTCTCGCCGGGGCGGTCGGTCGCGCCGGCGGCCTCGGTGTCGTTTCCGGCGTCGCGCTCGACTCGATGCTCTGCCGGCGGCTGCAGGACGGGGACCGCGACGGGCAGCTGCGCCAGGCGCTCGCCCAGTTCCCCGCTCCCCAGATCGCCGACAAGGTGCTGGACCGCTACTTCATCCGGGGCGGGCGCCCGGCCGGCCAGCCGTACCGCCTCGCGCCGCGGCTCTCGCTCGAGCCGTCACTCGACCGGCTGCGACTGGCGGTGGTCGCCGCCTTCGCCGAGGTCCACCTCGCGAAACAGGCGGCACACGGCGCGCCGGTCGGCATCAACTTCCTTGAGAAGATCCAGCTCGCGACGCCGGCCGCCGCCTACGGCGCCCTGCTCGCGGAGGTCGACTTCGTCCTCGTCGGGGCCGGGATCCCGGCACGTCTCCCCGCTCTCCTCGACGACCTGGCGCGGCAGCGCGAGGTCGACTTCCCGATCGACGTCGCCGGCGCCGGCAGCACGCGCCACTCCCTCAGCTTCGACCCGGTCGCCACGCTCGGTCGCGCGCCCGGCGGCCTGGTCCGGCCGCTCTTTCTGGCGATCGTGTCCTCGAACACCCTCGCTACCTACCTCGCCCGCGACGACGAGACGCGCCCTGACGGGTTCGTCGTCGAGGGGGAGATCGCAGGGGGCCACAATGCGCCGCCCCGTGGGGCCCTGCGGCTCGACAGGAGCGGGGACCCCGTCTACGGCCCCCGGGACTTGACCGACACGGCCCAGTTCAGTTCGCTCGGCCTGCCGTTCTGGCTCGCCGGCGGCTACTCCCGACCCGACCGCGTCGCGGCGGCGCGCGCCGCCGGCGCCGCCGGCGTCCAGGTCGGCACGCTCTTCGCCCTGAGCCGTGACTCGAACCTCGACGGTTCGCTCCGCGACGAGATCCTCGCCGCGCTCGGCGAGGGGCGTTGTGACGTGCGCACCGATTCGCGCGCCTCCCCGACGGGGTTCCCGTTCAAGGTGGCCCAGATCCCCGGCACGCTGTCGGACGAGGACGTCTACCGCGAACGGGCGCGGAACTGTGACCTCAGCTACCTGCGCATCCCATACGTGAAGCCGGGCGGCACGGTCGGCTACCGCTGCCCGGCGGAACCCGTCGACGCCTATCTGCGCAAGGGCGGCGACCGGTCGGAGACGGTCGGCCGGGTCTGCCTTTGCAATGCGCTCATGTCGGCGATCGGGCTCGGTCAACGCCGCGTCGACGGAAGTGTCGAGCCGGCGATCTCGACGCTCGGCGCGGACCTGGACGGCGCGCGCGAACTCCTCCGGCGCCACCCGGGGGGATGGGATGCGGCCGACGTGATCGCCTACCTCGGCGGCGTGTAGCCCGACCCCGGAACCGCCAAAGGCGGGGCGGGGGGCTAACCGGCGGAGACGGGGATGAGCCGTGGCGCCGTGTCGGCACCCTCGGGCCAGCGACGCCGGCTCACGCGCGACAACCTGGCGAGGAGCGGCACGATCGTCGGGTCGTCGGTCACGGGGCGTACCTCGAGCGCGCCGGCGGCGCGCATCGCCGCGACGATCTCGGCACCGCGCCCGGTCCGCACGATGGTGAGCGTCCAGTCGTTGTCGACGCCGATGCCACCTGCGGAGATGTCGGCGTGCTCGGCCGCGAAGTCCGGGCACTGCCGGCAACCCTCCCGCGTCCAGGTGTGCGCCTCCTTGAGCGGGATCTCGTGATAGCCGTCGTCGCGGGTCCAGACCTGGAACACGCCCTTGATGTTCATTTTCACGATCTCCTCGCGACGCAGCCCGTAGCGCGCCTCGAACAGCTCGGCGAAGATCGCGTCGTCGAAGGTCTTCGAGCACAAGAGGCCGACCGTGAGCGCGAACCGGCGCGCGACCTTGCCTGCCTTGCGCGTGGACATCGCCGCGGGCGCCGAGGCCTGGCAGCTCATGCCGACGAGCGCGATCCGTTCGGCGCCCGACGCGATCGCCTCCGGATAGGCGAGCGGGTTCGCTGAGTACGTGTAGCGGGACCCGGCGGAACGCAACACGTCGGCGCGGCTACGCGCCACCCCGGGAACTGCGCGCCAGGTCGAGCCGTCGCCTTCGAGGTACGAGACGAGCGCGGCGTCGACGATGCCGTTCTCGAGCGCCCAGACGAGGAGCGCCGAGACGAAGCCCCCGTCCTGGCCGGCCGCCGCGATCTCAGGATCCGTCGTCCGGGTGAGCAGCGTCTCGCTGGCGATCCCGTAGACCTCGTCGGCGACGCGGGCCCGCCCGAACAGGAACGAGTCGATCTCGGGTTCCCAGGTGCGAAAGCGCGGGCACGCCCGCGTGCACAGCGTGCAGCCGCGCTCGCCGTGCGTGCAGTTCTCGGGTCCGCCCGCGTCGTCGATGTGGAACGGGCGGTAGCGACCCTCCGACGCGTCGTAGCCCAGCACGTCGTACGGACAGGCGATGACGCAGCTGGCACAACCCGTGCACAGCCCCGAGGTGACGACCTCGGTGAAGAGTTCAGCCCACTGCGGCTTCTCGGGTGGCACGGGGCGCCGTCAGCTCTCGAGGACGGCGAGCACCTTCGCGGCGTGCCCGTCGGCCTTCACGTGGCGCCAGATCCGCTCGATGCGGCCCTCCTCGTCGACGAGGAACGTGGATCGAATGACGCCCACGCTCACCCGGCCGTACAGCGTCTTCTCGCCCCAGGCGCCGTAGCGCTTCATCGTCGCGTGCTGCGGATCCGAGGCGAGCCGCACACCGAGGCCGTACTTCGTCCGAAAGCGCCGGTGCGACTCGTCTCCGTCCGGGGAGATGCCGACCACGTCGACCCCGAGGGCCGCGAAGTCCGCGAGCAGGTCATTGAACTGGCAGGCCTCCTTCGTACAACCCGGCGTGTCGTCGGCGGGATAGAAGTAGACGACGACCTTGCGTCCGGCGTAGTCGGACAGCGACACCGTCGCCCCGTCCTGGTCTGGAAGGCTGAACGCGGGAGCCTCGTCGCCCGCTATGAGCTCTGCCACAACGCCTCCTCGTCTCGCCGGATTCGTTCGAAGGATACACACGAGCCGATTGGGCGACTGCGGTGATCCCGACGTTCGCCGGTCGGGGCTCCCAACGGTGAAAGACTCGTGGTCGTGAGTGAAACGCCTTCCTTTGCTGCGCTCGGCGTCGACGCGAAACTCGTCGAGGCGCTGCACGCCGAGGGCATCGACCAACCCTTCGACGTGCAGACGCTAACGATCCCCGACGCGATCGCCGGCCGCGACGTCTGCGGCAAGGCGAAGACCGGCAGCGGCAAGACGCTTGCCTTCGGGCTGCCGATGCTGATGGCGACCCCGGCCTCAAAGTCGCGCCTGCCGGCCTCGCTCGTCCTCGAACCGACGCGTGAGCTCGCCCTCCAGGTGACCGAGGTGCTCGCCCGGTTGGGCAAGGCGATCGACCGGCGGGTCGGCGCCGTCTACGGCGGAGCCGACCTCGACGAGCAGGTCCGCATGGTGAACCGGGGCCTCGACATCGTCGTCGCGACCCCGGGACGCCTCATCGATCTCGTCGACCGCAAGGCGGTCGCCCTCTCGGAGATCTCGACCCTTGTCGTCGACGAGGCGGACCGCATGGCCGACATGGGGTTCATGCCGCAGGTCGAATGGCTGCTCCGCCACATCACCGGTCCCCACCAGACGTTGCTGTTCTCGGCGACGCTCGACTCGACCGTCGACCGCCTGGTGAATCGCTATCTCACCGACCCCGTCTTCCACGAGACGCACTCGGACCAGGTGACCGTCGACGAGATGGAGCACCATTTCTTCAAGGTCCACCAGCTCGACAAGGCGAAGGTCGTCGGCACGATCGCCCACGGGGCGGGAAAGACCCTCGTGTTCGTGCGCACGAAACGGGGCGCCGACCGCCTCACGGCGGCGCTCCACGCCGAGGGAGTGCGAGCCGCCGCGATCCACGGGGACCTGCGCCAGGGGGCGCGCGAGCGCGCGCTCCGGGACTTCGCGAAAGGCAAGCTCGAGGCGCTCGTCGCGACCGACGTGGCGGCCCGCGGGCTCGACATCGAGGGCGTCGACGTCGTCGTCCACTACGACCCGCCGGAAGACCAAAAGGCGTACATCCACCGCTCGGGACGCACCGCGAGGGCCGGCGAGGCCGGCGTCGTGGTGACCCTGCTGCTATGGGACCAGGAGCTCCCCGCCGAGCGGCTCCAACGCCGGCTCGGTCTGTCGGTCCCGATCATCGAGGTCTTCTCGAACGACGTGCGACTGTCGAACCTCGTCCCGCTGCTTCCCGAGGACGCGACCGAACTCTCGCCCTAACCGGGGCCCGCTCGCGCGGTCAGAGCGCCGAGAAGAAGCGGGAAAGCCGCCCGAGCGCCTCGTCGACGACGGCAGTCGTCGTGGCGAAGTTGAGCCGGGCGTGGCCCCGGCCGGACGAGCCGAACTCCGGGCCCGACATCAAGGTCACGCGCGCCCGGGCGGCGATCTCCCGGGCCGGGTCGTCGCCGAGGCCCGTCCGGCGCAGGTCGAGCCAGGCGAGGTACGTAGCCTCCGGCGGGACGCACGACACCTGGTCGAGACCGGCGATCACGTTCGTCACCCGATCACGATTGGCGACGAGGTGGGCGATGACGGCGTCGAGCCAGGGCAGTCCCTCGGTCCAGGCGGTGATCGCGGCGAGGATCCCGAGGTTGTTCGCCCTTCCACGCTGCCGCTTCGGAGTCGCGCGCAGCCGCGCCGCGAGGTCCGCCGTGCCGCAGGCCGCCACGGCGCAACGCAGACCGGCGAGGTTGAAGGTCTTGCTCGCCGAGGACAACGTGATCGTCCGCTCGGCGATTTCCGCGCCGAGCGTCGCGATCGGGATGTGCGTCGAACCGGGGTAGACGAGATCACCGTGGATCTCGTCGGAGATCACGATGAGGTCGGCGTCGACGGCGATCGACGCGAGCTCGGTGAGCTCGGAGCGGGTGAACACCCTGCCCGTCGGGTTGTGCGGGTTGCAAAGCAGCAACAGACGCGGCCGCTCGGCGGCGACGAGTTCCCGCAACGCGTCGGCGTCGAAGCGGTAGACGCCGTCGACAGGGGCGAGATCGTAGGCGACCATCCGCCGCGACTTCTCGTCGAGCGCGACGAAGTACGGCGGGTAGGCGGGCGTGAACGTGAGGATCCCGTCGCCCGGGTCCGTCAGTGCGTCGATCGCGAAGTAGATGGCCTGCACGACGTCGGTCGTCACCACGACCGACACCGGGTCGAAGTCCAGCCCGTGGCGCGACCTGCTCCACCGGGCGAACGTCGTGGCAAGCTGCGGCTCGAGTGAGGACATCGGGTAGCCGAGATCCCCCGTCGCGATGGCCTCCTCGAGCACCCGCCGGACCGGCGGCGCGATCGGATAGTCCATGTCGGCAACCCACATCGGGATCGACGCCTCCCGATAAAGTCCCCATTTCTCGCCCCGGCGCGCCTCGAGCTCGGAGCGCGAGTAGCTGTCGAGATCGAACGATTCGGTCAACGTATTACCGGTCCTTCCCACGACAGGATCGCGCGGCGCGAACTTCGATCGCCGGTCACGGCTTCGCCTCAGTCACCACGAGCAGGCGACGTACTTCGTCTCGAGATACTCGTTCATCCCCTCGTGACCGCCCTCCCGGCCGAGCCCCGACTGCTTCACGCCGCCGAAGGGAGCGGCCGGATCCGAGACGAGTCCGCGGTTGAGCCCCACCATGCCGGTCTCCAGCGCCTCGGCGACCCGCAGCCCGCGCGCGAGGTCACCCGTGTAGACGTAGGAGACGAGACCGAGTATCGAGTCGTTCGCGAACTCGATCGCCTCGGTCTCCGAGACGAAAGTGACGATCGGCGCGACCGGACCGAAGATCTCCTCCCGCAGGATCCCCGACCCCGGCGCCACCCGGTCGAGGACCGTCGCCGGATAGAAGTACCCCGGCCCGTCGGGAAGAGCGCCTCCGGTCAACGCCCGGGCGCCCTCCTCGAGCGCCCCCGCCACGAGGGCGGCGACCTTGTCGCGCGAGTCAGCGTTGACGAGCGGGCCGAGCCCGACGCCCTCCTCGAGCCCGTTACCCATGCGGATCGCGCCCATCGCGGCGACAAGCCGTCGTGAGAACTCCGCGGCGACAGACCGCTCGACATAGAAGCGGTTTGCCGCCGTGCAGGCCTCCCCCCCATTGCGCATCTTGGCGACTATCGCGCCGCTGACTGCGGCGTCGAGATCGGCATCGGCGAACACGAGGAACGGCGCGTTGCCGCCGAGCTCCATCGAGCAGTTGAGGATCCGCTCGGACGCCTTGGCCAGCAGCATCCGGCCGACCTCGGTCGAACCGGTGAACGAGAGCTTGCGGACCCGGTTGTCGGCGATGACGGCGTCAATGAGCGGCCCGGGACGGGAGGTCGGCACGACGTTCACGACGCCGGGAGGAGCACCCGCCTCGTGGAGTATCCCGGCAAGCGCGAGCGCGGTGAGCGGTGTCTCCCGCGCGGGCTTGCAGACGACGGTGCAACCTGCGGCGAGCGCCGGACCGATCTTGCGGGTCAGCATCGCCGCCGGGAAGTTCCACGGGGTGATGAGGAGTGCGACACCGATCGGCTGGCGAAGCACGAGGATCCGGTTCGTGCCGGACGGAGCCGTGACGAACTCACCGGTGTTGCGCACCGCTTCCTCGGAGTTCCAGCGGAAGAACTCCGCGGCGTACGCCACCTCGCCGCGCGCGTCGGGGAGCGTCTTCCCGTTTTCCGCGACGACGAGACGCGCGAGCTCCTCGCCCCGGCCGGTCATCAACTCGAATGCCCGGCGCAGGACCTCGCCGCGCTCTCGCGGGGCGGCCTGCGACCAGACGGTGAGGGCATCGTGCGCCGCCTCGACTGCGCGAAGCGCGTCGGCGGGCGACGCGTCGGCGACAGTCTCGAGGCGTGCCCCGGTCGCCGGGTCGTCGACATCGAAGCGCCGACCGCCCTCCGCGGCACACCACCGCCCCCCGATGTAGCAGTCAGTCGGCGCCGGTTTCTCGCTATCGCCCATCGGGCCTGAGGATACGCCGGATGGGCTCGACGCCGGACGCGCACGAAACTCACCGGAAACCGGCGCGCGGAACGTGCCGACAGAATCGGACCGACAACCGGTAACAATGGACCGGTGCTCCATCTGAACCGACGCCGGGCGGAGACCTTCGGCGAGTACGCCGACCAGTACGACCGCGCGCGCCCAACTTATCCGGTCGCCCTCGTTGAGGCGGTCGGTCCCGGAGGCGGTTGCCGGGTGCTCGACGTCGGCTGCGGAACGGGCAAGGTGGCGCAGTTGTTCCGCGCGCGCGGCTGCGATGTCCTCGGCGTCGAGATCGACGAACGGATGGCGGCGGTCGCGCGCCGGCGCGGCATCCCCGTCGAGGTCTCGCCCTTCGAGACGTGGGAACCCGCCGGACGGACCTTCAACCTCGTCGTGAGCGGCCAGGCCTGGCACTGGGTCGACCCGTCCGTCGCCCCGGCGAAGGTGGCAGACGTGTTGACGGCGAACGGCCGGCTGGCCGCGTTCTGGAATTACGAGTATCCAAGCGACGAGGCGCTCGCCGCAGCAGTTGAAGATGCCTACGAGCGTTTCGCGCCCGAGCTCGAGGGGAGCGGAATCGGCCGGACCGCCGAGCGACGCCATGATTCGCAGACCCGGGAGCACGTTCGATGGATCGACGCCTGCGGACGGTTCGCCCCGTGCACCGTCGAACGGTTCCCGTGGACCTGGGAACTTGGCCGGGGCGAGTTCCTTGACCTCCTTAGGACCCACAGTGGTGTCGCGCTCCTCCCCGAAGACCGTCGGGACGCGATGCTCGCCGTGATCGCGGAGGCGATCGGCCAGGTGGGCAGCACGATCGCGCTCAACGTCGAAACGATCTGCATCGTCGCCGTGAAGGCTGCGCCAGAGCGCGTCACAACCGCGGCCTTCTCGGCGCACTGAACGCACGCTCCATACCCCGCTCGCCCAACCGTCGACCCTGTAGTCCGCCACGTGCAGTCCTCGGTTCGCGCGACGCGGGCTTCGTTGCTCCTCGGGGTGTCGAGCGCCGCCCTCCTCCTCGGTGCATGTGGCGCGAGCACACCGAATACAGGCCCGACCCCGTCGGTGACGAGTACGACCTCGGCTCCGGCGAGCACGACCTCGACCCAGGCGGGCCCGGGCACGACGGTGACACCACTCACGTCACCGAGCGCCGTGGCGGCGTGCAACGCCGATGCGGCGAGCGTCGAGACCGCGGTCCAGGCCTTCGACACGGTGCACGGATACTGGCTGACATCACCGAACCAACTCGTCGGCCCCGGCGGCGAGCTGGAGGT
>JBEKCO010000054.1:0-10898 GCA_050014835.1 Acidimicrobiales bacterium
GCACGCCGGCCTCGCCGAGAGGAGCGAAGAGGAACGGGTCTTCGACCGGTTCGAAGGCCGCGCGCAGCGCGGCGAGATTCGGATCACCCATCGCGATTCGCGGCTCCAGCCGGGAGACGAGGGCGCCGGCGATCCGGCGCGTCGCAGGTAGGATACCAAGTGTGCGCTCCGCTCCTTCCCGGGCGCCGGCAGCGTCCACGTCGAGCGCGAGCCGCCGATCCGTCCAACAAGTCGGCGACGTGACGGGCCCTTCGCCGGACCGGGACCGCGACGACGACTCGTTCTCCGCCGCGGTCGCCGCCATCACCAGCGCCTTCGGCGACGCGACCCGCCGTCACGTCTACCTGTTCTGCCGGGAGGTGGACGGCGCGACCGCCGGTGAGGTCGCCCGGAAGTTCGCGCTCCACCCGAACGTCGCCCGCCACCACCTCGACAAGCTCGCTGCCGGCGGCTACCTGGAGGTCACGCTCGACCGCGCCGCCCCGAGCGCCGGCCGGCCGGCGAAGCGGTACCGGCCGTCGTCACGCGCGACGACCGTGCCCATCCCGACCCGGCCGAACGAGCTCGTCATCAATCTGCTCGTGCGATCGCTCGCCGCGCTCGACCCCGCCGTCGCCGACCACCTCGCCGAGGAGGTCGGCGAGGAGTACGGGCGCTCCCTCGCCGCCGAGATGGCACCCGGCGAGTCGCAGCGCTCGATACGCGCCGCGATGTCTGCCGTCGTCGACGCGCTCACCGCCCAGGGGTTCGCCGCCCGCGCCGAGAGCGACAACACGACGACCTGGGTCGTGCGCGAGCACTGCCCGTTCGGGGAGGTCGTCCTCGAGCACCCAGTGCTCTGCGCGGTCGACCGGGGAATGGTGAAGGGGCTGCTCGCCGGGCTCTGCGGTGACGAGGTCCCCGTCCGGCTCTCGTCGCGCGCCCTCGGCGACCGGTCCTGCTCGAGCGTCGCCGGGTGAGCGGCGAGGTGGCCCGGCACTACCTCGACCACGCCTCGACCAGTCCGCTGCGGCCAGAGGCCGCCGGGGCCATCGCCGCCTGGCTCGACCGGGGCGTCTACGCCGACGCGGGGCGTCCCTACGAGGAAGGGCGCATCGTCGCAGCCGCCATCGAGGAGGCGCGCGAGGCCGTCGCCGACCTCGTCGGGGTGAGCCCGCGACAGGTGATCTTCACTTCTGGCGGCACGGAATCGGCGAACTGGGCGAACTGGGCGGCGCGGGAGGCTGACCGCACCGGTCCGATCGTGTTCAGCCCGGTCGAGCACTCCTCCGTCCGGCGTTCGGCCGAACGTCACGGCCCCGTCTTCTCGATTCCGGTCGACCACGTCGGCCGTGTCGACATCGGGACGGTCGACGCATTGCTTGCGAGGCGTGATTCGCTGCCGGCCCTCGTCAACTGCCAACTGGCGAACCATCAGGTCGGGACCGTCCAGCCGGTCGGCGAGATCGTCGAGCGTTGCCGGCGGTTCCGGGTTCCCGTCCACGTCGACGCGTGCATGGCGATCGGCCAGACGGCCGTCGACCTCGCCGCGCTCGACGCCGATTACGTGTCGGTCTCGGCGCACAAGTTCGGCGGCCCGACGGGCGTCGGAGCGCTCGTCGTCGGCCGCCGCACCCGTGTCCCGTCGCTGCTCCTCGGCGGCGCCGAGGAGCGGTCGCGCCGAGCAGGGATGGAAAGCGTCCTTTCGATCGTCGGCTTGGGTGCCGTCGCGCGAGCTCTCGCCGCACCGGGTGCCCTCGAGCACGCCGCGAAGCGGGCCCGGTTCCTCACCGACGCGATCTCGGAGGCGGCACTCGGCGTCGAGGGCGTCTCTGAGTACGGCGACCCGGCCGGGCGTGTCCCGCAGCTCGTCTGCTTCGGGGTCCCGGGGGTCAGGGCCGAGGGCGTCGTCATGGGACTCGACCAGGCGGGCGTGGCGGTCCACTCCGGGTCGGCGTGCGCCTCCGAGGCGTTCAAGCCGTCCCCTGCCTTGGCGGCCATGGGCGTCGACGCCGATCGTTCACTCCGCTGCTCCGTCGGCTGGTCGACGACAGACGACGACGTCGCCGCGTTCGCGAGCGCCTTTCCCACTATCGTCGGACGACTGCGGTCGCTGGCGATCTGAACAAGCAGCCAGCCGGGCGGTGCCAGCCCCCGCCGCCGGTGTCGCCGAGACCGTGTCGTCGTCGGCTGGGCGGCCCCCGGGAAGTCTCCTCAGCGCCGAAGCGTGGCGAGATCGGCGTCGACCATCATCTCGATGAGGTCGGGGAAGCCGATCTCGGGCTTCCAGTCGAGCTTCGTATGCGCCTTCGTCGCGTCGCCGACAAGGACGTCGACCTCCGCCGGCCGAAGGAACTTCTCGTCGACGACGACGTGATCCTCCCAGTGCAATCCCACTCGGCCGAAAGCCACTTCGCACAGCTCACGCACCGAGTGCGCCTCGCCCGTCGCGATGACGAAATCATCGGGCTGGTCCTGTTGCAGCATGAGCCACATCGCCCGCACGTAGTCAGCGGCAAAACCCCAGTCTCGCTGGGCGTCGAGGTTGCCGAGCCGCACCTCACGTTCCAAGCCGATCGCAATGCGCGCCGCGGCGTTCGTGATCTTCCGGGTCACGAACTCGAGGCCGCGCCTCGGGCTCTCGTGGTTGAAAAGGATCCCCGAGGAGGCATGGAGCCCGTAGCTCTCGCGGTAGTTCACGGTGATCCAGTGGCCGTAGACCTTGGCGACGCCATAGGGGCTACGTGGGTGGAAAGGCGTCAACTCGGTCTGCGGTGATTCGTGGACCTTGCCGAACATCTCGGACGAGCTCGCCTGATAGAAGCGGATCTCGGGGTTGACGAACCGGATGGCGTCGAGCACCCGGGTCACCCCCAGCGCCGTCGCCTCGCCGGTGAATACCGGCTGGCTGAACGAGGTCTGCACGAAGGATTGCGCCGCGAGGTTGTACAGCTCGTCCGGCTCGCACTCCCGCAGGACGTTGATGATCGAGACCTCGTCGAGGATCTCGCCCGGCACGAGCGTGATGCGATCCTGGATGTGGGCGACGCGTTCGAAGGTGACGGTGCTCGAACGGCGGACCATACCGAACACCTCGTAGTCCTTGTCGAGGAGGAACTCCGCGAGGTACGAACCATCCTGGCCGGTGACACCGGTGATGAGCGCGCGTCGAGTCACGGTGTTGTTCTAGGCGCGGGACCGCCCCCTCGCAAACACCCCGCCCCCCGACCCGCGCCGGGTTCTGCCGCTCGGAACGCTACCGGGCCGCGCGCCAGCCGCCATGGCCGGACAGACGTGCCACGACGATGACGCTGCGGTTGCGGAACCAGGGGTCCGCGCTCGATTCGTCGCGAGCGCCCGGCGGCCGGGAAGGCGGTCCGCCGAGACGTCTGACGATCAGACTGGCCGAACGTTCGCCGCTTGGAGGCCCTTCTGCCCCTCCTGAATCTCGAACTCGACCTGCTGACCCTCTTCGAGCGTGCGGTAGCCGTTCATCTGGATGGCGGAGTGATGCACGAATACATCGGCACCGCCCTCTTGCGAGATGAAGCCGTAGCCCTTCTCAGCGTTAAACCACTTCACTGTTCCGGTCGCCACTTCGGCGATCCCCCTTCGTTCGATCACACGTGCAGAGAGCGATCGCCAAGGTCACCGCCGCCAGGCTGACCGGTCGATCCTTTCGGATCGGGGCTTTCCGGCAGTCGCGAGACGGCGGAATCGACTCGGCAGTTTCTCTCGGCGCGCAGGCTACCAGTCCGATCCCCCGTCGTCACCCGCCGCGGCACGGTGACCACGGCCGGAGCGTCTCGACGCCCCCCGCCGAGTTCCGGCGGCGCGGTGCGGCGGCAGGAAGCCTCAGCCGCCGTGCCGGTAGATCCGCGTCCCCCCGGGCGTGTCCTCGACGACCCAGCCGAGCCTTTCGATCTCGACCCGGAGCCGGTCCGCCGCGGCGTAATCCCGCGCCGCGCGCGCCGCGTCCCGTCGATCGACGAGTTCCCGCACCTCGTCGCTCGCCACGTGCCGCACACCCCCGGCCTCGACGCCGAGCGCCGCGAACAGGTCCAGCACGACACGCGCGGCCGACCCCCCGGCTTGGAGTTGCCCCGCGTCGCCAAGGGCGTTCGCCCGGCGCATCGCCGAGAAAAGCCCTCCCAGCGCACGCGGTGTGTCGAGGTCGTCGTCCATCGCCTCGCGGAACCGACGCTGCTCCTCGCCCGCATCGTCGAGCTGGGAGTCGGGGACCGCGTCGGCGAATCGCCGGGCAAGACTGTCGAGGCGCTGCAGCGTCGTCGTCGCGTCCTCGAGCGTCTGCTCGTTCACCTCGACCGGCTGGCGGTAATGCGAACCGAGCACAAGGAGCCGGTAGGCGCGGGCGTCGGATCGTTCGAGGAGCTCCGCCATCGTCGTGAAGTTGCCGAGCGACTTCGACATCTTCTCGCCGTCGACGCGCACCAGCCCGTTGTGCATCCAGTGACGGGCGAAGGCCCTGCCGTCGGCCACCGCCTGAGCCCGTTCGTTCTCGTGGTGGGGGAAGATGAGGTCTTCGCCGCCGCCGTGGAGGTCGAAGCCCTCGCCCAACAGCGCGAGCGACATGACGACGCACTCGGTGTGCCAGCCGGGGCGCCCCGGCCCGAACGGCGAATCCCAGCTCGGTTCCCCGGGCTTCGACCTTTTCCACAGGGCGAAATCGACGGGTGATCGCTTGTGCTCGTCGATTTCGACGCGGGCGCCCGCACGCAGTGACTCGATGCTCTGGTGCTTCAGCAGGCCGTAATCCGGAACCGTGGAGGTGTCGAGATACACGCCATCGTCCGTCTCGTAGGCGGATCCCCGTCCGACGAGATCGCCCACGAGATCGATCATCTCGGCGATGTAGTCGGTCGCGTGGGGGGTCTCGGTCGGCCGGGCTAGTCCCATCTTGTCCATCGCGGCCCACCACTCGGCTTCGGCGTCGTGCGCCACGTCGCGCCAGTCGCGGCCCTCGGTGGCGGCGCGTTCGATGATCTTGTCGTCGATGTCCGTGACGTTCGAGACGTGCCGCACCTCGAAGCCGGAGAACTCAAGATAGCGCCGCAGCACGTCGTAGACGAGGGCGAAGCGACCGTGGCCGACGTGCGGGGCGCCGTACACGGTCGGGCCGCACACGTAGAGACCGACGATGCCCGTGTCGCGGGGCTCCAGTTCGGCGACGCGACCGGTCAGCGTGTCGCGCAACCTGAGCACACGACTACGGTACTAGTCCGATGCGAGCCGAAGACGAGCCCACCGCGGCACGCGCCTTCGACCCGGAGGCCGAAAATCGAGCGACCTCCGACCCGGTGCCCGCCGCGACCGCCGATGACCGGACGGGTCGGGCGATCAGGATTCCCGATCACCCGCAACTCGAGGGGCTTGAGGAGAGCTGGGCGGCGCGCTGGGACGCCTGGGGGACGTACCGCTTCGACGATTCCAAGCCGCGCTCCGACGTCTACTCGATCGACACGCCGCCACCGACGGTGTCGGGCGCGTTGCACGTCGGGCACATCTTCTCGTTCACGCAGACCGATTTCGTCGCAAGATTTCAGCGCATGCGCGGCAAGGCCGTCTTCTACCCGATCGGCTGGGACGACAACGGTCTACCGACCGAGCGCCGGGTCCAGAACCACTACGGGGTCCGCTGCGATCCGTCCGTCCCCTACGACCCCGGGTTTTCCCCGCCCGAGAAACCCCCGAAGCACCCGCTGTCCATCTCGCGGCCGAACTTCGTCGAGCTGTGCCACAAGCTCACGTCCGAGGACGAGCAGGCCTTCGAGGCGCTGTTCCGCCGGATCGGGCTCAGTGTCAACTGGGCGGACCAGTACACGACGATCGGTCGGCTCGCCCAGCGGACGTCCCAGCGCGCCTTCCTGCGGATGGTGGCCGCCGGCCACGCCTACCGCCAGGAGGCGCCGACGTTGTGGGACGTCGATTTCCAGACGGCGGTCGCCCAGGCTGAGCTCGAGGACCGGGAGATCGAAGCGAACTTCTTCCGGGTGCGCTTCTCGTCGGCCGAGACCGGCACACCGGTGGAGATCGAGACGACCCGGCCGGAGCTCATCCCGGCCTGTGTCGCACTCGTCGCCAACCCCGACGACACCCGCTACCAGGCGCTGTTCGGCACGACCGCAGTGACGCCGCTGTTCGGGGTCGAGATCCCGATCCGCCCCCACCCGCTCGCCGATCCCGAGAAAGGCTCGGGCATCGCGATGGTCTGCACCTTCGGCGACCTCACCGACGTCACCTGGTGGCGTGACCTCGGCCTCGCCAACCGGACGATCGTGCGGCGCGACGGCCGCCTCGGCCGCGCCCCGTTCGGAAGCCCGGGCTGGGAGAGCCGCGACGCCGGGCGCGCGACGGCGGCGTACGCCGAGCTCGAGGGACTGACCGCCCGCCAGGCCCGGACTCGGATCGCCGACCTCCTCGCGGCCTCGGGCGATCTCGTCGGCGAGCCACGGCGCATCACGCACTTCGTCAACTTCTACGAGAAGGGCGAACGGCCCCTCGAGATCGTCTCGTCCCGCCAGTGGTACGTCCGGACGCTCGAGCGCCGGCAGGCGTTGATCGACGCCGGGCGCGAGATCACCTGGCACCCCGAGTTCATGCGTACCCGCTACGAGGCCTGGGTCGAGGGACTCACCGGGGACTGGAACATCTCGCGCCAGCGCTACTTCGGCGTGCCCTTCCCGGTCTGGTACGCCGTGCGGGCGGACGGGTCGATCGACGACGACCATCCGATCCTCGCCGAGGAGCCCCAGCTCCCCCTCGACCCGGCGACCGCCGTCCCGGACGGCTTCCAGGCGGACCAACGGGGCGAGCCGGGGGGGTTCGTCGCCGACCCCGACGTGATGGACACCTGGGCCACGTCGTCGCTCAGCCCCCACATCGCCGGGCACTGGGTCGACCGGCCCGACCTGTTCGCCCGGATCTTCCCGATGGACCTGCGTCCCCAGGCGCACGAGATCATCCGGACATGGCTGTTCTCGTCGGTGGTGCGCAGCGAGCTCGAGCACCGCTGCGTGCCCTGGAGGCACGTCGCGATCTCCGGGTGGATCCTCGACCCGGACCACAAGAAGATCTCGAAGTCGAAGGGCAACGTCGTCGTGCCGAGCGATTCGCTCGACGCCCACGGGACCGACGCCGTCCGCTACTGGGCGGCGTCCGCCCGCCTCGGCGTCGACACCACCTTCGACGACCAGCAGATGCGCATCGGCCGGAGGCTCGCGATCAAGATCCTCAACGCGACGAAGTTCATCCTGCAACGCGGCTCCGGCGACTCTTGCGATCCGTCGACCGACGCCTCCGCCCCGCCGAGCCATCCCCTCGACCTCGCGATGCTCGGGCGCCTCGCCGCCGTCGTCGTCGAGGCCACCGACGCCTTCGAGAACTACGAGCACGCCCGGGCGCTCGAGCGGATCGAACACTTCTTCTGGACCTTCTGTGACGACTACCTCGAGCTCGTGAAGGCGCGCGCCTACGGCACGGGGCCGGCCGCCGATTCGGCCCGCCGGGCACTCCTCCTCGCCCTCGACACGCAGCTGCGCCTTTTCGCCCCCTTCCTGCCCTTCGCGACCGAGGAGGCCTGGTCGTGGAGCCACGCGGGATCCGTCCACTCCTCGTCCTGGCCGACCCCGGCCGAGCTCGCCACCGACGCCGCCGGGCCCGACGGCCGACTGCTCGACGACGTCGGCACGGTCCTCGGAGCGGTCCGCCGCGCGAAGACCGCGGCGAAACGCTCGATGCGGGCGCGCTGTGCGCACGTCGTCGTCGTCGCGCCGTCCGCGACCCTCGGCCTTCTGCGCCTCGGCGAGGACGACCTCGTCGCCGCCGGGGTGATCGACGACCTCGAACTCCGGACGGGAGAGGGCGAGATCGACGTCTCGGTGGAGCTCGCCCCGGCAGACGACGCCGGCGCCGGGTGATCCGCCTCACCCCCGCGAGGACACGTCCCCGTCCGGCGTCGTTAGGTCCGGGCGCGGTCTTCTGATGGACACCGCATTGCCGCTCAAGACGTCGCCGTCGGGTCCGGCGAAGCAGTCATGACCGCGGCACGCCATGCGACCGGCCCCGGGCCGTCCGGCGACGACGGCGCCGTCGTCCGCACGGTCGACCTCACGAAGGTTTACGCCGGGACCGATTTCCGCGCCGTCGACGAGCTGAACCTGGCGATCGGGAAAGGGGAGATCTTCGGCCTGCTCGGCCCGAACGGCGCCGGCAAGACGACGACGGCGGGGATGCTCACGACCCGGGTCATCCCGACCTCCGGCAGGGCCTTCGTCGCGGGCATCGACGTCGTGCGGCACCCCTCGCCCACCAAGCAGCTGATTGGCGTCGTCTCGCAGACGAACTCGCTCGACCGCCAGCTCAGCGTGTGGGAGAACCTGTACTTCCACGGTCGTCTCTTCGGCATCGGCGCGGCGCAGTCTCGGCGGATCGCCAGCGAGCTCCTCGAGCAGTTCCAGCTCACGAAGTGGGCGAAGGCATCCGTCTATGCGCTGTCCGGCGGGATGGCACAGCGACTGATGGTCGCCCGCTCGATCTTCCACCGACCGGCGGTGCTCTTCATGGACGAGCCCACCGCCGGGCTCGACCCCCAGAGCCGTCTCGCGCTCTGGGATCTGCTCCTGCGACTGAACGCGGACGGTCAGACGATCCTGCTCACCACGCACTACATGGAGGAGGCGGACCGGCTCTGCGGCCGGGTGGCGATCATGGACCACGGCAGGGTCCTCGCTCTCGACACGCCGGCGAAGCTCAAACAAACGGTCGGTGCGGACACGATCGTCACGGTGAAGACGACGGGCGACCCGGAAGCGCTCGAACGCGCGCTCGCGAGCGAGATCACCGGCGTCACCCGCACACGGCGCACCGAGGACGGCCTCGAGCTCCACGTCCGGGGCGAAACCCGCCTCGTCGCCCGGGTCGCCACCGCGGCCGAGGCTGCGGGCTTCAGCGTCGCCGACCTCGCCGTCACCGAACCGAGCCTCGAGACGGTCTTCATCAACCTCACCGGCAGGGAGCTCAGGGAGCAATGACCGCCGACGGTTCGCTGCTTTCGAGCCACGCCCCCGTCGCCACGCAACCGCGCCGGACCACGCTCGCCGCGAGCCGGATCGCCCTGCGGGCGCTTTTGCTGCGGGACCTCACGGTGCTGCGCAAGAACATCTTCGAGTTCACGATCCGCACGCTCGTCCAGCCGTTCCTTTTGTGCTTCGTGTTCCTTTACGTCTTCCCGAAGATCGGCCAGTCCGTCGGCGGCGGACACACGACGGGCGGCGAGACCTCGTTCGCGACGGTGCTCGTGCCGGGGGTCGTCGGGATCTCGATCATGTTCCAGGGCGTGCAATCCGTCGCGTTGCAGCTCTCCCAGGAATTTGGATTCACCCGCGAGATCGA
This sequence comes from Acidimicrobiales bacterium, assembly GCA_050014835.1. Taxonomy (GTDB): domain Bacteria; phylum Actinomycetota; class Acidimicrobiia; order Acidimicrobiales; family Bog-793; genus Bog-793. Next base: position 9,391 of record JBEKCO010000054.1, read on the forward strand.
GGACCGCGTCCAGGCGCCCTGCCCGATCTGGCTCGTCGCCATCGCCAAGGTGCTGTCGGGGGCCATCCAGGGGATGATCTCGGCCGCCATCGTCCTGCCGATCGCCTCGCTCGTCCACGCCGCCGGGGTGGAGGCCCAGATCGACCTGCACTGGTGGGTCATCGTGACGCTCGTGCCGATCTCGTGCGCCGCGATGGCCTCGCTCGGGCTCGTGCTGGGCACGAGCTTCGAACCGCGCAACATCGGACTGATGTTCGGGTTCGTCATCCTGCCGGTCACGTTCCTCGGCGGGACCTACTACCCCTGGACACGGCTCGCGCCGGTAAAGCTCGGCGCCTGGCACTGGCTCCAGACGGTCGTGCTCATCAACCCGCTCATCTACGTGAACGAGGGGATGCGGGCCGCCTTCACGGCCTCGGCGCACCTCCATCTCTACGTCGTCTACCCGGCGCTCCTCGGCTTCTGCGCGATCTTCCTTGCGATCGGCCTGCACAACTTCCGCCGCCGGGTGCTTTCCTAGAGCGCCTTTGGCAATCGCCTAACGCGTGAGCTCGCTGTCGGCGGCGCCTGCCAGGAGCTCGCAGGCGCGCCAGCAGTACCAGGCGGCGACCGACCGGTACGGGCGGAAGGTGTCGCCGAGCGGTTCGAGTTCGCGCTCGGTCGGCGCCGGCACCCGCCAGGCGAGTCCGTAACCCCGGCGCACCCCGAAGTCCCCCGTCGGCCACACGTCGATGCGCCGCAGCTGGAACATGAGGAACATCTGTGCCGTCCACCGGCCGATCCCGCGCACCATCGACAGGTGCGCCACGATGTCCTCGTCGTCGGCCCGGGCGAGGTGGCGCGGATCGAGGTCGACCGTCCCGTCGAGCACCTTCGTCGCGAGGTCGCGCAGCGATTCGGTCTTGTTGCGAGACAGCCCGACGGCCCGCAGGTCGTCGTCGGACAGACCGAGCAGGGCCGCCGGGTCATCCGGATCGCCCATCGCCGCGATGAGCCGACCGTGGATCGCGGCGGCCGCCGCACCGGCGAGTTGCTGGTAGAGCACCGAGCGCGTCAGCGCCGCGAACGCAGTGTCGCTCGGCGGCCGGAAGACCGGCGGCCCCGCGGCCTCGATCAACGCGGCGAGAACCGGGTCGCGCCCGGCGAGTTCGACCGCCGCGGCCTTGTGGGAGGGGCGTCGGGTCGCCGGCCGTCTTCGCTCCTCGGTCACGGCGAGAGTCTGCACCGTTCGACCGCCGCGTCGGCAAACCGACCCTCCGGCCAGCCGGTCCGCACGACGCCCGCGACCGACTCCGACGTCGGCCCGACCCCGATGAGGACCGCCCCGTTCGCAGCCGCGGCGCGATGATCGGGGCCGTGGTCACGATGACGACCGAGCGGTTCGAGGAGCTCGTCGCCTCGGCCCTCGACTCTCTCCCGGAGAGCCTCGGCCGCCAGATGGAGAACGTCGCGGTCTCGGTCGACCCGTACGCGCCGGCCGGCAGGCTGTTCGGGCTCTACGAGGGTGT
>JBEKCO010000055.1:0-10790 GCA_050014835.1 Acidimicrobiales bacterium
GCCTACCTCGAGCAGTCGACGCGCTACATCCCCTACGACTCGCGCCTTTCGACCGGCCACTACCGGTACTGGCGGGATCCCGAGGTCCTCGACTCCGGCCTCGGGGCCCGCTTCGTCGGCGATATGGACCGCATGTTCGACACCTACGCCGAGCTTTTGCCCCTCCTCCAGGCCCACCTCGTCCGGTCCTTCCCGAACGACGGCACCACGTCGGACTTCGCCTACCGCCAGTCGGTGCGCGCCCGCGCCCTCGACGCCCTGCGCGGCCTGCTGCCGGCCGCGACGCTCTCGAACGTCGGCATCTTCGGCTCCGCCCAGTCCTACGAGCAGCTGCTGCTCCGGATGCGCGGCCACCCGCTCCCGGAGGTCCGGGATTACGCCGAGCTCATCTACGCCGAGCTGAAAAAGGTCATCCCGTCGTTCCTCACCCGCCTCGACCGGCCCGAACGGGGAGGGGAGTGGACCGAGTACCTCGCGGCCCGCCACCGCGAGATGGAGGCGCTCGTCGGGCGCCTCTTCCCGGCGGAACGCAGCGCGGGGGACGCCGTCTCGACCGCCACCTCGGTCACGCTCACCGACTTCGACCCCGACGGTGAGGAGAAGGTCCTCGTCGCGGCGTGCTACCCGTACTCGTCGCTCCCCGAGAACGAGCTCGCGGCCCGGGTCCGCCGGCTCGGCACGGCTGAACGCGCCGCGATCCTCGCCGCCTACGTCGGCGAGCGCCGGAACCGCCGCCACCGTCCCGGCCGCGCCCTCGAGAGGACCGGCTACCGCTTCGACATCGTCTCGGACTACGGGGCGTTCCGGGACCTGCAGCGGCACCGCATGCTCACCATCGAGTGGCAGTCGCTCGGCGCGGACCTCGGCTATGAGGTCCCCGACGTGGTCGCCGAGGCGGGGCTTGGCGCGGCCTACGCCGACTCGCTCGATCGTGCCCGCGATCTCTACGACACGCTCCGCGAGACCTTCCCGCTCCAGGCCGTCTACGCCGTCGCGCTCGCCTTCCGGATCCGCTACTCGATGCAGCTGAATGCCCGTGAGGCGATGCACCTCGTCGAGCTGCGCAGCACCTCCCAGGGCCACCCCGTCTACCGGAAGATCGCCCAGCAGCTGCACCGTCTCATCGACGAAAAAGCCGGGCACCACGCCATCGCCGAGACGATGAGGTTCGTCGACCACAGCGGCAGCGGGCTCGGGCGACTGGAATCCGAGCGCCGCGCCGAGGAACGACGGCCCCGGGACCTCAACGCGGTCGAGACGGACCGGGCGGGCGGCGCCGACCCCGTGGCGAACAGCTCTCGGGACACTTGACTCTCTGCGCCCGCAGTGCATGAATAGGTGGGTCCCGCACACAGGGCACCTATTCGGGAGCCTCCGTCAGTCGCTCCGGGTCGTCTCGGCGGGGCAGTTGCTTAGGTAGTGGTCCAGGGAGCCGAGTAGAGAACGTCAATCGCCGCAAAGGCGACCTGCGCTCGGGCGGGCGCGGAGGACGGCGCCAAAGGCTCCCTGGACCACCCCTTCTCGGCGGTCTCCTTCGGGTGCCCCGCCGGCGCGACGCGCCAGGAGTGCTCCGTGCGGCCAGCCGTTGAAAGACCGGCGATGTGCCGTATAGTGACCGCGCCCAAGGACCTCCCGGGACGGACGGAGCCGCCGTTGCCGGTGTGCACCGGGCCACAAAACAAGGAGACTGAGGAGTCTGATGCCGAGCGAAGCTGACGGCGAACTCGAAACCGACGCCCTCGCCGAGGGCGAGCTCGAGGAGCCGCCCGACGAGGAACTCCTCGAAGAGGACGACCTCGGCATCGACGAGCTCGTCGCCGAAGACCTCGTTGACGATGAGGATCTCGGCGATGAAGCGGACGCCGACGTCGTCGTCGCCGAGGGCGAAGAGCCGATCGTCGAGATCGAGGAGGAAGAGGAAGAACTCGATGACGATGACGTCGAGGCGAGTCTCGACGTCATCTTGAAAGAGCGCCTCGTCGTCTCCGATGAGGCTGACGAGGAGGACGACACCGAGGCGACCGACGCCGAGGACCGCGTCGACGGAACGACACGCGTGCTCCCGAAGCAGCCCGGTGAGTTCGTGTGCCAGTCCTGTTTCCTCGTGAAGAGCCAAACCCAGCTCGCCGATCGCCGGCGCAAGCTCTGCCGGGACTGTGTATGAGCGATCCCTCGGACAGGAGACGCGAGGACGCGCGTCGGCTCGCCGACGACCTCATCGACTACGCGATCTACGCGCCGCTGGGTGCGGCGATCGCCGTCGCCGAGGAGCTGCCCGAGCTCGTGCGCCGCGGCCGCGAGCGGTTCGGGCCCCGTATCGCCCTCGCCCAGATGCTCGGCAAGTTGGCGGCGGATTCGGCCCGTCGACGCGCCGAGGCCTTCGTCCGCCGCCCGGCGGATCGCCCGCGCGCCGACGGCACCCCGGCCGCCGCCGAGCCGGATGCCGCTGCGGCACACCCCGCGCGCCCGGCGATCCCGGACTACGACGCGCTATCGGCCGCTGAGATCGTCGCCCGACTCGCGGCACTCACGCCGTCCGAGCTCGCCAGAGTCCGGTCCTACGAGACGGCGCACCGCGCCCGCCGGACGGTCCTCGCCAAGATCGCCCAGCTGCTCGGCGAGCAGGACCGCTAACACCGATGGCGGTCGGCCCCGAGGGGGCTCGCATCGCCCGCGCGGACGACACCGAGCGCGTCATCGAGCTCGCCGGCCAGTACCTCGCCGAGCTCGCCGGCGCGCGGGGCGGCGCCGCCCTCGCCCACGCGCTCGACCGGACGCTCCGGGCAGCAGCGCTAAAGCACGTCATCGTCGGGTCCGACGCCTGCTCCCTCGTCGTCGGCACCTATGACGGCGCCGTCGTCGGACTGGCGCTCGTCGAACACCCGCCCGACGTCGGTCGGAGTGGATCACCACAAGACCGCCCCGCGAAGGTGCGCGCCCTTTACGTCGAACCAGCGATGCGGGGCGTCGGGGTTGGCGAGGCGGTGCTCGCCGAGATCCTGAGTCTCGAGGCCGCCCGCGGCGCCACCGCCCTCGACGCGCCGGCCCTGCCGGGAGATGGCGCGTCGAAATCGTTCCTCGAGGACATGGGCTTCCGCGCCCGACTGCTCATCATGCGGCGATCGCTCGATTCTGGGTCGGGGCCGTGAACGCGACGACGCTCTGCGTGGGGGTGGTCGACGTCGAACAGGGCGCGCTCCTCCTCGTCAGGCGGGGTCACGAGCCGGGCGCGGGACGCTGGTCCGTTCCGGGCGGTCGCGTCGAGAATGGCGAAACCCTCCGCCAAGCGGCCGAACGCGAGGCGCGGGAGGAAACGGGTCTGGCGCTCGAGATCGGCGACCTTCTCGGCACGACCGAGGTCACCACCGCACGGGAACGCTTCGTGATCTGCGACTTCCTTGCGATCCGGCGGGACGTGAACGAAACGCCGCAGGCGGCGAGCGACGCCGAGCTCGTTCGGTTCGTGCCGCTTCTGTCCGTCGGGGACCTAGACCTCGTCGACGGCCTCGGCGAGTGGCTCAGGAACCACGGCGTCCCCGTCGGCTGACGCCGGGGCTGTCATCGCGGGCTCGGGAGCAAGCCGGTCGTCCGACGACGGCTCCGGGTCCAGTACCTGCGGATCGGCGTCCGCGCCGAGAGTCCCGGGCGACTCGTCCCCGGGCTGCGGTGATCGGTCGCTCTCGGCCGGAGGCTCGTCGCTCGCCGGTTGTTCGTCCGTCGCGACCGCGACGGCCGGATCGCCGGCGACGAGCTGAGCCTGCTCGACGACGAGCGCGAGCGCGGTGCCCGTCGGCGAGGTTCCGAATTCGTCGGCCGGAGCGCCCCCTGTCGCCAAAGACGGCGGGGTCGCGTCGACCGCGGTAACTGGCTCCGCGTCGACCGGTTTTGCCACCCGCCGCGGCGGCCTCGACGGCGCCGCGCGCGGCCGACGCGCCTTCGCAGCCTGGGCCGTCGGATGGGCCGGAACCGGACGCGGTGGGGGAGGCATCGGGAGCCCGACGAGCGGCGCGAGCGCCGGGATCCGCCCGGCGACCAAGGTCGCCGCGTGACGGACCGCTCCGGAAGGGTCGTCGGGCAGTCCCGCCGGTTTGATGGAGCGCCGCACGGGGGACGCCGCCGCCGCCTCCAAGAGCACCAGCCAGCGGTCGACGGAGCTCGCCGCCGACAGCCCCGCACCGGCGGCCACGCTCAGCGGCACGACAAGCGAGCCGGGGATGCGCGCTCCGGGATCCGGCGGCCGGGCGGACAGGCGCAGCGCGTGCAGCACGCGGCCGTCGGCGAGCGCCCGGTTGATGTCGCCTTCCCAGCCGTCGCGCAGCTTGGCCAACCGCGCCTTCAGGGCTTCGCGGATCGTTCCCAACAGTTCGCGGCCGTGCTCGTCGCGCGGCGACGCCCCGAGGACCGTCGCACGAAGCTCCCGTAGTGAAATCGTTTCCAATCGCGCCACCACCGCCTCGGCGCGGTCGAGCCACACCGCCTGGCGCACGGGGGGGAGGAGCTGCTCCGCGAGAGCGATAATCGCCTCACCGCCGACCGCCGGCCGTCCCGCCGCAAGCGCCGCCGCCTGCTCCGCAGCAAGCGCCCGTCGGACCGCCGGCATCCCGCCAGCCGCGACCTGTTCCGCGACCGCGCGCTGCTCAGGCGGGAGAGTCGCAAGGTACTCGTCTCGATGTCGCGTCCCGGGGATGAAGCGCTCGGTCCGCGGACGACTCCGGCGCGTCGCCGTTGGCTCCGTCTTCGCCGTCGGCGCCGTGGGGCCGTTGGCGACAACCACATCTTCGGTGCGCGGTGGTGACGGTCGGACCCGACGGGGCGCGCCCTCGCGCACAGGGCGCCTCGCGGAATCGCGCTCGCGAGACGGCCTGCGCCGTTCGGGTTCATCGGTTCGTGGGCGGATATTCCCGCGCGAGCGAGAGGGCGCTGTCTTCTCACGGGTGCGACCGCGGCCGTTCCCTTCGAAGGGACGCTCGCGAGCGCCTCGTCCGGAGCGCGAGACGAGTGACGTCGTCACGAGGCCTTCTTCGTCGAGCTTGGAGGGCGCGAGCTCGATTCGTTGCTGCGAAATGACGCGTTCGCGCGCGGGAAGAACTGAAACAACGGTGATGCCCTCGAGTTCGAACTCGGCCTCGACGCGCAGAACAGCACCGACCTGCGCTCCGCCCTCGAGCAACTTGCCCTCGATCACGCCACGCGGTTCGCGTGCTCCCGCGGCCCGCCACGTCCAGGTCCCATCGTGTCGGGCCGAGGTCAGTTCGATCTCCAAACGCCTCGTCATGCATCGGCCAACCTACCGCCTCGACGACCACCACGGGAAACCTGGCTCGGATTCGCCCGATCTCTGCCCTATCCCCGCCGACCAACGACGCAAGGACCGTGCCGGGTGGAACACCTCCGATCACCCAACACCTTCGCCACGCATCAACGACCACCCCTCCCGGTAGCTCATCAGCGTGCCCTGGGGCGTCGGACACCCGGTCAACTCCGCCGTGAGCCTCTGGTAGGTGCCTCCAGGCCGTCGGGCGCGCCCCGCGCGGCGGACGCGCGCCGCCAGCAACTCGCCTCCGCCGCCTCGGTCCACCTCCCGTCGCTAAACCGCATCGCACCGACCGCTGCTTCACCGTCAAACCATCAAATCGTCTGATCGCCATTCCACGGTCGGCCGTTTCGAATTTCCCCTGCCGTGCCCGCCAGCCCGTCCGCATCTCCACCGGACCCGGCAAGACGGAAAGGAGCGTTCTCGAAGCGGGCGGACCACAGAGCCGCGCCAACGAAATTCGGCTACTTCGTCGATGACTCAAACTAGTTATCCGTAAATTGACATATTCGTGTGCAAGAAGGGCACATATGTGTCATGCCGCTTGCGGTGAAGCCAAAGTCCAGGTAGGGGGCGTGACATTTTTCCACTTAATTCCCACGTGACCGTCCGGGCCTTCCGCTCGCTAACATCCACCGTCTCCCGAGGCGATTCACGATCCTCGCCCGAGTCTCCTGCTGCGAGCCCCGTCCGGCTCTGGGTCGCACCATCCGCCGTCGGTCCAGCGGGAACGTCGCGACCGTCTTAGGCCGGCGAGCAGGGAATCTTCCGCCTCCCAAGGTTGAACCCCCTCACCCCCGGCCCGACGATTTCTCGATGAGGGAGAACGCCATATTGCCTATCACTCACCCTGAGCGACCGCACGTGTGCACAACGTGAACTTTTTTGCCAACTGTCCATGCACCGAAATGCCACGCTGCGTGAGCTAGCCGTCACTCCGCTTTATTTGCTTTAATCTCATCGTGCTCATTGGAGTAAATGCACAACGGCGGGCAGGGGGCTTCCCATCGCGCCTCGCCGATCGGCGACCGCCGTTAGGGTGGCGGGGCTTCGCTCGTACGAACAAGGAGTCATCAGCTAGATGAGAGTTCTCGCAATCGGAGCCCATCCGGACGACATCGAGTTCGGTTGCGGCGGGACGCTGTTGCGCCACCGACATGCCGGCGACGTCATCACGCTTCTCGTGATGACGACGGGCGAGCAAGGACCCGACGGGGAGCTGCGGACCCGCGAACAGGAACAGGCGGCCAACCTCCTCGGCGCGGATCTACGGTGGGGCGGCTTTCTCGACGGTTCGGTCCCCGCGAGCGGCGACGCCGTGCGCGTCATCGAGCACGTCATCGCCGTGACGTCCCCGGACGTCGTCTACACGCACGCACCCCAGGACACGCACCAAGACCACCGTGCGACGTCGGCGGCGGCGCTCGCCGCGGCACGCCGCGTCTCCCGGGTGCTCTGCTTCGAGTCGCCGAGCTCGATCGGATTCACCCCGACGCTCTACGTGGACATCGCCGGGCTCGTCGAGTCCAAGCTCGACCTGCTGCGCGCCCACATGTCGCAGGTGCTCCACATGGGCAGCCTCGTCGACCTCGAAGCCACCGAGTCCCAAGCCCGCTACCGCGGTTTCGCCGCGCGGGTGCGCGAGGCCGAAGCCTTCGAGTCGCACCGCTTCCTGTGGGACCCGGTCCTCGCCGAGCGGGCGAGCGCCTCCGAGGTCACCCTCGCGGAGCTCGACAAGGCCTCCAGCGAGGGATCCACCGTCGACTGGCCCCAAATCCGCCGGTTCATGCAAGGCGAGCAGTCGTCATGAGCCCCATCACCTCTTGTTCTTCTTGTTCTTCACCCAGCCGCACCGCCGAGCGTGGTGCCCCAACCGAAAGCAGGCCAATCTGATGAGAAAGCAACGACGCAGGGTCCTCGGAGGGGCAGCGGCAATTGCGTTCGCGACCGTCGCGGTGCTCGCGTTGAGCACGCTGCCCGCCGGCGCCTGCCCCAACTCGCCGATCAACCTCACGGCGAAGGCGTGCGACAGCAGCGTGACGCTGAACTGGTCCGCGGCGAGCGGTCCGACCGCGACCGGCTGGGTCGTCTTCCGTTCGTCGACGAGCTCGACGCCGTGGAACACGACGAGCATCCCGCTCACCAATTCCGAGATCCCGAGCGGCTGGACAGAGATCGTCACCGTCGCGGCGAACCTCAAGGCGACGACCTACGTCGACACGACCGTCTCGAACGGCACGACCTACTACTACGAGGTCGCCGGTTACGACTCGGCTGGTATCGGGTACGAGTCGAGCCTCGTGTCGGCCTCGCCGACCAAGGGCGAGTGCGGGACCCCGACGCCGATCGGCGCGATCGGTGCGATTCCCGCCGCGCTGCTCCTCGGTGGCGTCCTCGTCTACCAGCAGCACCGTCGCCGGATCCGGCGCCAGAGCACGGTAGCCGCGTCGTAGGACGGCATGGCCGGCTCTTCCGGTCCCGTCGCCCGGCCGCGCGATGAGCGCGGCCGGGCATCCAGCTGAGAGCGAAAACAGGCGATGAGAAAAGGGCGGAGAAGAGTCCTCGGCGGCGTGGCGGTGCTCGCGTTCGCGACCGCCCTCGGCTTCGCGGTCTCGGCCGCGTCGTCGACTTCGGCGGGCGAGTTGTCCCCGGGCGGCAGCTGCACGATGAGGAGCGGCTGTGAGGCCCTGCTCGGCTACGCGGGAGCGACGCCCACCTCGCCGACGATCGGCGCACCGACGACCGTCTACCTGCTCGGCAAGTACGGCATCGGGACCTCACCCAGACTGACCGTCACGGGGTCCGGGGTGAGCGAGTCCGTGACCGTGCTCGAACTGGCCATCACCTCGCTCCCTTCGGACGGCCTCTTCGCCTACAACCCGCAGTACAAGGGCCCGACCCCGAATGCCGCGTCGCACGCCGACTACCCGGAGGGCTGCACCTTCGGGACATCGAACTGCCTGTTGGAACTGACCTTCACCGTTCCGACCAAAGGGCTGTCCATGGACAAGACCTACACGGCGACGCTCACCGCCTCCGGCGGCGATGGTGCCAAGGACCAGGTCGTCTGGCAGCTCTCCTTCGGCAGCGCCGACACGCCTTTCGACCCCGCGGTCGGTGCCTCCCTCGGGGCGGTCGTGCTCGGATCGCTGTTGCTGTTCCGTATAAACCGCCGTCGCCCCGCGACGGCCCGATAACGCCAGTTCAAAGACCCCGGCCCGATGGGCCGGGGTCTTTGCGCGCCCGGAAGCCAACCGCGTAGATCGCCCACCCCTCCCGGCTGCCCGGCCCGGGCCCACGGCGGCCGTCGCGACGGCAGGACGAGACAACTCCTTGCGGATCTGGGACCTTCGGACATCGGACCGTTCGCTTCACTCCGAATGCCACCTCGCCAGGATCAGAAGCATCGCCTTCAGTCCCGACGGGAACCTGCTCGCCTCGGGCGGTGAAGACGGCGCCGTCCGCCTTTGGAATCCCGGTCTGGCCCTCGGTCATGGTCGATGAAGGCCGTCACCCGGTGATCGCAACGTCGGCACTCTGGTCCCAGCCTCGCCGCCAAGAGCGACAGTGACTTCGCCGATCTGCGCGGCAAAGAGTTCGAGCGCGCGGACCTGACGCCGGCGCGGGAGCTTCGCCAGTCCAGCCTGCGGCACCCCATGCCTCCGACCGGCGCACGTCGCCGCCGTGTCCGGAATTGCCGCCGCTCCCAGTAGCTTCGACCCATGGCCCTGTCCCGGCGGCGCGTCTATGCCGCACAGCCTCCTGCGGCCACCTGGCTCGCCTGGCCGACGCTCCAGGAGACCCTCGGCACCTTCCCGGCATTCGGTGCCACTTTCTGTCACGAGACACGGCGTCTCGTTCACCAGCACGGTCCGCTCGTCACCGCGGAACTGAGAATCCAGACGACCGGCGAGCTCGCCGGGGAGGTCCGGGTGTTCGTGGCCGGCTGGCAGGTCGCCACCATCCCTTACGACGCGGCTGGCCCGTTCCGAGACGTCATCGACAAGCTCCACCGACGCGGTCTCCCGGCGACCTGTCGCGCCGAACTCGACGTCGACGCCGAGGGCCACGTCTGGCTCCACACCAAGCCGGCCGTGCGGGCCGCGGTCCAACCGTTCCTCCCGCCGATCGGCGCGAGACCCGTCGATCTCCCGCGCCGCCATTCTGAGATGCTCGACCGGTCGCTCGCCGGCGATGCGAGATCCGCACAGACCGAACGGACCGCCCTTCTCACTCCGGAAGCCGACTACTGGGCACTCTCGCTCGACGGCCAAAGGCTCGGCTTCCTCCAGTCCTATCCGTACCCTCGGTTGCGCGAAGCCTTCGCTCGCGGTTTCCCGCTCACCTGTTACGCGATTCTCGAGCGCGAGTCGAACGGGCCGCTCCGCGTCAACGCCGCGCTTCCGGATCGCTGATCCGGCGAATCTCGCAGTAGTCAATGGCCCATTCCCTTGACTTCGCCGGCAGGCTCAACAGCGGGGGAGAGGGGGTAGTTGCCAAAGTTCAGCCCCTTACGACTCGTACACCTGAGTCAGGGCCGTGACCTCGTCTCCGTGTTGCGTGTAGGTGTAGTACGGGTCGAAGCCCGAGTTGCCTATGTCCATCTGCCCCACCCGGTGCGTGGTTATAGGCCCCGCGGCGAGCTGCCGCAGTTCGAACACAGGCGCGTCGACGGCAAGCGGCACGATCAGTTTGGGCCCCGACCTCAAATAGTTCACATAGTCCATCCCGCCACAAAGGACCTTGGCTTTCTGCACCTCGATCATGACGACGAACGCAGATGACATGTGCCGGGAGGCGAGAAAAAGCACCTGGGTGGAACCGCAACGTGGCATTGGCAAGGGGCTAGCAGCCGGCCAAAAACGGGTCTTGATGTAAAGCCCGGGAGTGCCGAAGAAGGCGCCCAGCTTGATGACCGCTTGGTGAGCTGAGGACAGCTCAGCCTGGGAAGAACCGGCCGCGTAAAGGTACGGCACAGTCTTCAGTTGGTTTATTGCCTGGCTATACGACGAGCGATTGGCGGGATCCTCGCCCTTTGCCAGGACCTTGCCGACGTGCTGGAGCACCGCGCCTACCTCAGCGTCCGGCAAAGAGGCAGCTTCGGCCCAGAAGGGCCGAGCCGTCGCGAACGCGCTCGGGACCCGTGATTTCGCCGCCGCGGCCCCGCCTGGGGGCATAGTCAGTGAAGTTACGACGCCGACGGTCGTGAGCACCGACGCTGACAGTCGCAAGAGCCACTTCGAGGCCAACGCGAGATGGACCGATCGACGAAGAGAGCGCATCTTTCGCATCACCTCATAGCTGCGCAGCGCGGCGTCGTAATGTTGTGCACACGATAGGACTGAGATGACAGCTAGGGTCCACCACAGAATAACACGCGAGTAGTACGCTCGTGGCGTGGAGTTGAGCCCTGAGACGCTCGAGGTGTTCTTCGACACGGTGCAGCCTCATCTCGACGAGCGCCAGCGCCGGGTGG
>JBEKCO010000056.1:0-10593 GCA_050014835.1 Acidimicrobiales bacterium
GCGGGGATATCGATCGAGGGGACGAACGCCGAGGTGATGAAGGGCCAGTGGGAGTTCCAGGTCGGCATCTTGCCGCCGCCGGTCATCGGCGACCAGCTGTGGCTGGCCCGCTGGCTGCTCTGTCGCATCGCCGAGGACTTCGGCGCCGACGTGAGCCTTGCCGCCAAGCCTGTGCCGGGTGACTGGAACGGTGCCGGGGGCCACACGAACTTCTCGACCAAAGCGATGCGCGAGGGCTACAAGCCGATCCTCGCCGCCTGCGAGGCGCTGGCGAACCGTGTCGAGGACCATATCGACAACTACGGCGACGGCATCAAGGACCGGCTGACCGGAGCGCACGAGACGGCCCACTGGAGCAAGTTCCACTATGCGCCCTGGGACCGCGGCGCGTCGGTCCGGATCCCCTGGAACGTCGAGAAGGAGCAGAAGGGCTGGATCGAGGACCGCCGGCCGAACGCCAACGCCGATCCGTACGTCGTGTCCCGGCTCATCACCGAGACGGTCTGCGAGAACGCCACGAGGGGCTGATCGGCCCGCTCGGTCCAGCGGTCGCGGCCGGCTCGCCGGTGCGGTCGACAAGCGCACCAGTTCGTCAGGCCGGTGCCACTCGGTAAGGTGGCCGCCGTGCCGACCGACGCCGCGACCCTTCCCCTTCGGCGACCGCTCGTCCTCGCCGACCTCGTCCCAGGGGTTCGCGCCCGGGACGCCGTCCTCGTCGTCGGCGCCGCCGGTTTCGTCGGGCTCCTCGCGCAGGTCTCGATCCCGCTGTCGTGGACCCCGGTTCCGATCACGGGCCAGACACTCGGAGTCGTCCTGGCGGGCAGCGCCCTCGGCGCCCGCCGGGCGGGCGCCGCCGTCGCCTTCTACGGCCTTGCCGGGCTCGCCGGCGTGCCCTGGTTCGCCGATCACGCCGCGGGATGGCCCGGCGGACTGTTCGGCTATGTCGTCGGCTTCCTCGTCGCCGCGGTCGTCTGCGGCTGGTTCGCCGAACGGCGGGCGGACCGGCGGATCGTGAGCTCGCTCCCGGCGATGCTGTGCGGCGATGCGATCATCTTCGCGATCGGGGTCCCGTGGCTCGCCGTCTCCTACCATTTCGGTGCCGCCGAGGCGATCGACAAGGGACTGACGCCGTTTCTCGTCGGCGAGGCGATCAAGACGGCGCTCGCCGCGGCCCTCCTCCCCGCGGCGTGGAAGATCGCTGGCGCGACGGGAAGGCCGCGCGAACTAACCCGCTAGCTCGACCCTGGGACACCGCGCCGCGAGCAGCCGGTACCTCCACCGGGTCATCGCCGTCCCGCAGCCGTTCGGCCCCGGATCCGGCCACCGTCGCAACCGGGGCCGTTTTCCCGGCGAGTAGCTTGGCGGGCCGTGGACCTGTCGAGTGACTTCACCGGGGCGGCGCGCGCGCTGACCGCGAGCGGGGAACCGCTCGTCACGGCGCGCGGGCTCGTGAAGCGGTTCGGTGAGTTCGTCGCGGTCGACGGCATCGACTTCGACATCGGGCGCGGCAGCTCCTACGGGTTCCTCGGCCCGAACGGGGCCGGGAAGACCTCGACGATGCGCATGATCGCCTGCATGTCACCGGTCTCTGCGGGAACGCTCCGGGTGCTCGGCCGCGACCCGGACCGCGACGGCCCCGAGATCCGCGCCCGGATCGGTCTCGTCCCGCAGGACGACACCCTCGATCTCGAGCTGACGGTGCTCGACAACCTCCTCGTCTACGGGCGCTACTTCGACCTGCCGCGCCGTCTGATCCGCGAACGCGCCGACGAACTGCTCGATTTCGTGCAGCTCAGCGAGCGCGCCCGCGACAAGGTCGAGTCGCTGTCCGGCGGCATGCGGCGTCGCCTCACGATCGCGCGCGCTCTCGTGTCGGAACCGGAACTGCTGATCCTCGACGAGCCGACGACGGGACTCGACCCCCAGGCTCGGCACCTGCTCTGGGATCGCCTCTACCGGTTGCGGCGCCGGGGCGTGACGCTCATCATCACGACCCATTACATGGACGAGGCCGAGCAGCTCTGCGAGCGCCTCGCGGTGATGGACCGCGGCCGCTTCGCCGCCGAAGGCGCGCCGGCGGAGCTCATCGCGCGGTACTCGACACGTGAAGTCGTCGAGCTGCGCTTCGGCTCGACGGAGCCGGAACACGTCGCCGACCGCCTCGACGGGATCGCCCAGCGTCGCGAGGTGCTCCCGGACCGCATCCTGCTCTACTCCGACGACGGCGACGCGACACTGGGGCGCGTCCACCGACTCGGTCTCAACCCGGAGAGCACGCTCGTGCGGCGCTCGAGCCTCGAGGACGTCTTTTTGCACCTCACCGGCCGCTCACTCGTCGACTGACCGATGGGCGGCGTCGTGACGGCCTTTGGCACCGCAACCCAACCGCGCGTCGGCGCCCCGCGCTGGCTGAGATCGCTCGCCTACTGGGCGTTCCAGTACAAGAGGACCTGGCGGGGCTCGGTGACGACGAGCTTCCTCTACCCGGTGCTCTACCTCGCCGCCCTTGGGGTCGGTCTCGGATCGCTCGTCGACCACCACGTGCACGCGGTCTCGGGGGTGAGCTACCTCGACTTCCTCGCGCCCGGGCTCCTCGCCGCGACGGCGATGCAGGTCGGCGCCAACGAGTCGATGTACCCGGTGATGGACGCCATCAAGTGGGGGCGGACGTACTTCGCCATGCTCGCGACACCGCTCACGGTGAAAGACGTGCTCCGCGGCCACCTCGCCTGGATCGCCGTCCGCCTCGTCACGGTCTGCGCGATCTACGTCGCCATCATGGAGGCGTTCGGAACGCTGCGCTCCGGACTCGCGGTGCTCGCCATTCCGGCGGGCGTGCTCGCGGGTCTCGCCTTCGTCACGCCGATCATGGCCTTCGCCGGGACCCAGGAGAGCGACCGGGGGTTCTCGTCGCTCTACCGGTTCGGGCTCATCCCGCTCTTCCTGTTCTCCGGGACCTTCTTCCCGATCACGCAGCTGCCCCGTTGGCTCCAGTACGTCGCCTATGCGACGCCCCTCTACCACGGCGTCGCGCTCTGCAGGGGCCTCGTCCTCGGAAACCTGGGGATCGCCGCGGGGGCGGTGCACGCCGGCTACCTCGTCGCCCTCGTCGTGGTCGGCTACGTGTTCGCGGTGCGCAGCTACCGCAAGAGGCTCGTCTGGTGATTACGGCCGTCTCCGCTCCGTTCCGCATCACGCCGATCGGCGTGCTGGGCTCGCGCCGCGCCCTCCGGCTCGTCGAGCGGAACCTTCTCGTCTACCGCCGGAGCTGGATCATCTTCGTCTCGGGGTTCTTCGAGCCCTTCTTCTACCTGCTCTCGATCGGCGTGGGCCTGAACAAGCTCGTTGGCGCGCTGCGCATCGGCAACGCCCTCGTCGCCTACACGGCCTACGTCGCCCCCGGTCTCCTCGCCTCCTCGGCGATGAACGGGGCGCTTTTCGACGCGACGTTCAACATGTTCTTCCGGCTGAAGATCGCCAAGACCTACGACACGATGCTCTCCACGCCGCTCGGGCCGGGCGATGTCGCGCTCGGCGAGCTCGGCTGGTCGCTCATCCGCGGCTCGACGTACTCCGGGGTGTTCATCGTCGTCATGGCGGGCTTCGGCTACGTGCTCTCGCCGTGGGCGGTGCTGTGCCTGCCAGCCGCGATCCTCATCGGGTTCTCCTTCGCCGGCGTCGGGCTGGCCGCGACCTCGTTCATGCACAGCTGGCAGGACTTCGACAAGGTGTCGCTCGCCATCATCCCGATGTTCCTTTTCTCGGCGACCTTCTACCCGTTGAGCGTCTACCCCGGATGGCTGCAGCTCGTCGTGCGGGCGACCCCCCTCTACCAGGGCGTCGCCCTGGAACGCGGCCTCGACGCCGGGGCACTGTCGGCGTCGCTCGTCGGCCACGCGACGTACCTCGCGGTCGTGGGGCTCGCCGGCCTGGTCGTCACCTCACGGCGACTGGCGCGCCTGCTCCTGCCCTGATCTGGAACGGCCGGTCCGCGGTCAGGTCACCCGCAGCTTCAACTCGTAGGACTTCGCCGGCTTGGCGTTGCGGCCGGGGGGGAAGTACTTCAGCAGAATCGTCGTCGAGCCCGTGCCGACGGCGCGGAACGCGACCCCCTCGATCTCGGTCCCCCCGACGGAGCCCTTCGTTGCCGAGGGGTGCATGTACGCGGTCGAGACGTACTTCGCGACCGACGCCGCCGGGCCGCGTGTCACCTTCCAGGTGTATCCGCAGCTCGCCGCGCACGCCGTGAGGTCGACCACGATCTTGTCGCCGACGACCGCGGTCACCCGGGCGATCGGGGCCCGCACGATGACCGTCGCGGCCGGCTGAGGCGACTGCACCGGCACCGCGGCGCCCGCCGTCGCCACCGCCGCGAACGCGACGAGCGCCATTGCGACCGGGATCGCGACCAACCGCGCGCTGGGCCTCACCGTGCTCACGTCTTCTCCGCCCTCTCCGTCACCCGGCCGACCGCGAGGCGTCCGCTTGCACCATACAACCCGCGCGAACTCCCACCTCCCGGACGTGCGCCGTGGCCTCCGGCCTCCGACCGTTCCGTCTAGGACCCGACGAGCAGCCGGTAGACCGCCTCCTCGGCGTCCGTGGTCGCCAGCAACAGGATCTCGTCACCGGTCGCGAGCTCGATCTCGGCCCGCGGCGGCACGACACGGCTCTTGCGCACGACGGCGACGACCGTCGCGTCCCGCGGCAGCTCGAGGTCGGCGAGCGCCTTGCCCGCGACGGGCGACCCGGCGGCGAGCGTGACCTCGACGAGATGGATCTCACCGTCGCCGAGTTCGAGGAGCGGGACGAGCGACCCGACCGAGACGGCCTCCTCGACGAGGGACGTGAGCAACGCCGGCGTCGACACCGAGACGTCGACACCCCACGAGTCGTTGAAGAGCCACTGGTTCTCGGGCGTGTTCACGCGGGCGACGACGCGCGGCACCGCGAACTCCTGCTTGGCGAGCAGCGAGATGACGAGGTTGTCCTCGTCGTCGCCGGTGACGGCGACGGCGACGTCGACGTCGGCCATCCCGGCCGTGTCGAGCGAGCGCATCTCGCAGGCGTCGGCGACGACCCACGTCACGTCCAGCGCGGGCTGGTGGAGGGCGACGACCTCGCGGTCCTTCTCGATCAAAAGGACGTCGTGCCCGTTCGCCCGGAGGTCCCTGGCGATCGCCCTGCCGGTGTCCCCGGCGCCCGCGATCGCGACCTTCACGGCCTGTCCTGGGGTTCGTCGTCGACCGGTTCCGGCACGGGGGTCTCGAGCAGCCGCCCGAGATCGCCCACCGAATCCCTCGTCACGATGAGGTGCAGCATGTCGCCCTCCTGGCCGACGAGCCCGTCGGTGTCGAGCCGCGGCTCCCCGCCGCGGAGCACCGCCGCGACCTTGGCCTTGCCCTCGATCGCGAGGCCGCCGAGCGGCCGTCCCGCCCACGCCTCCGGCAGCTGCCGCTCGACGAGCACGAGTTGCCCTGTCGGATCCGTCCAGGCACCCGTCTCGATCTCCGGCACGAGGCGCTGCATGACCTGCTCGATCGTCCACGTGACCGACGCCACCGTCGGGATCCCGAGCCGCTGGTAGATGAGCGCGCGCCGCGGATCGTAGATACGCGCGACGACGTTGGCGATGCCGTAGTGCTCCCGGGCGATCCGGGCCGTCAGGATGTTCGTGTTGTCCCCGCTCGTCACCGCGGCGAGGCCGCCGGCCGTCGACGCCCCGGCGGCGTTCAGGTCGTCGAGGTCGAACCCGGAACCGACGACCTTCTCGCCGGTCCAGTCGTCGGGGAGGCGGTAGAAGGACTGGGGCACCCGGTCGATGATCGAGACACCGTGACCCTGCTCGCTGAGGCGGATCGCGAGTTCGGCTCCGACCCGTCCGCAACCGACGACGACGAGGTGCACGAACCCTATGCAACACCGCCCGGGGTGCCGGGACAACTCCTCACGGTCGACCGTCCCATGCCGGCGGCGCGATCCGGCGCCGGTCACGAGCTGGTCCGCCCCCATTAGGGCGTCGTGTCGACCTCGGCCTGCTCCGGCCCGGCGATGAGCTCGTAGACCGGGTTCAAGATCGCCAGCTGGCCCTGCCAGGCGCCGACCATCCCGCGGGCGACGAGGCGCGCCCCCTGCTGGACGCCGGGGATGTGCCGGCGCCCCTGGAACACGAGCAGGATCGCCCCCGTCGAGTCCACGAGCGTGCACTCGAGATTCGCCGTCGCGCCGCCGGCGGGGACGCGAACGGACCGGATGCGACCGGCGACGCGCACCCGGTCCCGCCATTGCACCTCGACGATCGGCGTCGTGCCGGAGATCTTCGACGTCTCCCCGTCCCCCTCGCGCACGACGGGGCGCGTGCGGTGGGTCCCCGTCCGCTCGAGGAGCGCGATCGCCCGGTGCTGGGCGGGGGCGCTCGAAAGCTGGAACGGGACGATCGTCGCGTTGGCGTGGGGCAGCTGCGACACCGCCGCCGCGATCCGGTCGGCGGTGCGGTCGTGGAGGATCCGCTGCCAGGCTGTTTTGAAGGCGCGTCGCGGCATGACGACCGACAGTTCCGTGTCGCCCCGGGCGAGGACTTGCGCGGCGAGCTCGAGGGCGGCACGCGCGAGGCGGCGGTCCGGGCAGTCGACGATGTCGAGCGGCAGCCGCGAGAGCCCGAGCCGGCTCCACTCGGCCTCCAGCCTCGCGGCATCCCGCGGGTCGACCGCGAAGTGCACCGCCCGCAGCTCGTCCGGGTTGAGCGTGCGCGCGTACTGCACGGCGCGAGCCGCGGCGAGATCGAGACGGTCGACGAGGATGAGGACGACGTGGCGGCGCAGGACGGGCGCCTCGCAGGCCTGCGCCGCGCCAACCTCGAGCTCCTCGGACTCCGTCGTGTACTGGCGGTGGAGCCGGAGCAGGACGACGTAGAGCAGCGGGCCGAGGACGACGACGAGCCAGGCGCCCTCGGTGAACTTGAACACGGCGAAGATGAGGACGACGATCGCGGAGAGCACGGCGGCGAAGCCGTTGATCACCTGGCGGTACTTCCAGCCCGACTCGTGCAGCGTGCGGTGGTGCTTCACCATCCCGGCCCCCGCCATGGCAAACCCGGTGAACACGCCGATCGCGTAGAGCGCGATGAGGCTCGTGAGGTTGGCACCGGTGCCGACGACGAGGGCGATGCCCACGACGGCGAGGACGATGATGCCGTTGGAGAACGCCAGCCGGTGGCCGCGCCGGGTCAGCTGGCGGGGCAGGAACGAATCCCCGGCGACGAAGCTCGCGAGGTAGGGGAAGCCGTTGAAGCTCGTGTTGCCCCCGGTGAAAAGGATCAGCATCGTCGCGATGACGACGAGGTCTTTGAGGGCGAGCCCGATGCCGTGCGTCCCGAGCGCCCACGCCGCCACCTGCGAGATGACCGTCGGAGAGCCCGCCGAGTACGGAGAGGCGTGCGACCAGTGGGCGAGCAGCGTCACGCCGAGGACGAGGAACCCGAGCACGCAGCTCATGATGACGAGGGTGATCCGGCCGTTGCGGGCCTCGGGCCGCTTGAAGGCCCCGACGGAGTTCGAGATCGCCTCGAGGCCGGTGAGCGACGATCCGCCGTTCGCGACACCCCGCAGGATCACGGTGATCGCGGCGAAGGCGACGAGCCCGCTGTGCTGTCCGAAGGGCAGCATTCCCGCCTGGCGGGAGATCTGCGCCGGCACGTCGCCGATCGCCTCGCGGACCAGCCCGACGACGACGGTCGAGCCGAGCCCGAGGATGAACAGGTACGTGGGGAGGGCGAACGTCTTCGCGCCCTCGCGGATGCCGCGCAGGTTCCCGTAGCAAAGGAAGACGATCACGGCGACCGTGATCGGCACGGTGTAGGGCACGAGCGGCGGGACGAGCGAGGTGAGCGAGTCGGTGCCGGCCGTGCACTGCACGGCGACGGTGACCGTGTAGTCGATGAGCAGGGCGACCGCCGCCACCTGGGCGGTGCGCGGCCCGAAGTTGTCCCGCGCTACGACGTACGAGCCCCCGGCCTTCGTGTAGGCCTTGATCACCTCGAGGTACGACAGGGTGACGAAGACGAGGATCCCCAGGATGACGAACGTCACGGGGATGAGAAGGGCGAACGCGGCGACGCCGAACCACGGGACGAGCTGGGTGAGCATCTCCTCCGTGCCGTAGGCGGAGGACGAGATCATGTCGGGCGCGAGGACGCCGAGACCGGCGATCTTGCCCAGCCGTTCGACGGTCTGGCGCTCGGTGGCGAGCGGCGGGCCGAGCAGGACGTTCTTCAGCCGGTAGCGGAACGTCTCCGGGAGAGCTGCGATGTCGGGGCCCGGCAGCGCGTCCGGGGCGAACGGCCGATCCTCTTTCGCCGGTTCGGGGGGCGAGACCGGCCCCGTCCGGGCGGGAGCTCCCCGCGGCATCCGTTCCACGGGCCTCACCTAACCACACATCCGTGGTCGAAAGCGACGGACGCGCCGAGCGCCGCGCCACCTGGCGACGCTGATCCGGCCCGCGGCACCGGATCCGTCCTTGTCGCCCGGGTCACCTACCCGTCGCCATCGTCGAGGTTCGTGCCGCCCGCCCGAGCCCGCTCCGGTCCCTGGCGAACGGCCGACGCCCCGGGGTCGATCGGCCCCGCCATGGTCGGCTTCTGGGCGCCGAGGGCGCGGGTCGCGGAAAGCAACGCGGCGAGGGCCATGAACCCGATCGAGGAGAAGAACGCGGCGTGCAAACCCGTCGTGAACGCCGATCCCAGCTGGCGGGACAGGCTCGTCGTGCCGACGAAGATCGCGAATGCGAGCTGACGGGAGATCGAGCGCGCGGCCACGAGGACCGCGACCGAGAACGAGAACACCATTCCGATGTTGGCGAACGTGCGCAGCAACCCCGAGGCGATCCCGAAATCCCTGCCCGGAGCCACCTTCATCACCGCCGAGTTGTTCGCCGGCATGAACGCGCCGGCCCCGAGCCCGTTCAGCACCGCCGCGACGGTGACCACCGCGAGCGGAGTCGTGCTGGTGAGCTGGGAGTAAACGCCCAGCGCGAGCACTTCGATGCCGAGGCCGATCGTCGCCGGCCAGACCGCGCCGAACCGGTCGGCGAGCCGGCCGCAGATGGGCCCGATGATGCCGCCTACGAGGTACCCGGGGATAAGGAGCAACGACGCGTCGAGCGGCGTGAGGTGACGAACGCCCTGGAGGTACATGAGGACCAGGAACAGCACGGCGAAGTTCGCGAGGCCCTGGAACAGCGCGGCGAGAAGCGTGGGGGCGAACGTCGGGATCCGGAAGAGCCGCAGGTTGACCATCGGTGCGTCGCGGTGGTGCTCGGCGATCACGAAGACGACCAGAACGACGACACCGCCCACGAGGGTGGCGAGCAGCGGGCCCGAGAGTTTCGACGTCGCGAGTTTCGTCATCGCCCAGAGCACGCCGAAAAGTCCCGCGCCGAGAAGACCCATCCCGACCAGGTCGAGACGCTGCCGCTGACGCGGGCTGCGGTCGCGGAGAACCTTGAGCGCGAGCGCCAGGGCCAGCAGGCCCGTGGGGACGTTGATCCAGAAGATCCACCGCCACGACGCGTACGTAATGATCAAACCGCCGATCAGGATGCCGAGGATGGCTCCCACGTTCCAGCCGATTGCGTTGTATCCGAAGGCTTTCCCCCGCTGTTGCTTGGGAAAGGCGTCGGCCAAGACCGCACCGCTGTTCGCCGTGAGGAACGCCCCGCCGACACCCTGGACGATGCGGAAGACGATGATCGTCGTCTCGCTCGTCGCCGTCGCGCACAGGGCCGACCCGACGATGAAGACCGCGAAACCGAGCTCGTACATACGCGATCGGCCGAACATGTCGCCGAGGCGGCCAACCTGAGTCGCCAGGATCGTGACGACGAGGATGTAGGCAACGATCACCCACACGACTGCGGAGAGCGCGATGTGCAACGACCGTTCCATCGCCGGAAGCGCCAGAACGACGATCGTCGTGTCAACAGCGGCCATCAAGACACCGACAACGACAACAAGGAGGATGAGGGCGCGCCGGCGGTCGGTCAGCCCGACTTCGGGACCGGTTTCGGCGCCCGCTGGCCGGAGCATGCCACCAGCTTGCTCCCGTTCCCCACCTTGCTCATCGCCGACGTTCCGTGGCGCCCCGGCGTCAAGCTCGTCTCCGGCGATCTCCCGGACACGTCCGGGCCGTCTCGTCTCACCTTTCCCGCCTCTTCGCACCAGCACAGTCTGTGGCAGGAACGGCCGATCGCATAGGGGGAAAGTCGTGGGAGTGGCAAACCACGTCGCCAGGGGACAAGGTCCTGGACGACCATCTCACGCCACAAATCTGGGGCCCGACGACTCGCCAGAGTGTGCAACGCGGCGCAAGCACCGCGGCGCCACGCCGGATGTGGCCGGCGAGGGCGCTCCCTACCCGGGGTGCGGTGTCCCGCCGCGCCGGTACGCGGCGATCGCGTCGGCCGGGAGCGGGCGGGCGAACAGGAAGCCCTGGGCGGTGTCGCACTCGAGCTCGGTGAGCTCGTCGAGCTGCTCGCTCGTCGCGATCCCCTCGCCGACGACCGTCATCCCGAGGGCGTGGGACATCGCCGTGATGGCGG
>JBEKCO010000057.1:0-11595 GCA_050014835.1 Acidimicrobiales bacterium
CTAGTGCCGTGACCGGTATCTCTCGAGGGCGGTGATCCACCACCGCGCGTTGATGGGTTGCCACGCTGGTGCATGCCCCAGCAACCACTGAGAGTCCGTCGACTCACCGACGTCGAAGGCCGGCAGCTGCTGCGGATCGTCCGCCGCGGTGGTGGCAAGACCTACAAGTCGATCGTGAAGTGGCGGCGGTCGATGGTCGTCCTCGCCTCTGCTGGTGGCAACACCGTGGAAGCGATCGCGCGGCTCGTGCAGACCTCGCCCGATCGCGTGCGGGAGATGATCCACCGCTTCAATGAGATGGGGATGGCCTCGCTGGACCCCAAGTGGGCGGGTGGCCGTCCCCGCCGGATCACGACTGACGACGAAGCCTTCATCGTCAAGACGGCCACCGCCCGACCCGAGTCGGTCGGACTGCCCTTCACTCGCTGGAGCATCAGAAAGCTCGCTGCCTACCTCGCCGAGAACGACGAGCACCCCGTGCGCATCGGGCGGGAACGCCTTCGCGAACTGCTCGTCGCCAACGACGTCACCTTCCAGCGGACAAAGACCTGGAAGGAGTCGAACGACCCGGCTCGTGACGAGAAGCTCACCCGCATCGACGAAGTCCTCACCGGTCACCTCGACCGCTGCTTCGCGTTCGACGAGTTCGGACCACTCGGGCTCCACCCGATCGGAGGGTCCTCCTGGTCAAAGAGCGGAAAGCCGCAGCGACTGCGGGCCAACTTCCACAAGACGGCCGGTGTCCGGCAGTTCCACAGCTGTTACTCGGTCGCTGACGACGTGCTCTTCGGCACGGTGCGCGAGAAGAAGGGCGCGATGAACACCCTCGCCGCGCTGAGACAGATCCGTGCGATGCGGCCCGACAGCCAGCCGATCTACGTGATCTTGGACAACCTTTCGGCGCACAAGGGTCAGAAGATCCGCGACTGGTGCGAGCGCCACGCCGTCGAGCTCTGCTTTACGCCGACCTACAGCTCCTGGGCCAACCCAATCGAGTGCCAGTTCGGGCCGCTCCGCGAGTTCGTCCTCAACAACTCCGACCACCCGAGC
Organism: Acidimicrobiales bacterium; assembly: GCA_050014835.1. Classification (GTDB taxonomy): domain Bacteria; phylum Actinomycetota; class Acidimicrobiia; order Acidimicrobiales; family Bog-793; genus Bog-793. The sequence goes on from JBEKCO010000057.1 coordinate 1,051, forward strand.
CACCTCGTCGTCGCCGCCCAGCGAAGAGAACGCGCCCGCGTCCGCTCCGAGCGCCAGCGCCGCTGGGGTCGTCCTGCCGCAAGCGCCGCCTGAGCGACGTCAACCCCGGCTCCAGGTATGAGGTCTGCTTCGACGCGCTCGGGAACAGCCGACTCGTCGGTCGGGCGCACCGACGTCGCCAACCACCCTGACATTCGCGACTCAGAACTACTGGAACAGCGGCGAAGGCGCGCGAACCTTTCCGGTCCTGACATTCGCGACTCAGAACTACTGGAACAGCGGCGAAGGCGCGCGAACCTTTCCGGTCAGGGCACTAGCAACACAGCCCGGGCTCTCAGGCCTCCATCACGACGGGCACGATCATCGGCCGGCGTTTCGTGCGCTCGCTGACGATCTTGCCGACGGCCCGGCGCGCGGCGCGGCGCAGGGCGTCCGCCTCCCGCGACCCGCTTTCCACGACCTCGCCGACGGCCTTCACGACGGCGGTGCGGGCGTCGTCGATCAGCTCCTCGGCTTCGGGTGCGTGCACCCAGCCCCGGGTGATGATCTCGGGGCCGGTGATGATCTCGCCGGTCCGGCTGTCGACGGTGAGCACGACGACGACGACACCCTCCTCGGCGAGGACGCGCCGGTCGCGCAGCACGCCCATGCCGACGTCGCCGACGACACCGTCGACGAAGAGGTAGCCCGCCGCCACCTCGCCGTCGAAGTCGATGCCCTCGTCGGTGAGCCGCACCGCGTCACCGTCCTCGCAGAGCAGCACGCTTTGCTCCTCGACGCCCATCTCGATCGCGAGGCGCGCGTGGCGCAGCAGGTGGCGGTATTCACCGTGGACGGGGATAAAACAGCGCGGCCGCGCCACGTTGAGCAGGGTGGCGAGCTCGCCCTGCTTGGCGTGCCCGCTCTCGTGGACGTGGGCGATGCCCGAGTGGATGATGTTCGCGCCGCGCCGGGCAAGCCCGTCGATCACCTTGGCGACCGCCCACTCGTTGCCCGGGATGGCGTGACTCGAGAGCACGACGATGTCCCCGTCGGCGACGCTGAGCCGGCGGCTCTCGCCCGCGGCGAGCAACGACAGCGCCGACATCGGCTCGCCCTGGGATCCCGTCGAGATGACACAGACCTCGCCGGGGGAAAGGTCGTCGACCTTCTCCGCGTCGATGAGCGCGCCCTGCGGGATCGTGAGCAGTCCGAGCTCGCGGGCGAGGGCGACGTTGCGGAGCATCGAGCGGCCGAGCAGCGCGATCTTGCGCCCGTTGGCGACCGCGGCGTCGGAGAGCTGCTGGATCCGGTGGATGTGGCTCGCGAAGCAGGCGACGATGACCCGGTGCTCCGGGTGCTCGACGAAGATCTGGCGGAGCGTCTCGCCGACCGACCGTTCGCTGCGGCTGAAACCGGGCTCCTCGGCGTTCGTCGAGTCCGAGAGCAGGAGACGAATCCCGACCGTGTCGGCGAGCGAGCCGATGCGGGCGAGGTCGGTCAGCCGGCGGTCGACCGGCGTGAGGTCGAGCTTGAAGTCCCCCGTGTGGAGCACGACTCCCTGGGGGGTGTGGAAGGCGACCGCGAAGCCCTGCGGCACCGAGTGCGTCACGGGGATGAACTCGACGTCGAACGGGCCGATCCGCCGTCGTTCGCCGTCGGCGACCGGGATCAGTTCGGAACGCTCCGCCGAGCCGGAGTCCTCGAGTCGTGAGCGGGCGAGGCCGAGGCTGAGGGCAGAGCCGAAGACCTTCGTCTCGATGTCACGGAGCAGGAACCCGAGCCCGCCGACGTGGTCCTCGTGGCCGTGGGTGAGCACGATCCCCTCGATGCGGGCGGCGTTCTCTTTCAGGTAGGAGAAGTCGGGGAGGACGAGGTCGACCCCCGGCATCTCCGGGTCGGGGAACATGACGCCGCAGTCGAGGACGAGGACGCGGCCGTCGTGCTCGATCGTCGCGCAGTTCCTCCCGATCTCCCCGAGGCCACCGAGGAAGACGAGCCGGACGTCCTCAGCCACGGGCACCCCGGGCGTGGCGCCAGGCCTCGAGATCGACGAGCACGCGCCGCGCCTGGTCCTCGAGGCCTGCGGGGGCCGGCCCCATCGGCAGCCGGCACTCACCGGCGGGCAGGCCGAGGACGCGCAGCATCGCCTTCAGCGGCACGGGGTTGGGCGCGTCGTCGCCCGTCTCGTAGACGAGGCTCGCGATGAGCGCCCGGGCGATCTCGAGGGCCCCCCGCACGTCGCCGGCGTGGAACCGGCCGATCATCTCGCCGAACTCGAAGCCGCACCAGTGGGTCGCGACCCCGATCACCCCGACGGCGCCGACGGCGAGGAGTGGCAGCGTCATGAGGTCATCGCCGGAGTAGCAAACGAAGCCGGGCGGGGCCTTGGCGAGCAGCCGCTCGGTGGCCGAGGGGTCCCCGGCCGCGTCTTTCAGTCCGACGATGTTGCCGGTGGTGGTAGCGAGCGACAGGATCGTCTCGGCGGCGATCTTGCGCCCCGTGCGGACGGGGATGTCGTAGAGGACAATCGGCAGCGCCGTCTCGGCGGCGATGGCGCGGAAATGCGCGGCGATGCCTTCCTGCGAAGGGCGGTTGTAGTAAGGGGCGACGGCGAGAATACCGGCGACGCCGGAGTCGTTGGCGAGCTTCACGAGCTCGATCGAGTGCCGCGTGTCGTTCGACGTCGCCCCGGCGAGCACGGGGACGTCGACCGCCGACGCGACCTCCCGCCACACCGCGACGCGTTCCTCATCGGAAAGCGTCGTTCCCTCCCCGGTCGTCGCCGTCACGACGAGGCCCTCGCTGCCGTGGGAGGTGAGGTAGCGGGCGAGCGTCACCGCGCCGTCGAGATCGAGACCCCCGGCGGAGTCGAACGGGGTCGCCATCGCCGTGACGACGGCGCCGAACCGGGGCGGAGGCGAGACGGGCACTATTTGACGCTACCGCACCGGCCCGCAAGCCGAGACACGTGCGCACGGGCCCGCCACGGGCGCGAGGAGTCACCACGCGACGACAGCTCCCAGTGACAACGTCCGCGAGCCGCCCGCCGACGACTGGGACACGACGACAGACCACCCCGGCGAGGGAAACCCTTCGGAGGCGCCACAGGCGGAGCGCGGGCGCCCTCAGATGGACAGCAGCGCGTCCAACCCAACGGTAAACCCCGGCGTCGACGCGACCCGGCGCGTGGCGAGCAGCACGCCGGGCATGAACGAGACGAGATCGAACGAATCCTGCCGAATGAGGAGCGACTGGCCCGGTCCGCCGAAGAGGACCTCCTGGTGCGCGACGAGACCCGCGAGCCGGACGGAGTGGACGTGGATCCCGTCGGCCGCCACGCCCCCCCGGGCTCCCTCGCAGGACACCGTGGTCGTCGGGTCCGCGCCGAACGGCCCGCGACCCGAGGCTTCACGGGCCGCGCCGATCCGGCGGGCGGTCTCGAGCGCCGTTCCCGACGGCGCGTCCTTCTTCTGGTCGTGGTGGAGCTCGATCACCTCGACGCCGTCGAAGAACGGCGCCGCCAGCTCGGCGAGGCGCATCATCACGCCCGCCGAGATCGAGAAGTTCGCGGCGAGGATCGCGTTCGGCCGGTCCGCCGGACCAAAGACCTCCCGCAGGCGGCCGAGCCCCTCCGCCGTAATCCCGGTCGTCCCGCAGACGGCGTGGATTCCGTGCGACGCGCACCAGACGAGGTTCTCGACCGCGGCGCCCGGTTCCGTGAAGTCGATCGCGACCTCGGCGTCGCTGTCGGCCAGCGCCTCGATCGAACGGGACGCCGTGAGCCCCGCGACCGGCTCCCCCGCGGACCTCGGGTCGACGGCGGCGACGAGCTCGAGGTCGGCGGCGGCCGTGATTGCACCGCAGACCGTCGACCCCAACCTCCCGCGCGCCCCGAGGACTCCGACCCGCATCATCTCGGCGCCAACCTACCTTGCAGCCCACCGGGGCGTTCGCTTTGCTGCCCGGTCGCCTTGCCGTCCGACACCCCATCCCGGCTGGGACGGAGCCGCCTGAGCCGGTACGATGGCCCGTCTGTCCCGCGCGATCTCCGCGGCGCGGAACGGGTTCTCGTAGGGTCGTGGTCGCCCGGTCTCTTGCCATCGCGGCGTCGTTCGCCGGGATCGCAGCGCCCCGGGCAAGTAGCTGAGGAGGTCTTTCGTCGATGGCTGCGTTGGCCGCGGACGGGACGTCGCCCACCCCCGTCCTCGAGGTGGAGAACCTCCACACCGAGTTCCACCTCCGCACCGCCAACGTGAGGGCCGTCGACGGCGTCTCGTTCCACGTCAACCCCGGCGAGTGCGTCGGACTGGTCGGCGAGTCCGCCTGCGGCAAGACGACGGTCGGGCTGTCGATCATGAAGCTTCTGCCGAACGTCGGCCACGTCACAGGGGGCTCGATCCGGCTGTTCGGACGCGACCTCGCGCCCTACGACGAGAGCCAGATGTGCGACGTGCGCGGCAACGAGATCGGGATGATCTTCCAGGACCCGATGACCTCGCTGAACCCGACGTGGAAGATCGGCCGCCAGATCGCCGAGGTCGTCCGTTTGCACCGCAAGGTCAGCAGGGCCGAGGCCTATGAGCGCGCCCTCGAGGTCCTCACGCTCGTCGGCATGCCGCGTCCCGCCGAGCGGCTCGACACGTACCCGCACCAGCTCTCCGGGGGCCTTCGCCAGCGCGTGATGATCGCCATCGCGCTCGCCTGCGAGCCCAAGCTCCTCATCGCCGACGAACCGACGACCGCCCTCGACGTCACCATCCAGGCCCAGATCCTCAACCTGATCGACGAGCTGCGCGAACGGCTGAAGATGGCCGTCATCCTCATCACCCACGACCTCGGAGTGATCGCCGCGCGCAGTGACCGGGTCATGGTGATGTACGCCGGCAAGATCGTCGAGTCCGCGACGACCGAGGAGCTGTTCGCCTCGATGCGCCACCCGTACGCCGAGGCGCTGCTCGAGTCCATCCCCCGGCTCGACCAGGACCGGAACCGCCGGCTCTTCACGATCTCCGGGCTGCCGCCGGACCTGTCGGGGGATCTCGTCGGCTGCCGGTTCGCCCCCCGTTGCCGCTACGCGACCGACGAGTGCCGGACCATCGAGCCGGAGCTGCTGCCCGGTCCGGCTCGTGCGCCCGGCGCGACGACCGGCCCCGGTCCGGACGCGGCCGACGTGGCGACGAGCGAGGCCCACCTCTACGCCTGCTTCCACCCGGTGACGGCGACGAGGGAGGAGCGGCTCGCCCGCCGCGGGATCATGCCCGAGCACGGCGCAAGGACGGCCGCCACGGCGAAGAAGTCGGAAACCGAGGCGCCCGTTTTCATGAGCGAGGACGCGCTCGAGGTGACGAACCTCGTGAAGGACTACCCCGTCGTCGCCGGGGTGGTGTTCCAGCGCAAGATCGGCACGGTCCAGGCGGTCTCGGACGTCTCATTCACGGTGCGGCGCGGCGAGACCTTCGGCCTCGTCGGCGAGTCCGGTTGCGGCAAGACGACGATCGGCCGTCTCGTCGTCGCTCTCGAGCGCCCGACGAAGGGCGGCGTGCGCTACGAGTCGCTGAACGTGACGAAGCTCCGGGGACGGGCGCTGCGGCGTGGCCGGCGCGACCTGCAGATGATCTTCCAGGACCCGTACTCGTCGCTCGACCCGCGCATGCGAGTGAAGACGATCGTCCGCGAGCCGCTCGTCGTGCAGAAGATCGGCAACCGCCGTTCCCAGTTCCAGCGCGTCGTCCAGCTCCTCGGCGAGGTTGGACTGTCCGCCGGCGCGGCCGAGCTCTACCCGCACGAGTTCTCCGGCGGGCAGCGGCAGCGGATCGGCCTCGCCCGGGCGCTCGCTCTCAACCCGAAGCTCATCGTCGCCGACGAGCCCGTCTCGGCGCTCGACGTCTCGATCCAGGCCCAGATCCTCAACCTGATGCGGGACCTCCAGCAGCGCCACGACCTCACCTACGTCGTCATCTCGCACGACCTCGCCGTCGTGAAGTACCTCGCCGACCGGATCGGCGTCATGTACCTCGGCAAGCTCGTCGAGACCGGACCGGCGATCGACATCTACGAGCGGACCGCGCACCCGTACACGCAGGCGCTCATCGACGCGATCCCGGTGCCGGATCCCGTCCTCGCCCGGGAAACCCGCCACGAGATCGTCCGGGGTGAGCTGCCCTCGGCGATGGCGCCGCCGAGCGGCTGCCGGTTCCGGACGCGCTGCCCGTTCGCGCAGGAGGTCTGTGCCGCCGAGGAGCCCCCGCTCCGGCCCGTCGGGTCCGACCACCTCGTGGCGTGCCACTTCCCCTTGCAGACCCCGATCGGGGACGAACTCGCCTCGGCGAGCGCTGCGGGGGTCGCCGGCTGACAGAACCCGCGTCGTCGAGTAGCCCGGCAAACCCGGGGTGACAACCGGGAAGATCAGCGGCGCTGGAGCCGGACCTCGAAGGCGTCGCGCAACGCGTCACCGACGAAGTTGAACGCCACGACGACGAGCACGATGGCGAGCCCGGTCGGGTAGATCTCCCACCAGTAGCCGTTCAGCGCGTAGTTCACGCCGTTGGCGAGCATCGAGCCCCAGTCGGTTTGCGGCAGCGGCACTCCGAGCCCGATGAACCCGAGCGCGGCGAGCAACAGGATCGCGTCGGCGACGTTGAACGTCGCGTTGACGACGATCGTGCCGATGGTGTTCGGGATGATGTGGCGCACGACGATCCGCCGACCGGTTCCGCCCATGACCCGGACGGCCTGGACGTACTCCCGGACGCGCAGCGAGAGCGTCTCGCCGCGCACGAGCCGGGCCGGGACGAGCCAGGCGACGAAGGCGATCACCAGGATGAGCAGCGGAAGCGACGGTTGGAAGATGACGGCGAGCACGATGAGGAGGAACAGCAGCGGGACCGAGAGCAGGACGTCGACGATGCGCATCATCAGCGCGTCGACCCAGCCACCGAAGAAGCCCGAGACCGCGCCCCAGACGACGCCGATCACCGTCGCGATGCCCGCGGCCGCGAATCCCACCTCGAGCGAGACCTCTCCGCCGTACATGACGCGCCCCATCATGTCGAACCCCGCCGGATCGGTGCCCAAGAGGTGCCCCAGCGAAGGCGAGGAGTTCTGGGTCGAGTACATGAGCGCCGCCTCGGCGTTCGCCTGGTTCGTCGAGTAAAAGACCGGACCGAGGAAGCAGAAGAGAACAAAGAAGATGATGACGCCCGCACCGACCAGGGCGAGCTTGTTCTCGGCGAAGACCCGGAAGGTCTGGCGGGCGATCCCCCCCGTCGAGATCCCCTCGCCGCCCGAGGCGATCTCGCCGAGGTCGCCCCGCGTCCCGGCGGACACCTCGAGCTGCTCGAGCTCACCGATCGGGGGTCCCATGGTCATCGGTCGTCTCCGTCGCTCATCGGCGTCCTAGGTGTAGCGCACGCGGGGATCCACGACCGCGTACAAGATGTCGGCGATCAGCGAGCCGGCGACGGTCGCGAGCGAGGCGACGAAGGTCGTCCCGAGCAGGATCGGCACATCGGTCTGGAGCGCGGCCTGCGTCGTGAGCAGGCCCATCCCGGGGAAATTGAACACCGTCTCGGTGATGAGAGCGCCGCCGACGATGCCCGGGAACGACAACCCGACCAACGTGACGATCGGGATGAGCGCGTTGCGCAGCGCGTGCCGGAACAGGACCCGCCAGGCCCGCGCGCCCTTCGCGCGCGCCGTGCGGATGTAGTCCTGGGTCATCGCCTCCATCATCGAGGAGCGCATGTAGCGGCTGAACGCGGCGATGGTGAGCGCCGACAGCGTGAGGACGGGGAGCACGAGACCGCGCGGATCGGAGAGGATCGCCCCGACCGTCGCGCCCTGCGGCGCCTCGACCGAGAACCAGCGGAGGTCGATCGCGAAGTACAGGATCAGCAGCGTGCCGAGGAGGAAGGCGGGTGCCGAGTACCCGATGAACGACAAGCCGGTCAGCACGTAGTCGACCGGCTTGTTGCGGCGCACGACCTGGAGGACGCCGAGCGGGATGGCGACGATCAGCGCGAACACCGTCGCGATCCCGACGAGGACGAGGGTCTTCGGGAGGCGCTCACTGATGAGGGCCTTCACCGACTGGTTGTAGTGGTACGAGTAGCCGAGGTTGAACGATTCGAGAAGATTACGCAAGTACTGGTAGAACTGGTCCCACAGCGGCAGGTTGAATCCGTTGACGCGGTTGAACTGGGCAATCTCCTGCGGGAGGGCGCGCGGCCCGAGCGCGGCGCGCGCCTCTCCGCCCGGGATCACACGGCTCAGGATGAACACGAGGAACGTCACCCCGAGAACGACGATGATCGCCTGGCCGACGCGCCGGAGGAGATACCCGGTCACCGCGTGTCGCCTCGGTTCATCTGCTGCTCTTCCTCAGCCTCGTCGTTCCCGCCATTATCCCCTCGCTGCGGCGCCGGGTGATCCACACCACCCCGCCGCGGAGCCCGTCCGGGCGCCGTTCGACGACTGTCGTCGACGACCAGGGGCGCAGGAGGGTGCCTGAAACAGCCGCTCGGCCCGCCCATGCGGACCGGCCGAGCGACCGCGTGCCACACTTTCCCGAATTGCCGCGACTACTTCGAGAAGTAGAGCTCTTCGGGGAGGTAGAGGCCGAACGCGTTCTGGAACGCCGAGACGCCCTTCAGGTTGTCCCGGGCCTCTGTCAGTGCGTAGTCGATGTTCGGCTGGTAGACGACGGGAACGAGCTTCGCCGCGTAATCCTCGTACTTGAAGATCGACGTGTTCCCGAAGTCCGTGCCGTGCATCAACGTGTTCAGCTTGGCGTCGTTGAACGAACCGGCGTTCGACGGCGCCGTCGGGAGGAAGATCTCCTCACCGGTCGGCTCGTAGTCCGGGTAGTACACCCAGCCACCGCCCCAGTCCGCGAATTCCCACGTGCACTTGGAACCCGAGCACGGCGGGAAGGCGGTGCCGAGAACGGCATCGAACGTCTCACCGGTCGCCGTCACGTGGATGCCGATCGTCGCCAGCGCCGAGACGTACGCAGCGATGTACGCCTCGAACGAGGCGTTCCCGGTCGCGTACACGAGCGTGAAGGCGAGCGGGGTGCCCTTCGGCACGCCGCACTTCTTCGCTTTAAGGCAGGTGTCCGTTCCGCCCGGAACGACCTTCCAACCGTTGTCGACCAGAGCAGCCTTCGCCTTCTTCGGGCTGTACGAGTACGGGTTCGACAGCTCCGCCTTGTCCGAGTAGGGGTTCTTCGGGAGCAGCGGAACCGGCCCGTAGGTCGGAACGCCGTAGTTCTTGAAAAGCTTCTTCAGATACAGCGGCTGGTTCATCAGGTACTGCATCGCCTGGCGGAAGTAGAGCTGCTTGAAGATCTTGCCCGCCTGGCCGCCATCACCGACCGAGTTCACGTTCAGCGGGAAGTAGTTGAAGCCGAACAGGACCCACGGGTCGAGGTAGTAGTCGCTCTTCAGCCTGGCCGTGTTGGGGCCGGCCTTCGTCGGGCTCGTCGTCGGGCCGGGAAGGTCCTGCGGCGGGATGTACCCGATCGTCAGGTCGCCGGCGACCAGCGAGTTGTACTCCGTCGTGTCCGTCGTGAACGGAAGCTCCTCGAACTCCTTGATCTTCGCCTTCACCGGCCCGGAGTACTTCGAGTTCGGCTCCAGCGCGACGTAGCCCGTCGAGTTGAAGGCAACAAGGTGGAACGGCCCGTCAACGACCTGCCAGAGCGGGTTCGTCGCGTACGTCGAGTACGAGTTGTTCGCAGCCGACGGGTTGAGCGGGTCGTAGCCGGACTCCTTCTCGAGGTAGGTCCACACCGCGACGCAGTTCTTCGCGGCCGCGTTCGCCGGCGAAGGAACGCCGGCCTTCGTCGTAACGGCGATGTCGTCGTACCCCGTCGTGCCACACAACTGGGAGCCGGCCTTCTGGCCAGCGGCGTCGATGTCCCACGCCATCGGCAACGGCGTGATGTCGGGCAGGTTGTTGTACGTGTACCAGGTCGGGTTCACCTTGCCGGTGAGCGTCATCACGATCGTCTTCGAGTTCGGCTCGGTGATCGACTTGACGTCCTGCGGGATGCCACCCGGGAAGAAGCCGCCGAAGTTCGTGTACTCGACCTTCATCATGTTCATCCAGAACATCACGTCCTGAGCGTCGACGGTCTCGCCGTCCGACCACTTGTACCCGGTCATGTGGAAAGTGATCACGGTGTCACCGTCCGAGTACACCGGCAGTGTCGCCAGCGACAAGGACGGGGAGATCTTCACGCCTCCGTTCGCGCCCGGCCAGTACAGCGGACGCCACATGGTGTCGATCAGTGCGCCGTTCGTCGCCGAGAAGTAGGCAGGCGGCAGGTACGGGAAGATGAAGTTCGGGACGGCACTCGGGGCTTCCGCCCACTTCACAATCCCGCTGTTGGCGGCGTGCGAATGTGCTTTCGGGTTGGTCTTGGCTCCGGAGGCGACCGACGCGAGTCCGAGCGTGGTGATCATCGCCACACAGACCGCGACCGAGCCTCCACGCCAGAGCCAACGTCTCCGGCCTTGGGTAGCAACCATGAGCTGTAGCTCCCTCCTCACTCCAAGCCCG
>JBEKCO010000058.1:0-9805 GCA_050014835.1 Acidimicrobiales bacterium
GCACGCGCCGATCGACCCGATGTCCGAGGTGGCCATGACGGTCATGCTCGACGATCTCGCCTGGTGGGGCGATCTGCTGGCGAAAGCGCGCGCCGACGGCGAGCTGCCCCCGGCCACGTTCCGGGTCCGGGCGGCCATGGCGGAACTCGGTCGTTCGTCATAGCCGGCCCGGTGTCGGCACCAGCGGGTGCGCAGCCGACGGGTGAGAGATCGGGCCACCGACGCCGTTCCCCCAGAACTGTCGGTGCCGTAGGGACGCCGATTCCCGAGCGAGGACGGCGCGGGCGGTCAGTCCGGTCTGGTCGTCTTGAAGTAGATGGCTCCCACGCCGCCGGGTCCGAGGTGGGAGCCCATCACCGGCCCCATCAGCGAGACGACGACTTCCTGCCCGGACACCTGGGAGGCGAGCATCTCGTGGAGCACGTCGATGTCGGCCGCGTCGGCGTGGATGGCGGTGACGCTCTCGACCGGGCTGTCCGCGGCGACGCATTCCACGATCCACTCGAGCGATCGCTGTCGGGTTCGGACCTTCCCGGCGACCTCCACGGATCCCTGCTCGAAGCGGAGGAGGGGGCGGATGGACAGGGCCGAGCCGAGAAGGGCGCGTGCGGCACCGATCCTTCCGCCGCGTCGCAGAAACTCGAGCGTCTCGACCGCGCCGTAGTAGGCGATGGAATCCCTGAGTCGTTCGGTCTCGGCGACGACCGTTTCGAGGTCCTCGCCGGCTTCCGCGCGCTCAGCGGCGGCGCGGCAGAGATTGCCGAGCCCCGCCGACACTGACAACGAGTCGACGAGCGTGACGCGGCAGTGTCCGTTGAACCGCTCGGCGGCCAGACGGGCGGACTGGTGGGTGGCCGACACCTTGGAGGAAAGCGTCACACAGACGATGCCACTCGCCCCTTCGGCATCCAGTCTCGAAAAGGCCTGCCCGAAATCGCCCGGTGAGGGCGACGTGGTGTGGGGAAGGATGTCGGTTGCCCGCAGGCGCTTCCAAAATTCCGCCGGGCTGAGATCGACCCCGTCGGTGAACTCCTCCTCGCCGAAGCGGACCTTCAGCGGGACGACCTCGATCGCATGTTCGTCGGCGACGGCGCGATCGAGGTCCGCGGAGCTGTCGGTGACGACTCGAACCGTCATGGCGTTCCCGCTCCGATCGTTCCCGATCGCCGCTCGTGAGCGACCGAGGGCACCCGGCACACGCTTTGAGGCATGACCGCCAACAGCGCAGACGGCACTGACCGGTTGCAGGGTTGGCCATCGTCACACTACCGGTCCGCTACCTGGCCCCAGGGAATCAAGCGCCTGACGTGTCGGGCGGTTGACGTCGTCGACGCCGATGGTTCGATGTCATCCAGGCACGTCGCCAGCCTGATCGATTCGCCTGGAGGAGGTCGTTCAGGTCTCGGCCGCGAGCTCGCCGCGTGCATGTGCGCGCCGCGTGTCGTCGTCGTAAAGCACGCGAGCCAAGACCGGGACACCGTCAGTCTCATCCTCTCCCGAGACCGCTTCGAGGGAGCGGCGCGCCGGTTCCGGCAGGACGAAGGTGAGGAGGAACCCCGCGGTCGCGGCGGTACCCGCCACGAGGAGCATCCCGCGCAGCCCGATGTGCAACTCGAGCTGCGGCACGAGGAAGACCCCGACGAACGCGCCGAGCTTCCCGATGCCCGCCGCGATCCCGTGTCCGGTAGTTCGCATCGAGACGGGGAAGACCTCGGAGGGGAGCACGAAGGTCGTCGTGTTCGGGCCGAATTCGATGAAGAAGTAGCTGAGGCCGAACACGGCGAGAAATGGAGCGACCGCGGTGGTGAGCTCGTGGACCGCCCCGAGGACGAGAAAGGTGACCGCGATGACCGCGAAACCGATGTGCTGGAGCCGACGGTGACCGATCCGGTCCATGCGCGCGACCGCCAAGGCGTAACCGGGCAGCGCGAAGACGACGAAGATGCCGAGGGTCCAGACGAGCTTCGTGACGAGTGTTGCGCCCGGGTCGACGTCTTTCAGGATCGCCGGCAGCGACAACGTGTTGCCGTAGTACGCGTAGTCGAAAAGGAACCAGGTGCCTGCCGTTGCCACGAGCAAGGCGAGCATCCGGCTCTGCGTGAGGAACTGGCGGAGAGAGATGCGCCGGATGCCCTCGGGTGCCGTTTCCGCCGCCGCGACCGCGCCTTCCGAGAACGACGCGGCGTCGAGCGCCGCCTCGGTCGACTCGCCGCGGACGCGAGCGCGGAATCGGGGCGACTCGGGCATCCTCGATCGCAGGTAGATCACCGCGGCCGCCGGAAGGGCGCCGAAGGCGAGGAGCAGTCGCCACGTGAGGTCGTGTCCGACGCCGGAGACGAGGAGGATCAAGGCGACGAGTGGGCCGACGATGAGGCCGAGCGCCTGCATCGAGAAGACGAGCCCGACAAACCTTCCGCGGTCGGCCCGGTTCGAGTACTCGCTCATGAGCACCGCCGACACAGGGTAGTCGCCGCCGATGCCGAGTCCGAGCACGAACCGGGCGACAACCAGCCAGACGAAGTTCGGCGCGACTGCGCTCGCCAGCGCTCCGGCGATCATGATCAACGCCACGATCACATAGATGCGCTTGCGTCCGATGATGTCGGCGAGACGCCCGAAGACGATCGCCCCGACGAAGGCCGCGAGGATGGCGGAACCCGTCACCCAGCTCGTCTGCGTCGTCGACAGATTCCACTGCTTCGTGACGAGCGCGGCGACGGTGCTGATGACGAACAGGTCGTAGGCGTCGGTGAAAAAGCCAGCGCCGGAGATGACGACGGCCCGACGGTGGAACCGGCTGCGAGGCGCCTCGTTGAGCAGGTCGCTCACGGTCGGGGAGCCGACGGCCCGTACGGCGAGATTCGGATCGATCATCGTTTCCCGGGTACCCGCGCCGACGACATCGAAACCAGACAATGTCGCTGGAATCTGACTTCCAGGTGACATTCAGGTGAACGGAACGCGAACGATTCGCGAATTTTGCTCCGGTGGTAGATAGGGTGGCAGAGAGCCATGGCCGACAACCCCAACCCTCTCCTCCTCGTCGACCAGCGGATCGCCCAGCTCTTCGCGCTGGTCCGGGAGGCACTCGCCGGGGCGACGGATTCGCTCCTCGCCCTCGAGCCCGAGACCGGGCAGGCGATCGTCGACGCCGACCGGACAATCGACGAGCTGACGAGCGAGGTCGACGACATCATCTGGAAGCAGATTGATTCGGGATCGGCATCGACCGACGAGCTGCGCCACTTCGTCAGCGTCCTGCTCATCGTTCCGGAGCTTGAGCGCAGCGCCGACCTCGCCGAGCACATCGCCCAGCGGGCGGTACGCAGCCTCGGGGCGGAGATGACCCCGGTGAGCCGTGGCCTCGTCCAGCGCATGAGCGAGGTGGCCCTGGAAATGTGGAGCACTGCGGCCGACGCCTACGCCGACCGGACGAGCCGCGCCGTCGCGCTCGACCAAGCGGACGAGGAGCTCGACATCCTCCACGAACGGCTCACCCACGAGATCGGCGCGTCGGAGATGGCGAACCCGGTCACGACCGAGGTGACGCTCGTCGCCCGCTTCTACGAGCGGCTCGGCGACCACGCCGTCAACCTGGCGCGCCGGATCGCCACGCTTCCCGAAGTCCAGGCGGGCGTCCACCCGCGACCGGAGGACTGACGGCGGCTCGGCTGCGTCCCCGCCGAGGGACGCGCTGACGGCGGGATGCGCGCGGGAGCCGTCAGATCGTCGTCGCCGCCGCCCCCCGGCGCACGGCAAGCCCGGCGAGTACCTCGAGGACGACCCGGTGGGCGTTGTTCACCGTCACGTCGGCGCAGTCGTAAGCAGGGGCGACCTCGACGACGTCGGCGGCGACGAGCGGCGTGTCGACGGCGAGCCGCCGCACCGCGCGCAGGAGGTCGACCGGGGCCATCCCACCCGGCTCGGGTGTTCCGGTCCCGGGAGCGAACGCCGGGTCGAGGACGTCGATGTCGACCGAGAGGTAGATCGCGTCGCAGTTCTCGAGTGCCTCTGCGACGGCCACCTCGAGCACCGCCGGGAGCCCCCGCTCCCAGATCTCCTGCATGAAGTGGTAGCGCATGCCCTGGGCGCGCATCCAGGCGAACGTCGCCGCGTCGGGCCAGTAGCCCCCGCAGCCCGACCTGGACGAAGTTCCGTCCCGGAACTGCCCCCGATTCGATGAGGCGCCGCATCGGCGTGCCGTGGCTCGCGAGGTTGCCCTGGAGGGAATCGGCGGTGTCGGCGTGCGCGTCGAAATGGACGATCCCGATCTGGCCCCAGCCGACCGCCGTCGCCACCGCCGTCGCCGCCGGCCAGGTGATCGAGTGGTCGCCTCCGAGGATGACGGGAAAGATGCCGCGCTCAGCGACCTGGGCGACTCGTGCGCGTATCGCGGCATGCGAGGCTTCGACGAGCCCGTGCGAGCAGATCGCGTCACCGAAGTCGACGACATCGAGCTCATCGAAGATCTCGATCCCGAAGTCGAGGTGGAACGTGCCGGGGTTGTAGGCGAGCGCCCGCAACGCCCGCGGGCCGAAACGGGCGCCCGGTCGATTCGTCGTCGAGTCATCCCACGGGGCACCGACGATCGCGACGTCCGGCTTCCACGCGTCGAGTTCTCCGGGCTCGGTGAGAAGCGGTCGCTGGGCGAAAGTCGCGACACCTTGGAACGAGGGCCCGCTGAGCTGCTCCGCGAGCCCCGGCGGCACGTCTCGTTCCGGCGTCATCGCGGGTTACGCCATCGAGTCGAGGACAACGTCGATGTCGGACTCGCTCGTCCGCGGATTGACGATCGCCACGCGGGCGATGACCTCGCCGAGATGGGTCGTCGGGGTGACGAAGGCGATGCCGCCGTCGCGTAGCGCACAGGACCACTGGTAGTAGTCGTCTCTTGCCCAGCCGGTTCGCTTGAAGCACACGACGCTCAGATCAGGCTCACGCACGAGGGTCAGGTAGTCGCGGTTGTGGACGGCCTTCGCCGTGTAGCGCGCGACTTCAAGCGTGCGCTCGATCGCCTGGGAGTAGGCATCGGTTCCGTACACCGCGAGCGAGAACCAGAACGGGAGACCCCGGGCCCGCCGTGTCAGGTGGATCGCATAGTCGGACGGGTTCCACTCTCCGGACTGTTCGAGTGGTTCGAGGTAGCTCGCGTGCTGGGCGTGCGTCAACCTCGCGAGCTTCGGTTCGCGGTAGACGAGCGCGGCGCAGTCGAACGGAGCGAAGAGCCACTTGTGCGGATCGACGATGAACGAGTCGGCGAGCTCGATCCCCGCGAAGAGTGGGCGCGCGCTCGGCGCCGCGAGGGCGGCGGCACCATACGCGCCGTCGACGTGGAACCAGATCCCGCGTTCCGCGGCGACGGCGCCGACGGACCGAAGGTCGTCGATGACGCCGAGATTCGTCGTACCCGCTGAAGCGACGACCGCGAACACTCTCTGCTCACCACGGGCTTCGACCGCGTCGAGCGCCTGAGCGAGCGCGTCTCCGCGCAGTCTTCTCTCGCTGTCGACATCGACGACGAGAAGGTCGATATCCATCACGACGGCTGCCTCGTCGAGGGACGAGTGGGCGTCGGGACTCACCGCGACCGCCCACCGGCGGGATCCGGAGCGATCTGTTCCGATCCGATCCCTCACGGCGTGACGCGCCGTGACGAGCGCGGAGATGTTCGCGATGGTCCCACCCTGCACGAACGTGCCGCCGGCGCCCGCCGGGAAGTTGGCGAGATCCGCGATCCACCGCAGGGCCTGGTTCTCCGCGTAGACGGCGCCGGCTGCCTCGAGCCAGTTGCTTCCGCACATCGAGGACGCTCCGACGACGAGATCGAACAGCATCGACGCCTGGGTGGGCGCACAGGGGATGAAGGCGAGGAAACGGGGGTGGCTCGACGTGATGCACGCCGGAGCCAACTCGTTGGCAAAGATCCGCAATGCCTCCTCGCCGCCGATACCCTCGGCGGTGATCGTCGCACCCGCCCCCTTCTCTAGCTCGGCGAACGGCCGCGTGTTGTCGAGGGGAAGAGGGTCGAGTTGCAAGCGACTCCTGGCGTAGTCGAGCACCGCATCCGCGAGGCGCTCGACGTCGTCGTTCCAAGCGTGCATGACCCGGAATATAGGGCCGATCAGACTGGGTCGCATCCTGCCCGTCGAGCGGAACGGCGCATCGGCAGTTGTTGCTCGGACCCGATGTGTGCCACATGGAGCGGGATCGTGATGCTTTGAGGCGGCCGCGATCGCCGTGTAGCGCATTGCCAGTAAGTCGAGCGGGATGGCTCGAGCGCGGCAGAGAACCTCGACCGTTTCCGAAAGCTCGAACCGGATCAGCCGCGGGTGCCGCGAGATTCTCGCGTGCCCGCCAGGGAGTTGACGACATGTCGCTGCGGCCAAGATTGGCTGGTTCTCGGTTGACGCTTTTTCGTCATCCTTCTGACGTATCTGCGTGTCAAATGGTGCAATTGCACTAGATTGATTGTGCGGTAGATCAACTTCTATTTCCGCACTGCACTTTGACAAGGGCGTAGCACGGAACGACAGACGTTCTGACGGGCTCGTGACAATGAATGTGACGACGCCGTCGCTCGCGCGGTGAGCAAAAGCCAGTTCAAGGGCCTGATCGCGAGCAAGAGCCCCGCGGTCGAACGATTGCGCAGTGCACGTTCGGGTCGAAAATCACTCCTATCAGTGCTCTGGGTCCTCGCGTCATGCCCAATGACAAGATTTGGTATTGCAGGGTAGAATAACTACAATGAATCAGCGAGTTGGTCAGCTCGCTCAAGCGGCAAGACGGGACGGTCGTCGTGATCGATGATGCCAAGCCCGATGGACCGGCGAAGCCGAGTGCGATGGCACGAGGGTGGATAGCCGGACGTCACGGTTACGGGCGACCCCATACCGGGCATAACGGAGCGGTACTTGTGGCCAGGCGAAGTGTGGCGTCCGCAGGCTTGGGGAGTGGCCTGATCATGAGTCCGCGCCGTCGGCACGTCCGGGTCGCGACGGCGCGCGCCGATGACGGATTCACGCTCATCGAGCTGCTGATCGTCTGCATGATCATCCCGGTCATCGTTGGGGCGCTTGCCCTGTCGCTTCTCGCGATTCTCTCAGAACAGCACCAGACCGCGGCGAGCATCTCGGATACGGCTGACGCCCAGACCGTGTCAGCCGTCTACGGGACGGACGTCATGAGCGCGGTGAGCCTCACGACGAGTCCCGCGGTCCAGTGCGGACCGACCACCACCGGGACGACGCAGCTACTCGGACTTCGGTGGGGCTACAACCAGCAGACCACGCTGTACCAGACTGTGGTCTCGTACGTCGAGATCAATAAGGGCACGACGTCCGCTCTGGTGCGCGAGTACTGCGCGACGGGGGCTTCCCAGAACCCGACAAGCAGCACGACGATCTCCAGCGATATTCCGACCAGCCAGCCGGTGCCGACGATCACAACCGTCTCCGGCTACTCCGGTAGCCCGTCGACCGGCTGGGCGACCGCGGTAGGAGTGACGGGCGTCACGTTTTCGATCACAGAGCCTGGAAGTAACTACGCGTACTCGCTCACGGCTGTCCCCCGTGCAGGTACTTCGTCGGGCCAGTTCACAGGCGTCGTCACTCCGACGACGACGTGTGGCTTCGCGACTCCTGGGACGGGCTCGTACGCGTCCACTCTGTGCTTCGCGAACTTCTCCGGCTACAACGGGGCGAGCTACAACGGCGGATACAACGTGGACCCGAACCCGTCGGGTTCGCCGCGCACTCCGGCGCCGACCAACTGCCAGACGATGACGGAGGCGGTCCCCAACACCCCGTTCACATTGTCGTTCTGCGTGAGCACGTCATCGTCTGTCGGGTGGGTCGTCCCGTGGCAGATCCCGACGTACGCGTCGTCGTCGAGCGAGGCCTACTTGGGCAATAACGGCTTCTACACGGGCATCCCCGGGGACCCGGCGCTCTATCAGGATCCCAACTCGGGAACTGGGAACGCGCAGGGCGCTCTTTCGTATGTCTACATCACGAACATCAAGCTGCTGGATCAGAACGGCCATCCCGCGTCGAACTGGGAGCTCGTGACGGGAGATGCCGAGACGACTGATGCCGGCGAGTCCATGACGTGGACGTCCAACCAGGTCCTGACCCTGCTGCCCAACAGCCCGACATCGCTGTACGGCAACTCGTGTAACAGCGGCCTGACGGGAGTCGGCACGATGTCCGTGACGTGCTCATCGTCGGTGAACTCGGACAAGACGGGCACAGTGATGCTCGAGGCATCAGCTCCGACATCGCTCACCGTGACGCTTCAAGGCGCCGGCCTCGAGGCGATGTTCCTGGGAGTGCTCCTGCCATGGTGAGCTCGGGAACACCTTCGCGTCCGAACGGTGATGGTGGTTCCATCGCAGTGGATAATGGCTGTCGCGGTCTGACAACCGGGAACTCCGGAAGGATCGTGCCGGAGACGTTCCGTATGATCGTTTCCCGAAGTCGAGCGGCGCGCCTGGGCAACGGATATCTCGCCCCATGAGACGCTTGCTCCCCTTCTTGACCCCGAGCGACGGGCACCGTGACGAATTGGAAGCATCGTGCCATTCGGAGTCGGGCGACACGCTCATCGAGGTTTTGATCGCTCTTGTCGTAATTGGAGTCGCGTCTCTCTCTATCCTGCTTGGTTTCAGCACATCGATCTGGGGATCTGCCGATTACCGAGTCACCGCCACCGTCGACACTGCGCTCAGGAGCGCGGCCGAGGAGGCAACCACCACTCTCGATCAGCAGTCGGCCACGTTCTGGGGCACGTGCAGTGACGAGTCGACTGAACAGACCCAACTGCTGCCGTCTGCGATGCGGTCCGTCCTTCCGAGTACCAACTACTCCGCGACGATCGCGCTGATCGCGTACTGGAACGGACAGTCATTCACGGGCACGTGTGTCGCCAACGCTGCCCAGCAAATCACCATCACGGTCAGCTACAAGGGAACTGCTTACTCGATCACGACCGTCGTCGATGATCCGGCAGTGCCCACGATCGCTGTCGGCACGACGGCAGCCAAGCTGGCCTTTGTCGAGCAACCCGCCAGCTCCGGCATCGCCGCAGGATCGGCGATCTCACCTTGGCCGATGGTCGCGATCGAGGATTCCAGCGGCAACGTGGTCCAGGACGACCTGTCCGCGGCCACCCTGACGGTTTCGCCGGGCGGCCAGACGTGTGCGGGGATCGAGAACCTCGGCGTGTTCACCTTCTCGAACTGTGTGATCAAGGCGACTGGGACATACACGCTCCAAGCGACCGACGGCTCGCTCACCTCGGCGACAAGCAGCGCTTTCACCGTCGGGGCGAGCGTTCCCACCCAGCTCGCCTTCACGACGAGCCCGCCAGCCACGACGGGTGCCGGGGCGACCTTCTCGGTGGTCGTCGCCGAGGAGGACTCCTACGGCAACACCGAGATCGGCGACTCGTCAACCTCGGTCAGCCTTGCGGCGACTTCCGGTAGCGGGTTCACTTGCTCGACGACGCCGACCCAGCTCACGAGCGGCGTTGCCACGTTCACGGGTTGCTACTACACGGTGGCGAGCACGACCGCCTACACGCTTACCGCCTCGTCCGGCATCCTCTTCCCGGCGACGGCCACGACGACGGTCTCGGCCGGCACCGCCACCAAGCTCGTGTTCACGCCGAGCCCGACCAACTCGTTCGCCGGCTCGGCCCTCGCGACCCAGCCGAAGGTGACCGTCGAGGACACCTGGGGCAACGCCGTCACGACCGACTCCTCCACGGCGAGCCTGTCGATCACCTCGGGCACGCCCACCTCGGGCGG
>JBEKCO010000059.1:0-9381 GCA_050014835.1 Acidimicrobiales bacterium
CCTGTCCGTCGCTGAGGCACGGCACCGCGAGCAGCTCGGCGAGCTCCGCCGCGGCGGCCCCCCCCGTGGCGAGGGCCGCCCCGACCGGGAGGGTCGTCTTGTGCGAGCGCAGGTCGCTCCAGGCCGGCTTGCCCGTGCGGGCCGGGTCGCCCCAGATGCCGAGCAGGTCGTCGGCCGCCTGGAAGGCCAGCCCGAGCTCGAAGCCGAAGCGGTCGAGCGACGCCACGACCTCGGCCGGCGCCCCGGCGAGCTCGGCGCCGATCGCCGCGGCACAGCCGAGCAGCGCCCCGGTCTTGCCGCCCTCCATGGCGAGGCACCCCGCGACATCGACGGTCGGCAGCGTCTCGAAGGCCATGTCGAGGGCCTGGCCGGCGATCATCGAGGCCGTCGAGTCGGCGACCCGGCCCGCCGCGCGCCGTGCCGCGTCGCACTCGGCGACCCGGTCGAGCTCCAGCGTCCCGGCCGGGTCGAGGAGGATCTGCTGGGCGAGCGCCAACAACGCGTCGCCGACGATCACGGCCTGCCCGACCCCGTAGCGCGCCCAGACCGTCGGGCGGTGGCGCCGCTCGGCGTCACCGTCGATCACGTCGTCGTGGATGAGCGAGAAGTTGTGGACGAGCTCGACCGCGACGCCTCCGGGGACGCCGATCACCGCGTCGGCGCCCACGGCCTCGGCCGACAGGATCGCCAGCGCCGGCCGCACCCCCTTGCCGCCGTTGCCGGCGACGGGGCGACCGTCGGCGTCCGTCCAGCCGAAGTGGTACTCGGCGATCGGCCGCATCTCGGCGGAGAGCCGGCCGACCGCCGTGCGCATCGCCGGCGCGACGAGGTCACGGGCCCGGCCGAAGACCGCCGGCGCCTTCTCCGTCGGGATCACGCCACCACCCCCCGGTCGAGATCGACGGGGGCGCGCGTCGTACCGACGGCGCGCAACGCGTGCCGCGCCGCGCGCATCCCGCTGCGCACCGCGCCCTCCATCGTTGCGGGCCATCCCGTGTCCGTCCACGCTCCGGCGAGGAAAAGCCGTCCGAAGCCGGTCTCGGGACCGGGTCGCAGCCGTGCCGTCCCGGGCACGCCGCGGAACGTCGCCTCGTGCTCGCGGCTCACGACCGCGTCGACGACCTCGGCCGACCGCGCCCCCGGGAGCAGGGCCCGCAGCGCTCCCGTGTAGCGCTCGATGAGCGCCTCGGGCCGCTCGCCCTGCTCGGTCTCGGCGCACGAGATCGACACGGCGAGGACCTGGCCCGACGCCGCGTCTCGCCCCGAGGCGGTGGTCTTGTCGAAGACGAACTGGACGGGCGTGTCGACGCCCGCCGCGATCGCGTACTCGGTGACCCGGCGGTCGTAGACGACGTGGACGTCGACGATCGGCGACGCCCCGAGCGACTCCAGGCGGGCCGGGTTCACGATGCCCCCCTCCGGCAAGATCGTCGCCGCGACCCGGTGGGGCACGGCGAGGACGACCGCGTCGGCCTCGACGTGCTCGCCGTCGACGACGACGCCGGTGATCGTTTTCGGGCCGTTGTCGGCCAAGTCGACAGCGTCGACCTTGGCGCGTCGGCGGATCGATCCGCCGAGTCGCTCGAGAAGCGCCGCGGCCGGGTCGACGTGGAGCGCGTCGAGCGGCACGCGCGCCCAGCCGACGTCGGCGGCGTCGGTGCGGTCGATGAGCCCGGTCCGGAAGACCTTCGCGCCGAGCGTCAACGACGCCTCCTCAGCCCGCAGGTTCACCGTCGGGAGCGTGATGAGGTCCCAGAGCCGCTCGATCGCCCCACGTGACTGCCCGTTGCGGGCGAGGAACGCGGCGAACGTCTCGGAATCGAGACCGGGGTCCTCGAGGCTCAGCTTGCGCAGGGCGAGGACCGCCCGGGCGACACGCGCTCGTTCGCCGAGCGCCAGGTGCCGGTAACGGGCGAGCGAGAACGCCAAGTGGGCCGGGGCGGGAAGGCTGTTGCGCCGGACCCAGCCGATCCGCGGCGCGCCCCCGCCCGGATCGGGGCGCAGGACGGGGATCGCGAGCCGACGCTGGAGAATCGCCCGGTCCGCCGTTCCAAGGCGTCCGAGGAACCCCCGGTAGGCGGTGCAGCAGCGCAGAAAGACGTGCTGGCCGTTGTCGAACACGAGCCCGTTGCGTTCGAACGACCACGTCGCGCCCCCGAGGCGCGGCCGCGCCTCGAAAAGCGTCACCTCGGCGCCTGAGTCCGCGCAGGCGATCGCCGCCGACAGGCCGGCGAGCCCGCCCCCGACGACGACAATGTGCGGCTCGCCCGTCCTCACGCCGCCTTCGCCCCCCTGAGGCTGCGGGCCGCCACCCGGGCCTTCTCCCAGCGCGAGAGGCTCACCCGGTGGTCGAGCGCGCCGAGCGGGTCGCGGTCGATGCGGTCGAGCACGCGGCGGTAGATCCCCGCCATCGCCGCGACACAGGCCCGCGAGCGCCGGTCGAGCAGCCCGAGCAGCACCAGGCCCTCCTCATAGAAACGGCGCGCCCGGTCCGCCTCGAACCGGACGAGCGCGACGAGCGCGCCATCCGGCCCCGTCGCGTCGTCGCGGCATCCGAACCGGGCGAGGTCCTCCGCCGGGAGGTAGACGCGCCCCATCCGGTCGCGGTCCTCGACGACGTCGCGCAGGATGTTGGTCAGCTGCAGGGCGATCCCGAGCTGATCGGCGAGCCGGGGCGCCCCGGCCGGATCGGCCGAACCGAACACGCCGAGCGAGAGCCGGCCGACCGAGCCCGCGACGCACCGGCAGTACACGGTGAGCTCGTCAAACGACGCGTACCGCTCCCGGCTGCAGTCCATCTCGCAACCGGTGACGATCTCGCCGAGGGCCTCGACCGGGATCGGGTAGCGCGCCACCGCGTCGGCGAGCGCGACAAGGACCGGATCGCCGGGAGGCGGGTCGCCGCGCGCCACCCGGGCGAGCTCGTCGCGGACCGCCGAGAGCGCCCCGCGCTTCTCTTCCGCCGTGCCGGCTCCGTCGCCGATGTCGTCGACCCGGCGGGCGAAGGCGTAGAGCGCCGACATCGCCGCCCGCTTCGGCGCGGGGAGCAGCCGGATGCCGTAGAAGAAGTTCCGGGCCTCGCGGCGGGTGATCGCCTCGCAGCGGTCGTAGGCGGTGGCGAGCTCGGTCACGGCCGCTTGCTCCTCGCCGCCACCCACACACCGAGGGTGGAACTCGTGACCCTGGCCCTGGTCGCCTTCACCGGGCCCGACAGGACGTCGTAGCCGCGCCGTTCGATGGCGTCGAGCTGGGCGAGCCCGCCGCCGACGAACCCGGCGACCGCGAGGCGGCCCCATCCCGACAACTCGGCGACGAGGGGGCGCCCCGACTGGAGGAGCCGTCGGGCGCGGGCCGCCTCGAAGGCCATGAGCCGCCGGACGGCCGGCGTCGCCGGCCCGGCGGCGAGCGCCGGCTCACCGACCCCGAACCGGGTGAGGTCCTCCGCCGGCAGGTAGACGCGTCCCGCCGCGAAGTCCTCGGCGACGTCCTGGAAGTGCTCGACGAGCTGCAGCGCGGTGCACACCCGGTCGGAGAACTCGGCCGACTCGGCATCGCGCCGGCCGAAGACGGCGAGGACGAGCCTGCCGACCGGGTTCGCCGAGAGCGCGCAGTACGCCTCGAGGTGCTCATAGCTCGGGTACCTCGTCACCACCTGGTCCTGGCGGTTCGCCTCGATGAGGTCGACGAACGGGCGCCTTCCGACCCCGATCTCGGCCGCCAGCCGCCCGACGGCCACGAAGACTGGGTGCGACGCCGCGCCGGCGAGCGCCCGGTCGAGCTCGGCCTCCACCCACTCGAGCTGGGCGAGCCGGTCGCCGGCGGCGACGTCGCCGACGTCGTCGACGAAGCGGGCGTAGCCGTAGATCGCGAGCAGCTGTTGCCGGATCCTTCTCGGCAGAAGTCGGGTCGCGACCGGGAAATTCTCCGCGCCAGCCTTCGCCATGACGTCGGCCGTGGCAAACCCGACGGGTGTCGCCATCGTGGCGCCGTCGAGCCCGACCGGCGGATTCATCGGGCGACCATCCCCCCGCCCCCCAGGGAAAGGTGGCGATTCCGGCGCCCCAGACGCTTCTCGACGGTGAAGGTCCCGGACCCGTTGCCCGTCAGTCGGGTGAGTCGCTCGTACGCCGTGCGGACCGACGCCGCGATCCCGGACGCGTCGAGCTCGAGGCGCTGGAGGATGACGTCCGGGTCGGCGTGCCCGATGTAGACCGTCGGCACCCCGAGGCAGAGCACGGTTGGCGGCCGCTCGCTGACGAGCTCGGCGGCGCGTTCGACGACACCGCGCAGGTGCTGGCCGGCCCCGCCGTGGACGAGCCCGTCCTCGGCGGTGACGACGAGTCGGGCGCTGCGGCACCGTTCGACGAGGGCCGGATCGAGCGGGCGCACAACGCGGGGGTCGACGACCGTCACGTCGAACCCATCCTCGGCGAGCAGGCTCGCCGCCCCGAGCGCCGCCGCGGCAAGCTTGCCCACGCCCACGAGCACGATCTGGTCGCCACCGGCGCGCAGCACCCGCGACCGCAATCCGATCCCCGCCGGCCCGAGCACGCCCGGTCCCGGGGTCTTCGGGAAGCGGATGATCGAGGGCTTGTCGAGCCCGAGCGCTGAGTCGAGCATCGGCGCGATCTCGCTCGGCTCGGCGGGGGCGAAGATCACGAGGCCCGGGACCGACAGTCCGAGCACCATGTCGAGCACGCCGTGGTGGCTCGCGCCGTCGTCGCCCGTGATGCCGGCCCGGTCGGCGCAGATGACGACCGGCGCCCGGTGGAGGCCGACGTCGAGGTTCTCCTGGTCGAAACAGCGCGACAGGAAGGTCGAGTAGATCGCGACGACAGGGCGGAGCCCCGCCATCGCCATCCCGGCGGCCGCGGTCATCGCGTGGGCCTCGGCGATGCCGACGTCGACGAAACGGTCCGGGTAGCGCGCCTCGAAGCTCAGCAACCCGGTCGGTCCGGGCATCGCCGCGGTGATCGCGACGACACGCTCGTCCCGGCTGGCGACATCGAGCATCGCCTCGCTGAACGCTTCCGTGTAGTTCTTGTCCGGGCTGCGTGGCCCGGAGGTGATCGCCCCGTCGTCGGTCACCATGCCGGGCGAGGCCAGTTGCCCGAGCTTGAAATCGTGCAGGCACTGCACCGTGTCCTCTTCGGCGGGCCCGTAGCCCTTGCCCTTCGTCGTAAGGACGTGGAGAACGATCGGCCCGTGCCAGTTGGCGGCGCGTTGCAGTGCCTGCTCGACCGCCGCGATGTTGTGGCCGTCGATCGGCCCCGCGTAGCGGATCCCGAGCGCCTCGAAAAAGACCTGCGGCTCGACGAGCTCGCGGACCGCCGCGGTGAGGCTCCGGATGGACTGACCGGCGAGGGTACCGACGCCGGGCAGCTCCTGGAGGACGCGGGTGATCTTCGACTGGATCGCGCCGAAGCTCGGGTTCAGGCGCAGGTGCGTCAGCGATTCCGACAATCGCGATACCGTCGGCGCGTAGCTGCGGCCGTTGTCGTTCAAGATGACGCAGACCCGCGCACCGGAGTGCCCGAGGTTGTTCATCGCCTCGTAGGCCAGCCCCCCGGTGAGCGCGCCGTCGCCGACGAGGGCAACGACCCGGCGGGTCGCGTCCTCGCCGCTCGCCTGGAACGCCTTCGCGATCCCGAAGGCGTAGCTCAACGCCGTCGAGGCGTGGGAGTTCTCGATCCAGTCGTGCTCGGACTCGGCGCGGCTCGGGTAGCCCGAGAGCCCGCCTTCCCGGCGGAGCGAGGCAAAGCCCGCGTGCCGGCCGGTCACGAGCTTGTGGACATAGGCCTGGTGGCCCGTGTCGAACAAAAAGACGTCGCGGGGCGACGAAAAGACCCGGTGCATCGCCAGGGTGACCTCAACGGCGCCGAGGTTCGACCCGAGGTGGCCGGTGCCACCCGCCGTCACCGCTTCGACGATGAACTGGCGGATCTCGTCGGCGAGGACCTCGCACTCCTCGAGGGAGAGCGCCTTCAGGTCATCGGGAGAGGAGATCGTGTCGAGGAGGGGGTACGAAGGCTTGTCTTGTCTACTCACGACGTCTTCTTTCGTTCGTCGTTCTCAACGCGGCCGTTCGTCATCCGCAAGCGGTTCGCCCCCCTCCGTGCCCCGGCCCGCCGGATCGCGGCGGAAACCGTTCGCACGTAGTCGCGGTGACCAATCGGTCACTCCGTTTGCTCGTGGTCATCCTTCCAGATGGCACCGGGACCGTCAACGTGTTCACGTCGCGCTCAGTGCCCAGGAAAGCGCTGCACAGCGGGCCGCGCTGCGCGCGACCCTACCTGAGCTGCCAGTCCACGAGCACCGCGGCCGCGAGCTGCTCGTCGGTCGCCCGGCGGACGGCTTCGATGAAGGCCCGGCCACAGATCTCCCGGGACGAGACCGTCCAGCCCGCCTGGTGCCCCTCGACGCCGTCGGCGAGCGTGGCGACGACCCGGCCGAGCACGCGCCCGTACCCCGGACGGCGCTGCGTCGCGAGCGAGGCGAGGTCGAGGAACAAGGTGACGGAGGGCACGAGGATGGCGGCGAGCGAGTCGATCGCCCACGAGTCGGATGCGTCCCGATCGGCGGGCAAGGCCGTGAACTCGGCGGCGGCACGCCGCGCCGCCTCCTCCACGACGGCGAAGAAGAGCTCACCCTTCGACGGGTAGTGCCGGTAGAAGGAGCCCTTGGCAATAAGCGCGGCACGGCAGACGTCGTCGATCGAGACGTCCGCGTACCCCCGACGGCTGAAGCGGGAAAGCCCGGCCTCGACGAGGCGCTCGGCGACCGCAGTGCCCGCTTGGAGCTGCGTTTCGGCGGCGAGCAGCTGGCTCCACATCTCCGGCCGGAACACACCGCTCGTCGGCCGGTCGAACAGGTCGGGCAGCAGCTCCGGGAGCAGCCTCCCGATCGTCTCGATCGACAGGCCGCGCCGGTCACGAACGAGCCGGATCAGCCGGACGAGCTCGACGTGCCGTTCGTCGTAAAGGAAGCGGTTCGCCGCGACCTTCGCCGGGGGCGGCAGGACCCCAGCGGCGAGGTAGTAGCGCACGGTCGCGGCGGCGACACCGGTCCGCTCGACGAGCTCGGACATCGTGAAGCGACGCGGGGCGATCTCGGTCGAGGTCACGACGGTCGTCGCGCCATGAGGTTCTGGCACGGTCCTCCCCCGCTCCGCCCGGTGGGCGGTAACGTCGCCCGCGTGGGCCCCGTGCGAGTCATCACCGACTCGAGCGCCTGCGTGCCCGCGGAGCTCGTCGCCAGATTCGGTGTCTGTGTGCTCCCCATTAGCGTCTTCCTGCCCGAGGATGGTGCCACCGGCACCGACCCACCCGATGGCGCGCCCGTTCCCGAGGCCCTCGCCCGAGAGGAGCTCGCCGGGGCCAACCACCCCTTCGTGACAGAGTACCTGCAGGCCATCGAGTCGCCGGACTTCGATTCCGCCGTCGTCGTCACGCCGGCGATCGAGTTCGCGACCATGTACCGGAACGCCGCGCTCGCCGCGGAGTTCGCGACCCGTCCCGTCGCGCTCATCGACGCGAGGACGGCCGCCGCCGGCCAGGCGCTCGTCGTCCTCGCCGGTGCCGAGGCGGCCGCCGAGGGGGCCGGGATGGAGGACGTCGTCCACGTCGTCGAGGAGGCGGCACGCCGTGTCGAGCTCGTCGCCTCGCTCGCGACGCTCGAGCCGATCCGGCGTAGCGGTCCCGTCCCCGACAACGTGCTCGGCGAGCTTGAGCCGACCGGGGTGCGCAGCGTCTTCCGCATGCGCGACGGCACGGTCGAGCCGCTCGGGACGGCCGAGACGGCCGACGAGATGCTCGAGATGATCCACGCCGCCTACCGGTTGAGCGCGCTCGCCGGAACAGAGCGCTCCGCGATCTTCCACGCCAATGCCTCGCAGCTGGCGGCGCGTCTCGGCGAATTGATCGGAGGGGTCGACTTCGTCAGCGGGTTCAGCGTGGCGATGCAGGTCCACACAGGAGGCGGCGTCGTCGGTGCGGCGTGGATCCCGTCGGAAGCGGCATCCTGAGCTGCACCAAAGAGCGCGTTCGCGCGGTACCGTCTGCGCGACCGATGAGACGTAAGAACAATCGGGGGCGGCGGTGACGAACGGGAACGACACGGGGGAGAGCGGCAAGGCGACCCGCGTCAACCCGCAGGCCGCGGCCCCCGGAGCCCCGCAACCGGAGTCCGCCATCACGACAGCGGAGATACCGCGCATCTCCGTCCCCGTGAGCCCGCAGTTCACCCGGGGCGACGGCTGGCAACCTGACATCGAGCGGCGACTGCCGGCGCCGTGGGGCGTCGAGCTCGCCGTCTGGATCCTTTTCGTCCTGTTCGTCCTCGGCCTGATCGGGCTCGCCGCCGAACACTTCCACCCTGGCTGGGTCGCATCCCTGCACAACACGACGTCGGTCGGCCGCCATCACGGCGCGACGGGCGCGACGTCGACAACGACCCCGCCTTCGGGCAGCTCGACGACGCAGCCTTCCCGGACGCTCGGGAAGCTCGTGCTCCTCACGACATCGAAGAGCGGCGTGACCTACTCGGTCCCGTCGTCCTCGTCGTTCACCATTGTCGTGTCGACGACCAATCCCTGCTACACGCTCGTGAAATCGCCGCCCAGTGCCGCGCACTTCGTGTTCGCCGCCACGATCACTCCGAACCAGAGCCCCGAGACGATCAGCGTCGGCGGGTCAGCCTCGGTCATCCTCTCCGCCCAGGCCTCGGCGATCACGATCAAGGTCGGATCGAAACAGATCGGGTCGATCGCGCCGCCTCGGGCATTCATCACCTACACGTTCAAGCCGTCCGGTCACTGACGCCTGCGGGGACGGTCGTCCGCCCCCGCCGCGAACGATGCCCGTGGCGTCCCCGCGCGGCACCGCCGTGTGGGCCACTATGGACGGGTCATCGACGTGAAGCCGAACCAGGAGGACACCGCGATGCTGATCGCAACGACAAATGACGTCCCGGGATACGAGATCGAGGAGGTCCTCGGTGAGGTGTTCGGCCTCACCGTGCGCTCGCGCAACGCGTTCTCCCAGATGGGTGCCGGCCTGAAGTCGATCGTCGGCGGCGAGCTGAAGGGCATGACGAAGAACCTCGAGAGCAGCCGCCAAGCAGTCATCGACCGTCTGGCCGAGGCGGCGACCGCGCGCGGCGGCAACGCCGTCCTGGCGATGCGCTTCGACACCTCCGAGATGGGCGGCGTCTGGACCGAGATCTGCGCTTACGGCACCGCCGCCAGGGTCACGAAGAAGAGCTAGTGCCGCGTCAGGCAACGTTTGCGCGTTTTACCAGCTCACGTAGTGCTTTGTCGTGAGCGTTGCGGTTCCGCCAGGTGATGTAGCGGCGGATCATCGAGGCCTGCTCTTGATGTGACCG
>JBEKCO010000060.1:0-9163 GCA_050014835.1 Acidimicrobiales bacterium
TCTTTTTCGTCGGGCAGTCGATCTCGCTCGTCGGAACCTGGATGCAGATCACCGCCCAGGCCTGGCTCGTGCTCAGCCTCACGCACTCGAGCACCGACCTCGGGCTCGTCGTCGCGCTCCAGGCGATCCCGGTGCTCCTCCTCGCCTCCTACGGCGGCGTCATCGCCGACCGCGTCGACAAGCGCCGCCTGATGGTCGTCCTCCAGGCCTTCATGGGAATCCAGGCCCTCGCGCTCGGACTGCTCTGCCTGCTCGGCGTCGTGCGCTTCTGGGAGATCTGCACCCTCGCCGTCATCCTCGGGTTGAACAACAGCTTCGAGATGTCGTCGCGACAGGCCTTCGTCCGCGACATGGTCGGGCGCGACGAGCTGCGCAACGCCGTCACGCTCAACTCGGTGATGAACAACGCCGCCCGGGCGATCGGACCGGCGGTCGCCGGCATCCTGCTCGCGACGGTCGGCGACGGGATCTGCTTCGTTCTGAACGCGGCGAGTTTCGGCGCGGTCGTCACGTCGCTCGTCATCATGGACACTGCGGCGCTGCGGCACCACCCGCCCGAACCCCGGGCGAAGGGACAGCTGCGCGAGGGGTTCGCCTACGCCGCCCGCACGACCGACATCGCGGTGCCCCTCGTCATGATGACGCTCGTCGGCATGCTCGCCTACGAGTTCAGCGTCAGCCTGCCTTTCTTCGCGACCCGTACGTTCCACGGCGGCTCGGAGGCCTTCGGCTTCATGACCGCGTCGATGGGGATCGGTGCCGTTCTCGGCGGACTGTTCACCGCGGCGCGGGGACGCACAGGGCTGCGGCCGATGATCCTCTCCTGCCTCGGGTTCGGAATGGCGATCCTTTTCACGGCGCTCGCGCCGGCGCTCGGGGTCGCCCTGGTCGGGCTGGTCTTCGTCGGCTGGGCGAGCGTCTCGTTCATCAGCGTCGGGAACTCGACCATCCAGCTGAGCGCGGCGCGGAACATGCGCGGCCGGGTGATGGCCCTGTGGCAGCTCGCCTTCCAAGGGACGACGCCGATCGGCGGTCCGCTCATCGGCTGGGTGATCGCCGCGACCGAACCCCGGATCGGACTCGTCGTCGGGGCGGCGACGTGCGTGCTCGCCTCCGCCGTCGGGGCGGCGATCGTCCGTCACCGGCTCAGCGGAACCCGGACCCCCGCCTCGGTCGCGCTCGTCGCGACGGAGGCGACCACCCGTCTCGCCTGACCGCCTCCCGGCCGCCGGGCGAGGAGCGCCCCGGTCGTCGGCGCCCCTGGGCCTTTCCGGGCGGGGCGGATCGCCAACGAGCATGTGCGCCTCGCCGGTCTCCGCCGCGAAGAGAGCCGCCGCCGCGGCGGCCGCGCGGGACGGGGCTCGTCACCGGGATCCGCCAGCACGGATTCCACGGCGTCGATGAGCGCCTCTCCCCACGGCGCGCTACCGGTCGACGAGGTTGAGACGAGCACGCGGGAGCCCGACCGGGTGCTCGCGATCGTCAGGGCGACATCATTCCGGGTGGGCGACATCGCCAGCCGGGGCAGGGTCCCGCTCATCCTCGGCGGCTGGCCACCGGTGTGGCCGGCCGCGGCCGGTGCCGGCCTCCCGGTGCCTCACACCGTGGGCGAGGGGGGACTTGAACCCCCACGTCCTTACGGACACAGGAACCTGAATCCTGCGCGTCTGCCAAATTCCGCCACTCGCCCGGGCGAGCAAGTGATGCTAACCGACTGCGCCGGGAACAACTTTGTCCACCCCGGTAGTGTTGAAACGACATGGGACTCCAGCAGTTCGAGCGTCGTCTCGAGCGCATGGTCGAGGGGGCATTCGCCCGGACGTTCCGCGGCGAGCTCCAGCCGATCGAGCTCGGTCGGCGTCTGACGCGGGAAATGGACCTCCACCGTTCCGTGTCGGTTCGCGGCCTCGTGGCGCCGAACCTGTTCGAGGTCGCCTTGAGCGAGGAGGACCACGAGCGCTTCGAGGGCTTCCTCGACGCCCTCGCCAAGGAACTGGCGGAGGCGGCCCGCGAACACGCCCGGACCGAGGATTACACGTTTCTCGGCCCCGTCGTCGTCGAGATCACCGAGGACCGGACGCTTCCGAAAAGCACCTTCGAGATCGCGAGCGAAGTCGTCGAGAACACCGAGACGACCGCCGGCTGGATCGTGCTGGCGGACGACCGACGAATCGGTGTCGGATCCGAACCGCTGACGATCGGCCGCATGCCCGACTGCGCCGTGGCGCTCGCCGACCCGAACGTGTCGCGCCGCCACGCCGAGATCCGTCGCGACGGCGACCGGGTCTACCTCATCGACCTCGGGTCGACGAACGGCACGCGGGTGAACGGCGTCCCCGTCCACCAGCGCCAGCTCGCCGACGGGGACGTCGTCACGGTCGGGATCACGGCGATCCGGTTCGAGGCCGGCTAGTCGAGCTGCGATGACACACGGCATCCTCGACATCCTTCGCTACTTTCTGCTCGCGCTGATCTGGCTCTTCCTCCTCTACGCGGCGCGCATGGTCTACGTCGAGGTCCGCCGGGGCCAGCGCGAACGGGCAGCCTCCCAGGCGGGAGGCGTGACCCCGGGTCCTTCGCGCCAGGCGCCGCACCTGCGGATCCTCCAGTCCACGGATCGCCGGGGCGAGCGGTTCGCGCTCGGCGAGGAGACGACGATCGGCCGCGCGCCGAGCTGCACGATCATCCTTGGCGCCGACAACTTCGTCTCGACGGTCCACGCCCGCATCGTCGAGCACGAGGGAACCTGGTGGATCGAGGACCTCGGCTCGACGAACGGTACCTTCCACAACGCGCGGCGCATCGACGCCCCGGAGCGACTGCGACGCGGTGACCGCTTCACCGTCGGCGCCACGGTCTTCGAGGTCGCCCGGTGACGAGCCTCCTCGCCGCCATGGCCACGGACCCGGGCCGGGTCCGTTCCTCCAATCAGGACCGGGCGATCGTCGGCAACGGGTTCCTCGCGGTCGCCGACGGCATGGGCGGCCACGTCGGTGGGGAGACCGCGGCCCGGATCGCCGTCGAGTCTGTCGGACGCTCCTACCAGCTGCGCCCGACTGCCGCCGGTCTCGTCTCCGCAGTCCACCAGGCGAACGACGACATCTACGCCGAGGGGGCCAAGGACCGTGGGCTGCGCGGGATGGGCACCACGCTCGCCGCGGCGGCGCTCGTCGCCTCCGATCGCGGCGCCCGGATCGTCGTCGCCAACGTCGGTGACTCCCGCGCCTACCTGTTCGGGCCGGACGGGCTCCGCCAGCTCACCGAGGACCACAGCCTCGTCGAGGAGATGGTCCGCCGGGGTGAGATCACCGAGCGCGAGGCGTTCTTCCACCCGCACCGCCACATCCTCACCCGCGCCCTTGGCGTCGATCGTCAGCTCGACGTCGACACCTGGACGGTCGACGTGACCGACGGCGACCGCATCCTTTTGTGCAGCGACGGACTGACGAACGAGTGCCCCGACGCCGAGATCGCCGAGATCCTCAAGGCGAACCCCGATCCCGGCTCCGCGGCACAGGCCCTCGTCGTGCGGGCCCTCGAGCACGGCGGGAACGACAACGTCACCGTGATCGTCGCCTCGGTCGTCGGAACCGCCGCGCACGCCGGGTCCGAGGCGCCAGGGCGAGCCGCAGCCGTCGCCGCGCCGGTGGTCCCGATCGCCCCGTCCGCCGCGGCCGGTGCTTCGCCGAGCCGCGCCCGAGGGCCGCATCCGCGCCGCGGCGTCGGGGAACGACTCGTCACGTTCTGGTCGGTCATGTTCGTGCTCGCCCTCGTGGGCGTGCTCGGCGGCGCGGCCGGCTTCGTCAACTGGTACGTGAAGGCCTCGTACTTCGTGGGGTTCGAACACAACAACGTCGCCATCTTCCAAGGACGCCCCGGAGGCTTCTTGTGGTTCAAGCCGTCGCTCGTGAGGGTGACGTCGCTGACACGCCGCGCCGTCTACCCGTCGAGCCTCCCGTTCCTCGAGGCCGGTCTCCTCGAACCCTCGCTGACGGCGGCCATCGGGGCCGTCGACACTCTCATGTCCGAGAAGAGCAAACTTGGGCTCAGCGCCTCGATCACGATCCTGCCGGCGACGGCGGGGCCGGGCACGTCGGCGAACTTCGTGGCGCACGCCATCTGAGATGAACAAGCGGATCCGCACCTTCGCGCTCGTTGCCCTCGCCTGTTTCGGCCTGTTGCTGCTCCAGCTCGGCAACCTCCAGGTGCGCCAGGCGACCGCTCTGCAGCACTCGCTGTTCGAGCCGCCCGTCAACGGGGGCGACCCCTTCGAGCAGCCGCGCGGCGAGATCGTGAGCTCCGACGGCGTCGTGCTCGCCGAGTCGATACCGACGAGCAACAGCTACCGCTACTTCCGCCACTACCCCGACGGCCCTCTCTTCGCCAGCATCACCGGCTACTACGACGTGACGGCGTCCTCCGCCCCGTACGGGATGGAGGCCGAGTACAACCAGTTCCTCAGCCCGAACACCCCGGCCGTGCACAGCCTCGACGGCATCCTCACCGAGCGGACCGGGACCGATTCGGTCGAGATCACGGTGTCGACGACCCTCCAGAAGGTCGCCGCCGAGGCGCTCGGGAGTTACATCGGAGCCGTCGTCGCGATCGACCCGCAGACGGGCGCGATCCTCGCGGCGTACTCCAACCCGACGTACAACCCGAACAAGCTGTCGTCGTCGGACGCGAAACAGGCCGAGGACTACTACAAATCGCTCGACCCCGACAGCGGCAACTCGCCCCTCATCAACGGCGTGACCGCGCAGCGCTATCCGCCCGGCTCGACGTTCAAGATCGTCACGACATCGGCGATCTTCGATCACGACCCGGCACTCGAGGACTTCGTCGCCAAGCCGGCCTCATCGATCTCGCTGCCGGACACGATCCTGCGGCTCCACAACTTCGGGTCCGAGACGTGCGGTGGCGGCCTCGCGGAGGATCTCGCCATCTCGTGCGACACGGCGTTCGCCGAGTTCGGGATGAAGCTCGGCGCCCAGCGTCTCTACGACGAGGCGACGTCGTTCGGCTTCAACCAGGTCCCGCCGATCGACCTCCCCTCCAACGAGGTCATCCCGGCGGTGTTCCCGACGGCGGCGAGCTTCGTCGGGAACATCCCCGGCGTCGCCTACTCGGCGATCGGCCAGGAGAACGTGGCGGAGACGGCGCTGCAGGACGCGCTCGTCGCCTCGGCGATCGCGGACAACGGGAAGATCATGACGCCGCACTTCATGAGCCGCATCGTCGACGCCGCCGGCAACGTGATCGAGACCTACAAGCCGCACCCCTGGCTGCAGGCGACGTCGGCGGTGACGGCCGAGCAGGTCCGCTCGCTCATGCTCGGCGTCGTCACGAGCGGGACGGCGTCCGGCGTCGGCTTCCCGCCCGACCTCCACGTCGCGGCGAAGACGGGCACCGCCCAGACGTCGAACAGCCCCTGCAACGACGACTGGCTGATCGCGACGGCGCCGGCCGGTCCCGGGGACGTCCCCCGGGTCGCCGTCGCGGCCGTCGTGGTCCAGCCGTCCGGGATCTGCGACGGCACCGGTGCCGCCGTCGCCGGGCCGATCGTGCGGACGGTCCTCCTTGCCGCGCTCGGTCTGGGCTCATGAGACCGCTACGACCGTCGTTCGTCGGCGCGACCCGCACGCCTAGGCTCACGCGCACATGACGATGACCCCGCACACCGTGGTCGGCGGGCGTTACGAGCTCGGGGACCAGATCGCCCGCGGAGGGACCGCGCAGGTCTTTCTGGCCCGCGACCTCCTGCTCGGGCGCCCGGTCGCCTTGAAGGTGCTCTTCTCGGAGCTCTCGGCGGACAGCGCCTTCGTCGAGCGGTTCCGGCGTGAGGCGCAGGCGGCGGCGAACCTGTCGCACCCGAACATCGTCCCCGTGTTCGACTGGGGCGAGACCGACTCGACGTATTTCATCGTCATGGAGTACGTCGACGGCGAGGCGCTCTCCTCGATCATCCGCACCCAGGCGCCGCTCAACTCGGCGCAGGCGGCCTCGGTGGCCTCGGACATCTCGAAAGCCCTCGCCTACGCGCACCGCCACGGCGTCGTGCACCGCGACGTGAAGCCCGGCAATGTCCTCATCACCGCCGAGGGCCAGGTGAAGGTCACAGACTTCGGCATCGCCCGGGCGATCGGCGTCGACGAGCAGATCACGCAGACCGGCCTCGTCATGGGGACCGCGACGTACTTCTCGCCCGAACAGGCGCAGGGCCTCGGAGTCGACGGGCGTAGCGACGTCTACGCCCTCGGCGTCGTCCTCTACGAGATGGTGGCGGGACGACCCCCGTTCGTCGGCGAGTCGCCGGTCGCGATCGCCTACCAGCATGTCCGGGAACAGCCCCAGCCGCCGAGCGCGTTCAACCCGGACGTCTCCCCGGCGCTCGAGGCCGTCATCCTGCAGGCGATGGCGAAATTGCCCAAGGAGCGCTATCAGACCGCCGAGGAGTTCCGCGCCGACCTCGAACGATTCGCCCACGGCCAGCCGGTGCTCGCCCGTGCCCGCCATGAGGAGCCGACGATCGCCGTCCCGACGACGGCCGCCACCACGCGGGAGGCCGTGCCCCTCGCCGCGGGGGGTGCCGCGCCGCCGGCGAAACGGACCACGCCGTACTGGCTCGGCAGTGGCGGCGTGTTTGCCGTCGCCATCGGACTCATCGTCTACTTCGGCGGCCACGCCCTCGGCTACTTCGGTGGCGCGCCCTACTTCCCCGTGCCGAACGTCGAGGGACTCCCGGCGAAGGCAGCAATCACCAAGCTCGTCCGTGACGGGCTCGACCCGGTGACGAAGAAGGTCCCGGGCACAGTGGCGAACAAGGGCACGGTCCTTTCGCAGGACCCGACGCATCCCGGGGAAGTCGCCAAGGGCCAGCGCGTGACGCTCGATGTCGCGCTCCCGCCCGGGAACGTCCCCGTCCCGCCGGTGACGGGCCTCACCATGGTCGACGCCGAGACCCAACTGCGGATCGCCGGATTCCGCTGGCGCGTCCAGTGGAAGCTCCCGACGGTCCCCGGCCTCACCGAGGGCCAGGTCGTCGACGAGATTCCCGGACCCCCGCAGAGCGCGCCGCCGCGGTCGACGATCGTCCTCGACGTCATCCGCGGGACCCTGATCATCAAGGTGCCCGCGACCGAGGGGTTGACCACGGCGGCGGCCGACGCCGCGATCACCTCAGCCGGGCTCAGCGTCGGGCCGACCTCGACGCAGCACTCCTCGACGGTCGCGACGGGCTCCGTCATCTCGTCGAGCCCCGCCGCGGGACAGAAGGTGAAGAGCGGGACGGCGGTGCAACTCGTCATCTCGTCCGGCGCGCTCATCGACGTCCCCGACGTCGAGTTCGAGACGCTCGTCCAGGCCCAGCAGGACCTGTCGAACGCCGGCCTGCAGTACGTGATCATCCCGATCCAGACGAACCAGCCTGACCAGGTCGGCCTCGTCATCACCCAGCACCCGGGCCTGGGCCATTCGGAGCCGCCCGGTTACCAGGTCTACATCTACGTCGGCGTCGAGGGCACGAGCACGACCTCGTCGACGACCACGACGACCCTGCCGTTGACGACGACGACCACGACGACCACGACGGCCACGAACCCGTAGCGGTCCGGTCGGACCGACGGACCGGAACGGAGGACTCGCCGAGCGATTTCCCCTCGGTGACGATCCGGTCGGTATCCTCGGGGACTGTGGCGGCAAAGGCGAGGACCCAGGGGCAAGGGCACGGCCGTGTGACACCGAAGGGGCGCCCGCCTTCCGGCCGTTACACACCGCCGATCCCACGCGAGGTGCGACGCAGCCCGAGGTGGTACCCGTGGATGCTGCTCGGCCTGCTCGTCGTCGGCGTCCTCGTCATCCTGCTCAACTACATCGACGCCCTGCCAAAGAGCCCGGCGAACTGGTACACGCTCGGTGGCTTCGTCTGCATTCTCGCCGGCGCGTTGCTCGCCACCCGTTACCGGTAAGCGGCATCACAACTCTGTAATTCTCCCCAAAGTCGTCCACAGGTTGTGGATAACTGGCGATGTGTGCGATGACACACCCACCCCGTACAATGTGGGCATGGAGAAAATCACAGTCACCGCCCTGGCCAGGGAGATTCCGACAGAGGACGCGGCCTACCGGCTCATGGAGTCCCTTCGCTGGGCGAACGGGGTTGTCTGCCCGCACTGCGGTTCGATCGCGGAGCACTACTTCCTGACGCCCAAGGCGACAGAGGGCCGCAAGACGCGGACCGGATCGGTGACCCCGCGTCGGCTGTGGAAGTGCCGGGACTGTCGGAAGCAGTTCAGCGTGACGACCGGAACCGTCATGCACGGTTCAAAGGTTTCGCTGCAAATCTGGCTGTTCGTGATCTTCGAGATGTGCGCCAACAAGAACGGGATCGCGGCTCGCGAGATCGAACGGAAGTACGGCGTGGCCTCTCGCACGGCGTGGTTCATGACGCACCGGCTCCGCGAGGCGATGGTCCGTAACGGCCGCGGTTCGCTCATGGCCGGTGTCGTCGTGGCCGACGAGACGTGGATCGGTGGCGACCCCGCGAACAAGCACCGCGACAGGGTCGCACGTGACGACCTCGGCAACATGGTCCACCGCACGGAAAAGACGCCAGTGCTGTCCCTGGTCGACAAGGACACGGGCGAGGTCCGCAGCCGGGTGGTCCCGCTGGTGAACACCGCGAACCTGCGCAGGGTCATCGAGCACGAAGTCGACGTGCCGCACACCTTGTTCCACACCGACAGCGCGAGCTGTTACAACGAGTTCGATTGGCGGGCCGCGGGTCACAAGCGCGTCGACCACGCCGTCGGTGAGTACGTCCGCGGAGACGTGAGTACGAACAAACTTGAGAACTACTTCTCGCAGCTCACGCGGTCGATCGACGGGACCTTCCACCACGTCAGCCGGGAGCACCTGCCGCGTTACTTGGCCGAGTTCGACTTCCGCTACTCGACGTGCGACATGACGGACACGCAGCGGATGGCTGCGTTGCTCGGGCGCGCTGACGGTCGGCGGCTGGCCTACAAACTCTGCCGGTAGTTAGCGCTCGCCGCGGAATTGATCGCGTGATTCATGCGCTCGCCACCGTGTAGTTCCAGTCGCCGTGGAACTCATGGCGGCGGAGGGGCACTGCTTCGAGCTCGGCGTCGCTGATCTTGACCTT
>JBEKCO010000061.1:0-10230 GCA_050014835.1 Acidimicrobiales bacterium
GGTGTGCGCCTCGACGGCAAGAAGGAGCTCGTCGCGATCTCAGACGGCTACAGGGAGTCCACCGACTCCTGGGCGGCATTACTCCGAGACCTGCGCCACCGCGACATGCGGGCACCGATCGTCGCGGTCGGCGACGGTGCGCTC
Source organism: Acidimicrobiales bacterium (assembly GCA_050014835.1). GTDB lineage: Bacteria > Actinomycetota > Acidimicrobiia > Acidimicrobiales > Bog-793 > Bog-793. The sequence continues at coordinate 145 of JBEKCO010000061.1, forward strand.
GGATCCGGGCGGCCCTTCGCTACGTGTTCCCCGAGACCAAAGAGAAGAGGTGTTGGGTGCACAAGGTCGCGGACATCCTTGACGCCCTGCCCAAGTCCATCCAGCCGCTCGCGAAGAAGATGCTCACCGAGGTGAGAGACGCCGAGGATCGTGAACATGCCCGCGACGCGGCCAGGGCTTTCGACAACGAGTTCCACGCCAAGTGGCCGAAAGCCGCCGAGAAGCTCCGTGACGACCTCGAGCCGTTGCTGTACTTCTTCGACTTCCCGGCCGAGCACTGGGTGCACCTGAAGACGTCGAACCCGATCGAGTCGACCTTCTCGACAGTCCGGCTCAGGACGAAGGTGACCAAGGGCCCCGGCTCACGAGCTTCTGGGCTCGCCATGGCCTTCAAGCTCATCGAGGCCGCGGAAAACCGCTGGCGCTACGTCAACGGTGCGGCGCTCGTCGCTCTCGTGCGCGCAGGTGCGAAGTTCAGAAAGGGGGTATTGGTCGAGACAGTTGCGAAGCAGGAGGAGGTCGCCGCGTGATCAGCGGGTCGGGCCGATCCACAACTTTTGACTATTCCTCCCTCACCGGCGAGCATCCGCTCACAGGTCTGACGCCGGAGTTCGGCGGGGTAGTGCCTTGGCATGTCTGGCTCCTTACGGGCAGAGCCAAATTGTCCTAAGGGTGGTCCACTCTTTGGGGTCTAGGTCAGAGGTCCCTTGGGAACGTTCGTGTCAACCAAGATCTCCAGCACTTCACCGATTGTCCGTTCTCGGCCGATGGCTTCTCGTAGGGGCAGGTGGGCTTGAATCTCGTAGCGGTTGCGGCGGCCGTCCTTGTTCTTGACCACGTAGCCGGCCGAGGCCAGGTCGTTTACGACGTCGAAGGCGGTGCGTTCGGTGATGCCCACCATCGTGGCGATGTCGCGCAACCGCACCCCGGGGTCGTGGGCGATGCACACGAGGACCCGGCCGTGCTTGGTGAGAAAACTCCACGGTACCATCGCCAGAAAGTATAGCCTCATTTTTCTAGAAGTGAGTTGCTAGTTCTATACGACTAGAGTAGAGTAAGTTCCAGATCCCGAGGCCCGCCTGTCGCCGACACCGAGTTGCTCGAGAGTCAGCGAAAGGATGTAGCCATGTTGATGCGATTCGAACCATTGAGTGAGTTCGACCAGATCACTGAGCAGTTGAAGAGAGAACGTCGGGCTTGGCAGATCCCGGTTGACGCCTACCGCCGGGACGACGAGTTCAAGGTCCTGCTCGATCTACCGGGCACCGATCCGGGTTCCATCGAGCTGACTGTCGATAACGACGTCCTCACCGTGCGAGGCATGCGCACCTGGCTCCGATTCGACGACGATCAGATCGCGATTACGGAGCGCCCGAAGGGCGAGTTCAGCCGCCAGCTGTTCCTCGGGGAGAGCCTCGATCGCAACAAGATCACGGCCTCCTACGAAGACGGCGTGCTCACCGTCACCATCCCGGTGATCGAACAGGCAAAGCCCCGCAAGGTCAAGATCGCCCACGCGGGAGTGGCGGCAAAAACCGTCGCTCCAGCATTGGCCTCCGTCTAAGGAGTGACCTCGTTTGAGGACGTGACTTTCGGCGCAATGAAATCAGCTCCCCTGCAGGGGAGCTGATTTCATTGATGATGCACCCGCCTGATTGTGCGGCGCAGCACGGACTCACGATGGCAACTTGGAGAGTTCGAACGCGTTGAGAAGCGACCGTGAATTCTCCCGTCACTGCCGAGGCCGATTGCCGCGATCAGCGTGTCCCCAGGTGTAAGGCGCCACAACCCAGGTCACGCCAGCGAGAAGAGGGACGCTGCGACACGGACAACCGAAGGTCATCCCACAGCCGCACTCGTGATTGAGGAGCTGCACCTCTTGGCAGGCATCGCACATGCCGCCGGTGGCCACCGGTGACCGCCGTGTGCAACCAAAACGGACATTGGGTGCTGATGAGGTGGTGGGCCCTCGGGAGCGTCCCAAGGAGGGAACGACATCTGTGGTCAAAAGACCTGCCAGCGCGGCCGGTTCTCACCCTCAACTCCGGCTCTTCGGTGTGGGTTTACCCCCGAGGGCCCAGCCACAGGTTACGCGTCTAGTTGTTCAGCCGAAAGGAGATTGTCCAACACCGTCCCAGTAGTTCTCGTCAGTCCCGGCACTCTCGACTCCCGCGCCTACACCATCCCACGGCCGGCCGGATGGCCCCGTTCCACCCTCGACCAGCTACGTCGGCCACGGGGACGATCGTGGGGCGTCTGACTGCCGGCGGGAAACGGAGCAGACGAATCGACGCTGTGCGCCCATAGTGGAGGCCAGGGCCAGCGCACAGGCGTTGGCAGGGCGAAGGTGAGCTGCCGCAGCGGTGCGGCGGACAATGCTGCTGAGGTGTTTGCCGGGGCACCGTAGATCAAGGGCACTGGGGCCGGAGTGGATGTCGTCGAGCCCAAACGCGGGCGGATCTGAGCAGACTGCATTGAAGTCAGCTTGTGCCCGCATTGCACGATCGGCTATTCGTCCTCAAATGCGGACCGCGTCCAAAGAACTATCGTCTGGCCGATGAGCCACAGGGCCGACCCACGTGAGCTGTTCCAGCGCTTCGAGGGCAACCCGATCCTGCGTCCACACGACTTCCCCAATCTGGTCAACGCGGTGTTCAACCCGGGCGCCACAGTCGTCGACGGCCGAACGCTGTTGCTGTTACGCGTCGAGTACCGCACCGGTCTCTCCTCTCTCGTTGTGGCGACCAGCAAAGACGGTCTGACGGGTTGGGAGATCGACCCGGTTCGGGGACTGCAGGCACGGTCGGACCGTTTCGAGGAGCACTGGGGGATCGAGGACCCGAGGATCACCCGAGTCGGTGACGAGTACTTCGTCGTCTATGTCGGGTACTCCACCGCTGGGCCGCTCGTCTGTCTGGCTAAGACGCGTGACTTCGTGCAATGGGAGCGTAGCGGTATCCTCCAGCCGCCCGAGGACAAAGACGCCGCACTTTTCCCGACGACCTTCGATAGACGGTGGGCGCTGATTCACAGGCCGGCACCGGCGATGTCGGGGTTGGGCGCTCACATCTGGCTGTCGTTCAGCCCCGATCTACGCCACTGGGGTGACGCCCGCGTGCTGCTCGCGGCACGGCACGGTGGTTGGTGGGACGCCAATAAGGTGGGGCTCGGGCCCCCGCCGCTCCTCACCAAGGATGGTTGGCTGCTTTGCTACCACGGGGTGCGGGTCACTGCAGCCGGGTCGATCTACCGGCTCGGGTTGGCATTGCTGGACAGGAACGACCCGACGAGGGTTCTGGCGCGCGGAAACGAGTGGGTGTTCGGTCCCCACGAACCCTACGAACAATCGGGCGACGTGCCCGAAGTCGTGTTCCCGTGCGGTTGGGTCCTGCGCGACGATGGCGACACCCTGCACGTCTACTACGGCGCCGCGGACAGCGTGGTCTGCCTGGCCGAGGCGAGTCTGGAGAAGCTGCTCAGCCACCTCGAAGAGCACCCGTACCCGCTGGACGAAGAGCACCCGTACCCGCTGGATGAAGAGCACCCGTACCCCGCGCCTGTCGTTGGACGCCCACCGATCGCCGATGTGGCGACGTAGTGGGCGGAGGGCAGGTCACCCGGACCAGCGTTGTCGACGCCGCCGGTGAGCAGCCGGTCGAGTTCCTCGCGCACGAGCACGGACGGGGGTAGCTTCCTCATTGGCCTGGGCCTGCTTGTCATTGGTTCGCGCTAACGACACGGTTGCTCAGGCCGAACCCATTTACAGGGAAGTCAGCTTTACAGGGAAGTCAGCACGTCATCCCGCCGCGCTGCCGACCTAGTCGGTTTGCTCGGCGCTGCAATACGGGGCGAGCTCACCCTGCCTGACCTTCCCCCTCGGGAGACCGGGCCCGTTGACAGGTTCGGGGCCAGCTTGGACGGGGCGGGCCATGAGACGGCCGCAGCCGACCCGACTCAAGTCGCCTCGCCGCGCCACGGCACTATCGCGCCCGGACGTTGGGATATCGCGGTAGTCTTGCCTTGGTAGTTCCCCTTGGAAGAGTCGCTTCGCTTGGGCAGGACGGTCGTCTAGGACCACCGGTTATCGCCCCGTGCAGGTTTGACGCCTCGACCGAGCATCTTCGAGGAGTCCTATGCGCGTCCCGGGTTCACCCATTCCGCCGTTTGGCGGAGAGCGCTTTCGCACCCCGTCTTTCGGGATACTCAGCACCTACCCCCCGACCGCATGCGGGATGGCGACATTCAGCGTCGCTCTTGCCCACGGCTTGGTTGCAAACGGTGCCGAGGTGAGCGTCGTGCGAGTGGCGGACGGATCGCCCGCTTCCAGCAAGCGGGTCATCGGAGAACTCGTAAATGGCTCCCCCCAGTCCGTGGCAGCGAGCTCGGAACTGCTCAACCGGTGCGACGTGGCGATCGTGCAGCACGAGTACGGCCTCTATGGTGGCCCCGATGGCGACGAGGTGCTGGATGTCCTCGGTGGCCTCCACATCCCGTCCATCGTGATCGCCCACACGATTCTCAGTAACCCCACTGCGCACCAACGGTCCATTCTCGTCGCGATCGCCGCGATAGCAGACCGGGTGATCGTCATGTCGGACGCGGCCCGAGACAGACTTTGCAACCAGTTCAACGTCGACCCAACGATTGTCGAGACCATCCCACACGGGGCGGCGATCCCTAAGGGTCGAGCCTGGCACGAGCCCGCGGCTCAGCCGACGATCTTGACCTGGGGCCTCATCGGACCGGGCAAAGGCATCGAGCGGGTGATCGACGCGATGCGGTCATTGCATCGCCTTCCGGCGCGACCTCGTTACCTCGTAGCGGGCCAGACCCATCCGAAGGTGCTCGCCCTCGACGGCGAGGCTTACCGTCATGCCCGTATCGAACAGGCCTTAAGCAACGGGGTTGGAGACTCGGTCTTCTTCGACGCCGCCTACCGGGATGTGGCGTCCCTCACGGCACTGATCCAGTCGTGCGCTGTAGTCGTACTGCCCTACGACTCTGTGGACCAGGTGACCTCCGGCGTGCTCGTTGAGGCCATCGCGGCGGGCAGGCCGGTGGTTGCCACGGCTTTTCCCCACGCCGTCGAGTTGTTGGCGAGCGGGGCGGGCATCGTCGTCGACCGTGACGACCCGGCGGCGCTGGTCCTAGCCCTGCGCCGGGTGCTCGTCGAACCGGGGCTCGCTGACCGCATGGCGGCGGAAGCGTCACGACTGGCGCCGAGCATGGGCTGGTCGGTGGTCGCGGGAGCATACGTGGACCTGGCGAATCGTCTTCTTAGCGAAAGCCTGGCAAGCGAAAGCCTGGCATCGGTGTGATCGGCATGGTGGAGCCCAACTTCGACCACCTTTGCCGAATGGGGGACGATCGGGGTACCTTCGAGCACGCCCGATACGGCGAACCCAGGCGAGAGCTCGGCTACTGCACCGATGACATGGCCCGGGTCCTCGTCGTCGCCACACGAGAACTCCTCGCCACTCAGGTGGTACGCGACCTCGCCAGGACCAGCCTCCGGTTCCTGATCGACGCGCAGGGCGTCGACGGCAGTTACCGGAACCGGTTGAGCTGGCGGGGACGCTGGAAGGACCGCCCGACTTTGGAGGACTGCTGGGGCAGGAGCATCTGGGGCCTCGGCACCGCGGCGTCGCACAGCGACGACGGTTGGCTACGCGACTTGGCCACAGCAGAGTTCGAGCGCGCGGCACGGCAGCGCTCGCCCTACCCGCGTGCGATGGCGTTTGCCGCGCTGGGAGCAGCCGAGTTGCTTGAGGCGGAGCCCGACCATCGTGGGGCACACGCACTGCTGACCGATGCTGCGGAACGCATGGCGCCTCCCCACGCCGATGTCGCCTGGCCCTGGCCGGAGGCTCGACTCCGCTACGCCAACGCCGTCCTGCCGGAGGCGATGATCGCCGCTGGCGCTGCGCTGGACCGACCGATGCTGCTGCGACACGGCCTCGATCTCCTGGCGTGGCTGCTTGACCACGAGACGGTGGGCAATCATCTGTCGGTCACGCCCGTGGGTGGCGCAGGACCCGGTGACATCCGGCCCGCGTTCGACCAGCAGCCCATTGAGGTGGCCGCGCTCGCCGACGCCTGCGTCCGCGCGGCGACCGTCGACGGCGACCGGCGTTGGGTTGACGGCCTCCTTGCCGCAGAGGCCTGGTTCCTTGGAGACAACGACGGACAACACGTCATGTGGGACCCGGACACGGGAGGTGGCTTCGATGGCCTTACACCTAACGGGCCCAACCTCAACCAGGGCACCGAATCGACGCTGGCTCTGCTTTCGACGCTGCAACATGCGCGTCGGCTCGTGATGGCACCGCGGTGAGAACGGCGGTCACCGACGGCGTCCGGCGCAGCCCTCGGCGCCTCGCGGCGGACTCATCTCGCGTCGTCACGATGCTGTTTGTGCCGGGGCAAGAGAGATTCGGCCGTGAGGAGCCTCGCACCTCAGCTGTGGCGGCTCGCATCCTGGCGCTCGACGATGACGAGGTGGAGCGGTCTCTAGATGACGTCGCCGCTCGGTTCGAATGCCGCCACCGCGACCTCATCGGTACGTTCCGGCAGCACGCCGACGAGCTCGCCGAACGCTTCGATCCTCGGTGCGAGCTCTCCGAGGCACGTCGGCTGCTACTCGGTGCCACGTTCACCAACGAGTACGCAGTCGAAGGAGCGGCGCTCTGCAACCCCAGCATGGTGGCCCATCCCGACCAGACCGGCCTACCCGCGGGCAGCTTGCGCTTTGTGATGAGCGTCCGGGCGATCGGGGAGGGACATCGGTCCTCTATCGAGTTCCGGACGGGAACGGTCGACGATAGCGGCGAAGTCAAGATCGAGGTCGCACCACTGTTCGCGACGAGGGGAGTGACTGAACCCATCCCGCTCGACGGCGCCGTCTTCCGGAGCGAGCTTCGTCGACTCCGCAGCGACGGGGAGAGCGCCGACTACGTCCTCGGCGCGCTCGGTCAGCAATTCACCGCGGCGGAGCTCGAGGAACGGCTGGGCCGACTTCAGGGCCAGTTGGTGACCCACAGACGGAACGGGTCGACGATCTCACTCATGCGCAAGATCGCCGAGCGGACCTACGGTGTCCGCTTCTCGACGGACACGTCGCTGGCCGAGCGAGTCCTCCTGCCGGCCATGGGAGCCGAACGCAACGGCATGGAAGACGCCCGGTTCGTGCGGTTTGAGCACCAGGACCTGACCGTTTCCTACTTCGCCACTTACACGGCCTATAACGGCGTCGACATCGCTCAACAGCTTCTGGAGACGACGGACTTCCGGGCCTTTACCTCCTCGCCCATCGTCAACCTCGCGGCCAACAAGGGCCTCGCGCTGTTTCCTCGCCAAATCGACGGCCGCTTCGCGGCCCTATCCAGGTCCGACCACGAGACGAACACGGTTATCTTCTCTGAGAACCTGCGTATTTGGGAGAACGCGCTTCCGTACCAGGTGCCTACCCAGACCTGGGATGTGATCCAGCTCGGCAACTGCGGCTCGCCGATCGAGACTGACGCTGGCTGGCTTGTGATCACCCACGGCGTCGGCCCGATGCGTACCTACAACATCGGCGCCATACTTCTCGATCTCGAGGACCCGACCCGGATCATCGGCCAGCTCCGCGAGCCACTGCTCAGCCCGGCTCCCGACGAACAGGACGGCTATGTGCCGAACGTCGTCTACTCCTGCGGCGCCCTCGTCCACGCCGGCACCCTGATCCTCCCCTACGGCATCGGCGACTCCGCCATCGGCGTGGCCACGCTGCCGGTGCCCGTGCTGCTTGACGCCCTTGCCGCCGGCGCTCCGGCACGGTCGAGCAGCAGCGCGAACCCGCGGTAACGGGATGGCAATGTCGACCGACGAAGAGCTGAGCGGACCAGAGCTTGTCGAGCGATATGTGACGGAGAAATCCATTTCAGTCGCACTCGCTATGTCGGTGGCGTCATAGCTTCCATGTAAACGAGTTCGGCCTGAGCGACCATGTTGCTAGCGCGACTTTCCTAGATAGCTGACGGAACGGCGACGTTCTCCCTCGTCGACAGGTGTTTTTGCCGTCCTGTCGCGTATTACGTAAGCGAGTACGGGCGACAGGGTCGGTCCTCGAGACCGGCGACACCAGCGACCCGGTAGCGGTTCCACCATTTCGAGGCGGTCTGGCGCGAGATGTTCATCGACCCGGCCGCCTGGGCGACCGTGAAGCCGTCGAGCTCGATCCGCCGGCACAGCCGGCGTCGTCCCTCGACGGTGAGCGGGGCGTCCCGGTGCATCTGAGCCTCCAGGGAGTGTGGGTTTTGTGACAACAGCTCCACACTGCACCTGGGGGCTCACTTCATGGCTGCATCCGCGTCAACAAGGTCCGTGGATAGGACAGCTAGCGCTCTTTGAGGGGCAGAAGTTCCATATCGGGTGGCGTCTTCCTGGAGTGGTAGAAACCGAACAGGACAAGGACGAGCATCACGGCCGCGAGGGCGAACGATGCGATCCCGGCCCAAAAAGCGATCGTGCCGAAAGTGCCGAATGCATAGGCCTCAAGAAGCAGGCCCTCCAAGGTCGATGCCTTGAAGGCGACCTCGACGTCCGCTGCGAGCTTGGCGTTGTTCGGGTGGGCGATGGCAGCTGCGCTGACCTTCGCGTAGACGCCGTGATAGGGCAACCCGTTGATGTCAGAAGCGATCTTCTCGGCGTACGCATTCGCCTGCGGCCCGGTGAGGACCTGCTGCCCGGCGTACTGGAGGAGGTAGGACCTCTGTGCTGGAGTGATCTTGGATGCCGTCGGGAAGTAGATGTCCTGGCGAGCCAGTTGGTTGTGCACGCTCGAGGAGGTGAAGCTGTAGCCCCACATCAGCAGCGCGCCCGCCACCACGAGCATGACGACGACTACGACGCCGCCAAAGCTGACGAGAATATCGAAGGTCCTGCGTCGCATTTGTCACCTCTCGGTCTCGTCGGAGTCTCCGACGAGGCTCAATACCCAGTCGTCGGTTCTGCTGGGCAGTCTCCGACGAGGCTCAATACCCAGTCGTCGGTTCTGCTGGGCCAGGGTGAGCCTAACGATCCAGGATGTTTTTCCCGCCGGACGAGTTGACATCAGAGCCAGCACCGCCAGGGGGACCGGACGACAAGCCGTCGTTGCCGGAAGTCGGTCTCTGGCTGCCGATCCAACTGTTGGCGTACGGCCATATCTGAAGCCGAGGGACTCGACGGGCCAGACGCGCCCGGACTCCCACAGAACACGACTCCCGGCAGAGTCGAAACGCGGAACTCGATCGGACAACCCCGGACCGAGGTCCGGGGAGCCACGCCTCATCACCAGCCAGCGGGTTGGCAATACGCGCCTCGTCTGGGTCGATGCGACGAACCCCCTCAATAGCCAGTATCGCGCGATCCTTATTTCGACCGACGGCGCGCCGGCGGTGATCTCGCAGGAGTTCGGCAGCGTCCGCGGCATCCCGTATCCGTATGTCTACGGTTCCTTCGCCGCGAAGTGCCTCGGCGGACCGGGTCCGGCGCCGGACGACATGGCGTCCTCGTGATCGGCGAACCGACCCGTGACGCGATTCACAAGGCGGCAGAACGGGCAGAACAGCGCATCAAGTTGCCGGTGCAAGTAACCGTGCGCTCCGAACAAGCGTGGCAATCGTGTGTGGATCACTTCATCAAGAAGGTCCGGTCCCGTCCACTCGTCGCGCTCTTCGAGGAGACCGAGACGTGACCTGGGAGATCGGCCGGAAGCGCGTCGGGGAGCTGATTACCAGCAATGAGCCGGCCACCGTAGCGGTATCGCCTAAGTTGGCGGAGCGCCTGATGAGCGAGGCGGCGACCCACCTCGTTTTGGCGCGCTGCTTCGCGAGGCGCGATCCGACCGGCGCAGCAAGCAGTTCGCGCACGGACATGACGGGGGCGCGATTCTCCAAGTAAGACTTGACGGGGCGAGGTTCCGCGCGTGTTGGATCGACCAGATCGTGATGCGCGGGGTCGAGATGGTCGACACGACCATTGACAGCGAGATCCAGAACCCCGTCATCAACGGCGTCGATGTCGCGTCGTTGGTGGAGGCCGAGATGGGCTCCCCGCGGTAAA
>JBEKCO010000062.1:0-9132 GCA_050014835.1 Acidimicrobiales bacterium
CGCCCCGGGGCTACCTCGCGGACGTGCGAGCGATCTGTGACGAGCTCGGCCTGCTCCTCATCGTCGACGAGATCCAGACCGGCCTCGGCCGCACGGGGCGGTGGTTCGCCTTCCAGCACGAGAAGGTCGCGCCGGACATCGTGACGGTCGCCAAGGCCCTCGGCAACGGCGTCCCCGTCGGCGCCTGCTGGGCGCGGGCCGAGATCGCCAAGGCCTTCCAGCCGGGGGACCATGGGTCGACCTTCGGCGGGCAGCCGCTGGCGATGGCCGCGGCGCAGGCGACCCTGCGGCGATTGCGCGCCCTCGACGCACCTGCCGTCGCCGCGGAACTCGGCGAACGACTGAAGACCCGCCTCGCCCGAGTCGACGGGGTCGCCGCGGTCCGCGGCTCGGGGTTCCTGCTCGGCGTCGTGCTCGCGGACGGCATCGACGCGCGCGCCGTCTTTTCCGAGGCGCTTATCGGCGGGCTCGTCGTGAACGCGCCGGCACCCGGGGTCATCCGGCTCATGCCACCGTTTGTCGTCACCGCCGAGGACTGCGACGAGGCGGTGGAACTGCTCGCCGACGCCATCGCCCGCGTCCGCGAGGCAGGCCGAACAGGGGAGAAGGAGACGTTGTGACGCACAACCTGCTGGTGGTGTCGGACCTTGCGCCGACGGAGATTACGGCCGTGCTCGATTTGTCCGAGCGGCCGAACCTTCCCCACGTCCTCGAGGGCCGCGGCGCGGCGCTCGTTTTCGAGTTCCCGTCGGCGCGGACCCGCAACGCCGCGGAGATGGCCGTCGTCGACCTCGGCGGGCACCCGGTCGCGATCCGGGGCGAGGAGATCGGTTTCGACGTGCGCGAGTCCGTCGAGGACGTGGCGCGAACCCTCGGCTGCTACCACGCGCTGATCGCCGCCCGCGTCGCCGAGCATCGCACGCTCGATCGCATGGCGGCCGCCCTCGCGGACTCGGACCCCCACGTCCCCGTCGTCAATCTGCTGTCCAATTTCGAGCACCCGACCGAGGCGCTCGGCGACGTGCTGACGATCCGGCAGTGCCTCGGGTCGCTCGAAGGAAAGCACGTCGCTTACATCGGTGACGCGAACAACGTCTGCCGCTCCCTCGTCGCCGCCTGCGCGGCGGTAGGCATTGCGGTCGTCGTCGCCTCTCCGCCGGGTTACCAGTTGGACGCCGGCTTTGTCGTGGCGACGAGGGCAGCGGGGGGTGTCGTTGAGGTCACCGACGACCCCGCCGGGGCGGTCGGGGGGGCCGACGTCATCTACACCGACGTGTGGGTGTCGATGGCGGATACCGACGAGGCGGCGGCGAAGCGGGCCGCGTTCCGCGGTTTCACGGTCGACGAGGCGCTCGTCGCCAAGGCGCCCCCCGGGGCGATCGTCCTCCACTGCCTGCCCGCCCATCGCGGCGAGGAGATCACGGCCGAGGTGCTCGAGGGACCGCACAGCCGGGTCTGGCTACAGGCGGCGAACCGGCGTCACGTGATGCGGGGGCTGTTCACGCACCTGCTCGGCAGGGATGGGGGTTAGCGCGATGGGACGGGTGCCGAAGAACCGCCGCCAGCACCTCGTCGCGCGCCTGTTGGCCGACAACGCCATCACGAGCCAGTCCCAGCTCGTCGAGCTGCTCGTCGCCGAGGGCATCGACGCCACCCAGGCGACGATCTCGCGCGACCTCGAGGAGCTCGGCGCGCTGAAGGTGCGGGTGCCCGGCGTCGACCACCCCGTCTACGCCATCGCCGAGCTGCCCCAGGCCCAGCTGACGCCGATCGAGCACCTCCGGCGGGTGCTCGGCGAGTGGGTCGTCGAGGTCTCCTCGTCCGCCAACCTCGTTGTCGTGCGCACTCCGCCCGGATCGGCCCACGTCGTCGCCTCGGCGCTCGACCGTTCCCGGCTCGATGGCATGGTCGGTACGGTGGCGGGAGACGACACCGTGCTCGTCGTCGCCGACGAAAAGACCGGGGGGGCGGGACTGGCGAGCTTGCTCGGCCGGCTCGCCGGGCGCCAGTAACGAGATCGCTAATGACCGGCCAAGCCGGAGGAAGAGGTCCAAAGTGAAGAAACGGGTGGTGCTCGCCTACTCCGGCGGACTCGACACGTCCGCCGCGGTGCACTGGCTCGGGGCCGAGCGCGGTTACGAGGTCGTCGCCGTCGCCGTCGACGTCGGCCAGGGCGGGGATTTCGAGGCGATCCGGAGCCGTGCCCTCGGCGCCGGGGCGGTCGAGGCGGTCGTCGTCGACGCCCGCGCCGAGTTCGCCGCCGACTACGCGATGCCGGCCCTCCAGGCGAACGCCCTCTACGAGGGCCGCTACCCGCTCGTCTCGGCGCTCTCGCGCCCGGTCATCGTCTGGCACCTCGTCCAAGAGGCGCGCAAACACGGCGCGACGGTCGTCGCCCACGGCTGTACCGGGAAGGGCAACGACCAGGTCCGCTTCGAGGTGGGGACGCGGGCCCTCGCCCCCGAGCTCGAGATCGTCGCCCCGGCCCGCGAGTGGAAGTGGACCCGCGAGCAGACGATCGAGTACACGGAGCGCTTCGGCATCCCCGTCGAGGCGACGCGGGAGAAGATCTACTCGATCGACGAGAACCTCTGGGGCCGCGCGATCGAGTGCGGGGCGATCGAGGACCCGTGGGTCGCGCCCGGCGAGGACATGTTCGCCCTCACGGTCCCGACGGCGATCGAAGCGGTCGAGGTGACGGTCGGCTTCGAAGCGGGCGTGCCGGTGGCGCTCGACGGCAAACCGACGCCGCTCGTCGAGCTCATCAAAACGGTCGGCCGGATCGCCGGGGCCGCGGGGTTCGGGCGGATCGACATGGTCGAGAACCGGCGCGTCGGCATCAAGAGCCGCGAGGTCTACGAGTGCCCAGCCTCGCTCGCCCTCGTCTTCGCCCACGCCGACCTCGAGGGCCTGACGCTCGAGCGGGACCTCGCCCACGAGAAGGCACGGATCGAGCCGCGCTTTTCGGAGCTCGTCTACGACGGGATGTGGTTCTCGCCGCTCCGCGAGGCGATCTCGGCGTTCGTCGTAGAGAGCCAGCGTCACGTGACGGGCGAGGTCCGGCTGCGCTTCAGCCCCGGAGGCGGTGTCGCCGTCGCCGGGCGGCGCAGCCCCGTCGGCCTCTACGACTACGGTCTGGCGACCTACGACGCCGCCGACGCCTTCCGCCACGAGGACGCCGAGGGCTACATCCGCCTCTATGGTCTCGGGATCAAGACCTGGGCGAGCCGACAGAACGCGGACGCCGGAAAGGACTGACCGTGGCGCTCTGGTCGAAACGGATGGGGACGCCGCCCGCCAAGGCGATGCTGGAGTTCACCGAGAGCCTCTCGTTCGACCGGCTGCTGTGGCGGGACGACCTCGACGGCTCGATCGCCCACGTCCGCGGGCTCGAGCACACCGGCGTCCTCGACGAGGCGGACGCGGCGAAGCTCATCGCCGCGCTCGGTCAGGTCGGCGAGGAGTTCTCGTCCGGGCGCTTCGAGTTCGCCGCCGGGGACGAGGACATCCACACGGCGATCGAGCGGCGCGTCACCGAGATCGCCGGCGACGCCGGCGCCAAGCTCCACACGGCGCGCAGCCGCAACGACCAGGTGGCGACGGCCCTGCGCCTCTACGTGCGCCGCCGCATCGGTGAGGTGGCCGGTCTCGTGCTCGACCTCGGCGAGACGCTGCGCGACCGCGCGGCCCGCGCCGAGGGGATCACCCTGCCGGGGTACACCCATCTCCAGCGGGCCCAGCCCGTCGCGCTCTCCAACCAGCTGCTCGCCCACGGCTGGGCACTCGCCCGCGACGTCGACCGCCTGTTCGACACCCGCCGCCGGGCGGACGTCTCGCCGCTCGGGGCGGGAGCGCTCACCGGGTCGTCGCTGCTCCTCGACCCCGGCTGGGTGGCCGGCGAGCTCGGCTTCGCCGGCCGTTTCGAGAACTCGCTCGACGCCGTGGCCGACCGCGACTTCGTCGCCGAGACGCTGTTCGACCTCGCCCTGGTGGGCGTCCACCTCTCCCGTCTCGGCGAGGAGGTCGTCGTCTTCTCGACGGCCGAGTTCGGCTTCTACCGCCTCGACGACGCCTGGTCGACCGGGAGCTCGATGCTGCCGCAGAAGAAGAACCCGGACATCGCCGAGCTCGCCCGGGGCAAGGCCGGCCGGTTGATCGGCCACCTCACGGGCTTCCTCGCCACGCTGAAGGGCCTGCCATTCGCCTACAACCGGGACCTCCAGGAGGACAAGGAGCCGCTCTTCGACGCTTTCGACCAGGTCTCCAAGGCCCTCGTCGCCATGCGCGGGCTCGTTGAGACGATCCGGTTCGACGAGGAGGCGATGAAGAAGGCTGCCGCCGACCCGGCGCTCTACGCCGTCGACCTCGCCGAGTGGCTCGTCGAGCGCGGGATGCCGTTCCGGCGGGCCCACGGGCTCGTCGGGGACCTCGTCCGGCGCTCCGTCGAGGAGTCGAAGCCCCTCGCCGAGCTCGTCGTGGCCGAGCCGGCCCTCGGGCGCAACGCGGTGCCGGTCGTCCAGCCCGACCTGGGGGCGACGACCAAGCCGAAGTCCGGCCCCGCCGGGCGCGGCGACGTCGCCGGTCAACTCGAGCGCTTCGCCGAGCGGCTCCGCGCCGACCGGGCGCGCCTCGAGGAGATCGGCTGGCCCGCCCGCTAAGTGGCCGGGACCGGGCGGTTGACGAAGGAGTTCTTCGCGCGCGACTCGCTCGAGGTCGCGCCCGAGCTTCTCAACCTGGTCCTCGTCGGGCGGGGTGCCGCCGGTCGGATCGTCGAGGCCGAGGCCTACGGGGGAGAGCTCGACGCCGCGAGCCACGCCTACCGGGGCGAGACGCGTCGCAACGCGACGATGTTCGGCCCGCCCGGGCACCTCTACGTGTACTTCACCTACGGGATGCACCACTGCGCCAACGTCGTCTGCGGCGAGGCGGGCGTCGCCCGGGCGGTCCTTGTCCGGGCGCTCGCCCCGGTGTCGGGTCTCGACGCGATGCGGAGCCGTCGCGGCGGGGGACTCGCCGACACCGAGCTCTGCTCGGGGCCGGCGAAGCTCTGCCAGGCCCTCGGGATCGACGGTGCCGACGACGGCGCCGACCTCGTCACCGGGGAGGCAGGGCTCACCCTCGTCGACGACGGGACCCCGGCGCCGACCGGCGTCTTCTGCGGGCGGCGGGTCGGGCTGTCGGCGCGGGTCGGCGCGGCGGCGCTCTACCCGTGGCGGTTCGCCGTCCCAGGCGACCCCAACCTGTCGCGCCGCACGCCGTCCGGTGCCCGCTAGTTGGCCCCATCCCGCTCACACCTGGGTCGCCGAGTCGCGGCCGACACGTCCCAATCGTCCGCGGATTGTCGGGCGTGCCGCGCCGGCGGTCAGAGATCGACGAGCGGCTCGTAGTGCTCGTAGACCGGGAGATGGTCGTAGAAGTGGTGCAGGCGCCGCCGGTACTCCTCGTAGCTCGCCGATCCCCTGAATCCCTCGGTGTGGTCCTCCAATCGGTCCCACTCGACGAGCAGGAGGTAACGAGACGGAACCTCGATGCACCGTGCAAGCCGTCGCGAGCCGAAGCCCGCCGAGGAACTGATGATCGGCTTGGCCGCACCGAACGCCTCTTCGAAGCGTTGTCCCTCACCGTGAGCCACATCGATAACCGCGTGTTCGAGAATCATGGAGTCATTGTGTCGCGAGACCGGACCCTCGGCGGTCGGACCTGCAGCGAGCGAAGTCGTGCGTCGGCGATTGCCTGACGGTCAGCCTCGCGAATCCGCTCCGACGACCGGCGCTACGAGGTTTTGCCGGGAAGCCTTCCCTTCGGCGATCGGGGAGTGCCGCATGGCGTCAGCAAGACGCATCACGCCCATCGCCTCGCGCAATCCTTCTGCCGCGAGCGTCGCTGACCCGTCGTGATCTCTACGGCCGCCGGACCTCAGACGCGCCTCGGTTCGCCGCGGTCCTCGTTGGGCTGATCACGTCGCCAGTAGGCCTTCGAGGTGACATCGCCTGGGTCGACGCCAGCCGCGATGAGAAGGTCGACGACGTGCACGACGAGATGTCGCTCACCATTGACGTACGCGGCGGTCCCGCGCACCGGGCCAAGTCCTTCGATTGCCTCTCCAATCTCTGCGTCCGTGACCCACACGAGTCGCGTATCGCCCGCGCTGACCGGCCCTGGTCGCGACCCGGGACCATGCCGGGAGACAAGAATCGCCGTTGCCTCGGCAGCGGGCGGAAGAGCCTCGAGCATCGCGAACGCGAACGGCATGGCGGAGTCGTCCGCGACGAAAAGGTGCGGGCGCGTCCCGGGCCGAAGGGTGATCACCCCCCGGGGACCGATGGCTTCGAGCCGACTTCCGATGTCGGCCTTGGCGGCCCACCGGGTGGCCACGCCACCATCGCGGTGGATCTCGAATTCGAGGTCCACCGTGCCCGCCGTGGGGTCGCCGCGGCGGATCGTGTAGCGCCGGCGCAGCGTGCGGCCACCTTCCGGGAAGCCGATCATCAGGTCCTGTCCGGCGCTGAACTCGAATCCGACGAGATCGGACGACGCGACGGTGAGGGATCGCACGTGGGACGCCGGGTTCTCGGCGCGCACGACCTCGAGGTCGAGGAGAAACGCGTCCGTGTACCGGCCGCCGAAGAGGCTGGCAGGAACGGGTCGACGGGTCGACGTGAGTTCGTTGGCAGACATGGGGGTCCAGGGCTGAAAACGGCCGGCCCCGGTTGGCCGGCGTGCAGCGTTCCTGACGAGGATAACGGCGCGCCACCGGGCCGGACCCACGGTGCCCGGACGGGACAGGAGGGGCGAGGACGGCCCCTATCGCTTCTTTGGAGGTGGCGATCCCGGGAGTCCGAGGACGCGAACGGGGACGTTGCGGCTGGCCACCGAACCGTCGCCGAGTTGTCCCAGCGTGTTGGCGCCCCACGACCACAGGCTGCCGTCTCGTTCCAGGGCGAAGGCCATGTCCCCCCCTCCGTCGACCTGCACGACCTCGGTGAGACCCTTCACCTGCACCGGGAGGCTTCGATCAGAGCTGGTCCCGTCGCCGAGCTCGCCGTAGTCGCCTCGGCCCCACGCCCACACCGTCCCGTTTTTCAGCAGGGCGTAGGCCGAGCATGAACCGGCGGCGATCGCGACGACGTGGTCGAGGCCCTTCACTCGGACTGGTCTTCCCTGGTCGAGGGTCCGGACCCCGTCACCCAGCTCGCCGAACTCGTCGTCGCCCCACGCCCACACGGTCCCGTCGCGGCGCAGTGCGTAGCCGGAATCCCCACCGGCGGCGATCGCCACGATCCCCGTGAGGCCAGGGATCTGGTGGGGGACGTTCGAGGCCCGGCAGGCCTCAGGGCGACCGGTTCGCGTCGGACCGCATCCTGAGCCCCCGAGCTGTCTGAGACTGTTGTCGCCCCAAACCCAGACGGTCTCGTCTCGGAGGAGCGCGTAGCCGTCGGATGTGCCGGCTCTCACGGCGACGACGCCGGTCAGGTGCGCGAGCTCCCCCGGAACCGTGGAGAGCGCTGCGGCTGAACCTGTGCCGAGCTGTCCGAAGCTGTTGTCGCCCCACGACCAAGCCGTGCCGTCGTCGCGGATCGCATACACGTCGAAAGCCCCTGTCGCGACGTTCCTCACGTCGGACAGATCCGGTACCAGGGAGGGAGTCTGTCGGGCCGTGAATCGTCGGTCGGCGAGCTCACCCTGGCTGTCACTTCCCCAGGCCCACACCCTGCCGTTTCTCAGGAGGGCGAAGGCGCTGTTCCCGCTGCCTGCGACGAGGGTCACTGCGGAAAGCCCCTTCACCTCGACCGGGACGGTTCGTGAGGTCCAGGGCCCCGTGTCGCCGATCTGGCCCTCCAGGTCGTCACCCCACGCCCACACCTGACCGTCGGACAGAACCGCGTAGCCGGAGTACGCGCCCGCGGCGACGCTCACGATCGAGCGGGCTTGGCCTTTCGTCGCCGCGGCAAGGCTTTCCGCGGAACCCCGCCCGAGACCGGTACCGGTCACCGTCAGCACCCCGGCGAGCAGCAGGCCACAGAGCGCGACGAATCGCACGTGGCGACACTACCTTTCCCGGTCGCGCGGACGACTACGGAGAGAATGCCCCGGCCGGGCGGCGCGTCCGCCGCGCCGGTGCGCCCGCCGACCCGCCCGGGACGCTGCGACGAGGGCGACCCGACGGACGGGCAACCGGTCACCACGGTCATGTGACATCTCCGCGTTGGTTGATTGACACTTCCGCGTTGGGTGGTAAGGTGACCTGCAGCTCGGAAATGGGTTTTGACGCCGAGCAGTGCCCTCAGGCGGGTTTCCGCCGGTCGGCCGCGCTGTAGACCCCTGGTCCGCAAGGATCGGTGCGGTCTGCAGAACGCCCGGGTACCTCCTTCCGGAAGGAAGTGTGCCCCGTCGTCGCTCTTTGAGAACGGAATAGGAACAGCCAAAAGCCAGTGCGGGTGGCCGCGCGCCCTTTGGGGTCCGCGGTCACTAAGTCAATAAGCACTGAACACGGACAACGTCCGTTTTGGTGCCAGTCGGTGAGAGGGCGTCCGAAGCCCTCGGGCCGGCTCTCCAGATCGAAATACCGGCCCTATAGGCCGGTGTGAGATCTCGATGGAGAGTTTGATCCTGGCTCAGGACGAACGCTGGCGGCGTGCCTAATACATGCAAGTCGAACGGGGTCCATTTGGTGGTAACACCGAAGAAGACCTAGTGGCGAACGGGTGCGTAACACGTGAGCAACCTACCCCGGAGACCGGGATAACATCGGGAAACTGATGCTAATACCGGATACCCCCACGAGCCCGCATGGGCTTGTGAGGAAAGGGTTTCCGCTCCAGGAGGGGCTCGCGGCCTATCAGCTAGTTGGTGCGGTAACGGCCCACCAAGGCGACGACGGGTAGCTGGTCTGAGAGGACGATCAGCCACACTGGGACTGAGACACGGCCCAGACTCCTACGGGAGGCAGCAGTAGGGAATCTTGCGCAATGGGCGAAAGCCTGACGCAGCAACGCCGCGTGGGGGATGAAGGCCTTCGGGTTGTAAACTCCTTTCAGTGGGAACGAAAATGACGGTACCCACAGAAGAAGCCCCGGCTAACTACGTGCCAGCAGCCGCGGTGATACGTAGGGGGCGAGCGTTGTCCGGATT
>JBEKCO010000063.1:0-8953 GCA_050014835.1 Acidimicrobiales bacterium
GCGCGCCGCGCTCGATGACTACGTCGAGCGCGGCGTCACGCCGATCGACTACAACAAGGAGGACGCCGCCTGAACATCACTGGGCCGCCACCGAAGTTCCACGGAACTCGGGACATCCTCTGCGCCGGAGCTCGGCGGCGGTCACTTCCAAGAGGTCGGTTCGTTAGTGCAGGTACTGGCGAAGAAGACCGTTGGCGTTCGCGTTCGATCCGCGCTGCCATGGTGAGTGACGGTCGCAGAAGTAGATAGGGATGTCGGTGGCGACCGTGAAGTCGGCGTGGTTGGCCATCTCGGCTCCCCGGCCCAGGTGACCGATCGGCAGAGCTCCTTCGCCAGGGCAGGGCAAGGCAGGGCAGACGAACCTTCGCTTTGCGGTCGCGTCGGTCCATGCGAGCGCGTGACTGCGATCAGGCCAGGGTTCTCACTTCTCCCCGCCTTGATTGTCGAGGTGGAGTTCGCGCTGCCGTACATGCATCGCGTGGGCGTGTTGCACGGCGTCGGATCCAGGCCCTCCAGTCGAGACCGCTTCGGCGCAGAATGGCGCCCCAAGCACCGCCGCGATGGTCGCCCCTACCGAAAGCCGCAAGGCGTTGAGCTCATAGCCGCCCTCAAGCACGAACACCAGCCGACCCGCGCCAGGGGCAAACTCACGCGCGCGTCGCGCGAGGTTGGCGAAGTCGCCCGAGGTCAGCGCGAGATTGGCAAGCGGGTCGGCCCAGTGTGCGTCGAAGCCGGCCGAGACGAGGACCCAGGAGGGGGAGAAGCTGTCGACGGCCGGGGCGACGATCTCGTCGAACGCCTTCAGAACGACGTCTCCAGTTGCGCCTGGCGGAAGTGGAACGTTGAGGGTCAAGCCGAGCGCGTTCGGTCCGCCAATCTCCTCCGCTCTTCCGGTCCCTGGGAACAAGGGCCATTGATGTGTTGAGACGAACAGCACGCGTGGATCATCCCAGAAGGTCGACTGAGTTCCATTTCCATGATGGACGTCCCAGTCGAGGATGAAGACGCGCTCGCCCCTATCGGCCAGTTCCGCGGCGCCGATTGCGATGTTGTTGAAAAAGCAGAAGCCCATCGCCTTGTTTGCTAGGGCGTGATGTCCTGGGGGTCTGGCCGCGACGAACGCGACATCGCCGATCCCGCTCGCGAGCGCGTCGATCGCGCCGAGCACACCGCCTGCGGCGAGCAACGCGGTATCCCAGGTGCCCAGGCTCACGTGGGTGTCGAAGTCGACGGCGCCACCACCACTCGCGCAGAACTCTCGGAGCGAACTCAGGTACGACGGGTTGTGGACCCGGGTGAGCTCGACCTCGGTGGCGCGGCGCTCCCCCAGGAAGATGGCGGCCTCGGACAACCCGGCGATGCTGATCCCATCGAGCGCGGCCTGCACGCGGGCAGGGCACTCGGGGCTTCCGTCGGGGACTTGGTGCCGATCGAGTTCAGGTGAGCCTGCGACGACGAGCACGACGTCACTGTAGGTCGGGTAGCCGCTGGCGAGTCCGACGACCACACTTGTGACAGTCCATCATTTCTCCATTTGAGCAGCCGTCGGTGCTCCGGACAGGTTGGCTGTGGAGATCGTGCCCCAGCGCCGGCGTCGGTGTGACGCGACTCGAACTCGACGGGCTGAGATGGCCGATCGAGGAGTGATGCCTGCACGTGCTGTTGAGGGCCTCGATCCACTCGAAGGCCGCCGAGGCGAGCTCGGCCTGCATTTCCCAGCGCCGGCGGTCGAGGAGCTCGAGCCGGGGCAGTCCGAAAAAGCCCTCGGCCGGGGTGTTATCGAGCGCATCACCGACGGCCCCGATCGCGCCGAGGATTCCAGCTGCCCGGAACCTCCTCCCGAACGCCCACGACGCGTGCCGACTGGGATTAGCCATCATGCCTGGCATAATCTCTGGATATGAGTGTGCATAACCTTGAGAATCTGTTCAGCCCCCACCGCGTAGCTATCGTGGGCGCTGGCCGTGAGCCATCGCAGCTCGGCCACATTGTGCTGCGAAACCTGGTCGATGCGGGCTTTGACGGAGTGGTCTATCCGATCAACCCGGGACGCGAATCGATCAGCGG
Source organism: Acidimicrobiales bacterium (assembly GCA_050014835.1). Classification (GTDB taxonomy): domain Bacteria; phylum Actinomycetota; class Acidimicrobiia; order Acidimicrobiales; family Bog-793; genus Bog-793. The sequence continues at coordinate 2,068 of JBEKCO010000063.1, forward strand.
CATTCAGGCCTACCCGAGCATCGCCGAGACACCGGCCAAGCCAGACCTGGCCATCGTCTGCACACCCGCCGCCTCGGTGCCCGACGTCGTGAGCGCCTGCGGTGAGAGGGGCGTGCCGGCCATCGAGGTGCTCTCGGCTGGTTTCCGGGAAGCCGGTGCCGAGGGATCTCAGCTCGAACAACGCGTCCGTGAGGAGTTGGGACGTTATGAAGGTATGCGGCTTCTGGGGCCTAATTGTCTTGGACTCATCGTGCCGCGTCTCCGGCTCAACGCCAGCTTCGCCAAAACGATGCCGATCGATGGCCATATCGCGTTCGTCTCACAATCAGGAGCGCTCGCGACGTCCGTCATCGACTGGGCGGCCGCCCAGCAAATCGGCTTCTCTCAGGTCGTCTCCATCGGGAACATGGTCGACGTCGACCTCGGTGACTTGATCGACTTCCTCGCGCAAGATGCGCATACACGCGCGATTTTCCTCTACATAGAGACGGTGACTCAGCCGCGTAAGTTCATGTCCGCCGCGCGCGCTTTCTCCCGTACCAAGCCGATCATCGTCTACAAAGCGGGGCGCTTTGCCGCGTCAGCTCAGGCCGCGGTCTCCCACACCGGCGCGATGGTCGGTGAGGATGCTGTCTACGACGCCGCATTGCGCCGCGCGGGCGCGGTGCGTGTCGGCCGGATAGAGGACGTGTTTGCCGCAGTAGAGCTACTCGCGCGTGAGCGCCCCATTCACCTCTCACGCCTCGCGGTTGTGACAAACGCCGGCGGTCCTGGGGTCATGGCGGCGGACGCCTTGCTCGCACGTGACGGCGAGTTGGCGGAGCTCCAGCCGGCGACGCTCAAGGCCCTCGACGAGGTGCTGCCCGAGGCCTGGTCGCACGGTAATCCGGTCGACGTGCTCGGCGACGCGCCCGCCAAACGCTACGGAGAGGCGGTAAAGACCGTACTTGCCGACGAGGACGTTGACGCCGTGCTGGCGATCCTCACGCCTCAGGCGATGACTGATGCCAGCGCGATCGCCGACGCCGTGCTCGCGGCGCGGCAAGGGTCGTCCAAGCCGGTGCTGGCCGCCTGGATGGGCGGGCAGTCCGTGCGCGAGGGGCGCCAACGCCTCGGCGCTGGCGGGGTGGCCGCCTACGACTATCCCGAGCAGGCGATAGGCGCGCTGATGGACCTCGTGTCGTACGGCCGGAACCTCGAAACACTGCACGAGACGCCGCGCAGCATCCCCGTCGGCTTCGCGATCGACCGCCAGCGCGCCAAGGAGCTGATGACCGCGGTGCTCGCCGAAGGGACTGGCATCCTCTCGGAGACTTCCTCGAAGGCCCTGCTCGACGCGTACGAGATCCCCTTCACCAAGCCGCTGCCGGCGTTGTCCGCCGATGATGCCGTCGTGGCCGCAGAGCAGATGGGCTATCCGGTCGTACTTAAGGTCCGCTCTCCCGACGTCACACACAAGACCGACGTGGGCGGGGTCGAGCTCAGGTTGACTGACGCGGCCGCAGTGCGAGCGGCCTTCGACCGAATCGTCGCGTCCGTCCGAGAGCGGCGCCCCGAGGCAGAGATACAGGGCGTGACAGTCCAGCCGATGGTGCGGACCTCGGGTGGTTACGAGCTCGTGCTCGGTGCTCGCAAGGACCCGATCTTCGGTGCCGTCCTTCTGCTCGGCGCCGGAGGCGTAGCGACCGAGGTTCTTCGCGACCAGGCACTCGAGCTGCCGCCACTCAACGAGCGCCTCGCGCTCGGCATGCTCCAGTCGCTTCGGATCTGGCCACTGCTCGACGGGCACAGGGGGCGGCGGGCGGTCGACCTCGACGCGCTTCTGCAAGTCGTGATGCGCTTCTCCTACCTGGTCGCTGACTATCCCGAACTCAGTGAAATCGAGATCAACCCGCTACTCGTCAGCGCGGATGGGGCGATCGCTCTCGACGCGAGAGCCGTCGTGGACCAGTCGCTCGTCGGGCGCGAGATGCTGCCGTTCTCCCACCTCGCCATTCGCCCCTACCCCGAGGAGTACACACGGGAGGCGACAACCTCGGGCGGGCTCAACGTGACGTTGCGCCCGATCAGGCCCGAGGACGAGCCGGCTTGGCTTGAGATGCTCGACGCCAGCTCGGACGAGACGATCTCCCAGCGCTTCAGCTCGATGGTGAGGCACACCCACGAGTTCGCGACACGCTTCTGCTTCATCGACTACGACCGCGAGTTCGCGATCGTCGCCGAAGTCGAGTCCGAGGACGGCTCAACGAAGCTCGCTGGCATCGGCCGGCTCGTTGCCGACGCCGCCCATCTGCGCGCCGAGTACGCCGTGCTCGTAGCCGACCCCTGGCAGCGGCGCGGCCTCGGTAATCTGCTGACCAGCTACTGCGTCGAGACTGCACCTTCGTGGGGACATTCGTGGGGAATTCGCAGCGTTTGCGCGGAGACGGGCATTGGCAACGAGCACATGATCGCCGTGTTCCAGAAACAAGGCTTCAAGCTGACCCGTCGGGCCAGCGAGGGGATCGTCTTCGTCGAGCGTCGATTGAAGACCGGGTGATCGGGTAGTTCGAGATTCGCCCAGTCTCATGGTGGCGACCGCATTCGAGGTCGCGTTACATCCCCGGTGCAATCGCGCAACGGGCGTGGGTTCCTTCAAGAGCATCAACTCAGAAAGGAGGACCTACACCCGTGGCACCACGAGTATTCCCCGGCGAGGGTGTCCGCGCGGAGATTGACGCGCACCCCGGTCGCCGGCTCGCCGGACGCGGCCCGTCGCCGAGGCCCGCATGCGCACCTTCCGTACAATGACTCGGTGCGCGCCGTCCTCATCCCGGTGAAATCCTTCGGGCTGGCCAAACTGCGGCTCGCTCCGGTGCTCGACGACTCGGCGAGGCGGCGGCTCGCTCGCGAACTCGCCGACATCGCGGTGTCGGCCGCGAACGGAGCGCCCGTCTACGTTATCTGCGACGACGGCGACGTCGCGGACTGGGCGATCAGCCGGAGAGCGACCGTCCTGTATGCGCCGGGACTGGGGCTCTCGGCGGCGGTCGAGGCTGGCGTCGGCTACCTCGCGGAGCAGGGCTTCTCCCTCGCTGTCGTCGCCCACGCCGATCTTCCCTTCGTGAGCGACCTCTCCGGATTCGGAGTGCCCTCCGAGGTGACCCTCGCCCCGGATCGCGAACATGACGGTACAAACGTCGCCGCGGTGCCGACGGCCCGGGGATTCCGATTCTCGTATGGGCCGGGATCCTTCCATCGCCACCGGGCGGAGGCAGAACGGCTCGGGTTGCGCCTCACCGTCATCGACGACTGGCGGCTGTCCACGGACGTCGACGTGCCCGCCGACCTCGCGCTCGTCACCCGCGTCGACCCGCCTGGCACGGAGGGCCCGGCGACCACCGCTGGCGAAACGAGGAAATGATGTCAGCACAGCACGCCGCGAGCCCCTTCGCCCCCCAGGTCGCGCCGCCGAGATGACGACGAACCTGCCGACCCCAAGACGTGCGCTCGCGATCGCCGCTCACCCGGACGACATCGAGTTTGGCTGCGGTGGCACGTTCGCTAAGTGGGCGCGCGACGGGTGCGAGACCTTCCACCTCGTCTGCACCGACGGTTCGAAGGGGAGCTGGGACGCCGCGTGGGACACGACCGAGTTCGTCGCCACGCGGCAGGCGGAACAACGCGCCGCGGCGCATGTCCTGGGCGGGACCACCGAGGTCGTCTTCCTCGGATGGCCCGACGGGGAGCTCGAGGCCGGCAGAAACCAGCAGCGCGAGATCGCTCGATAGATCCGAACGATCGCCCCGGACGTCCTGCTCGGTCACGATCCGTGGAAGCGTCACCGCCTCCACCCCGACCATCGCAACGCCGGATTCCTTCTCACCGACGGGGTCGTCGCGGCACGCGATCCGCTGTTCTTCCCCGGTCTCGGACTGCCGCCGCACCGGCCGAGCACGATCCTGTTGTTCGAAGCCGACACCGTCGATCACGTGGAGGACATCACGGTTTCCCTGGAGACGAAGATCGCGGCGCTCCTTGAACACCGCAGTCAGCTGCGTTCGACGATGGGGATCCCGGACGAGGACACGCAAGGAGGTCCTGGTCTCGACGCGTTCCGCGAGCGGATCAGGACCGAGGCTGCGAAGTTCGCCGCACCTTACCGGTTCGCGGCAGGAGAAGGATTCAAGCTGCTCGAGGCATGAGCAGACCACTCTGAGCCCTGGCCCGCAGGCCAGGGCTCAGAGTGGACGCGTTACGTGTTGCTTTCAGTGTCGTACGGGGCGATGGGCGGTGGCCTTCTTGGCCGCTGCCTTCTTCGCTGGCCGCTTCTTGGCTGGGGCCTTCTTGGCCGGAGCCCGCTTCACGACCTTCTTGGCTGGCCGCTTCTTGGCTGGGGCCTTCTTGGCCGGAGCCCGCTTCACGACCTTCTTCGCCGCGGCCTTCTTCACTACCTTCTTGGCCGGAGCGCGTTTTACGATCTTCTTCGCTGCAGCCTTCCTCACGACCTTCTTCGCTGCAGCCTTTTTCACCATTCTTCTACCTCCAGCCTTCCTCGCCGCCTTCTTGGGAGCGGCTCGACGTGCGGGAGCGGCCTTCTTCACCACCGGCGCGGGCGCCGGCTTCTGAAGGACGGCGGTCGAGTTCAGATCCGACTTCAACTGGACGCCGGGGGTGAAACCGATACCCTTCGAAGCCCTGATGAAGACGGGAGCACCCGTTTGCGGATTCCGTCCGCTACGCGCCTTGCGTTCCCGAAGTTTGAATGTGCCAAAACCAGTGATACGAATCGGAACCCCCGTCCGCACGCCCCTGGTGATCTCGTAAACGAGCGAATCGAGCGCGGACTCCGACTGCTGACGGGTCAATCCTGTGTCACCACTGATTGCCCCAATCAGTTCGGTTCTATTCACGGCCACCTCCTGTACGTGTGGTGTAGCCAATGCAATAAAAGGCCATTTAGCCGCGAATTGCAAGCACTCTCGACTTCGCCTCACCTGTTCGACGCGAATGCGCGCACGTGTTGCCAGGACTGCCATCTTCTGCTCGGGGGCGATGGTGCGATATCCCTTACAATTCAAGCTTTCTGAGCGCGCAGGGGTTTTGCACGTTCAGAACTGCGAATCTGCGCCACCGGTAGGCGCTTCGTGAGCTCGTGCGCGCGACGATGCGTCCACGACCCCGTTCACCGCTCCTCAGCACGTTTCAGACGCGAACACGCTGGCGCGCGTTGTCGCCGCTTCGATCGCGAATCGACACGGCGTATACCTCGGCTCCTCGAACGGAGCACCGGTATTTGCACCTCACGAGCATGGAGTGCTCGTGCTCGGCCCACCGCGTTCCGGCAAGACATCGAGCGTAGTCGTGCCAAATGTTTTCTCGGCAGCGGGAGCTGTCGTCGCAGTATCGACGAAGCGCGATGTGATGGACGAGACCTCGTCCGCGCGCGCCCGCCTCGGTGAATGCCTGCTCTTCGACCCCAGCGGTACGGTCGAGGTCCCCCGGCACGTGCGCCCCATCGGCTGGTCGCCACTAACCGCCTCGCTGACGTGGGACGGCGCTGTGCTCATGGCCGAGTCGATGGTCGGGGCGAGTCGCGAAAGCCGCGACCGGATCGACGGCTCGCACTGGACCGAGAGAGCGGCCGCACTTCTCGCCTCCGTCTTCCACGGCGCCGCCCTCGAAGGTTGCCCACTCGACGACGTCATCTCGGCGGTGAACCGGAGGACCCCAGAACGTTTCGTCTCGGCACTCGCCCGCCATGACGCGGATCTCGCCCTCGATCTTCTCTTCGGGATCACCGAGACCGAGGAACGGGAACAGAGCGCGATCTGGTCGACCGCGTCCGGAGTACTCGCCGGCTACCGCACGGGCGCGGCCCTAGCGAGTGCGGGTCTCGAGCACCTCGATCCCGGGTGCTTCGTGCAGAACCGGTCCACATTGTTCGTCGCCGCGCCCGCCGAGTACCAGCGGCATCTCGCGCCACTCGTCGCCGGTGTCATCCGCGACGTACGGACCGCCGCGTACCGGCGCAACGCCACGGCCTTGCCCGTCACCGGTCCTCCCGTGCTCCTCGTCCTCGACGAGCTCGCCAACATCGCCCCCCTGCACGACCTCCCGTCGCTCGTCGCCGAAGGAGCGAGCCAGGGCGTCGTCACGCTCGCCAGTCTCCAGGACATCTCCCAGGCGCGGGCGCGTTTCGGAACGGCCGCCGACGGATTCCTCACGTTGTTCGGCGTGAAGCTCGTGCTCGCGGGAATGAGCGACGTCCGGACCCTCGAGGCGCTCTCGGCTCTCGCGGGACGACGCGACGAGGTCGTCCCCTCCACGACGTCGGCCCGCGCGCCCGGCCACTGGCGGCGACACACCTCGCGGACGGTGACCACGCGACGCGAGCCGCGTCTCCCGGTGGACGCCATCGCCCGCCCGCCGGCGGGAACCGCCATCGCGTTCCTTGGCGCCCACCCCTTGAGGGTCGAACTGACGCCGCACCACTCCTCGTCTCCGTGGCGCGAGATATCCGGGCGGTCCTTCACGGAGTCGAGAAACGGCATTCGGCCTTCGAACCGGGACCGGCGAAGGGTCAGATCGCGGGATTGGTACCTCACCGACTGAGCGTCGGTTCCCGCGGGCGCGACCATTCGCGGGCGCGGGTTCTTCCCGTGGGGAGGATCTCGTCCCGGCCGGAGCCCCTCCCGACCGGGAGGGCCCGGTCCCGGCGTTCCCAGCCTCGCGCCCTCGCGCGCCAGGCGTCGCGCCCGCGGCGGGTATCGGGGGATCGACCGAGAGGTTGTCCCGTTCGTCGTGGAATTTGAGGTGGCGGTCCCCCGCCTGACGCCTGCCTTCTGGTAGGTGTTCGGGCGACCACCAAGTCACTCGGACAGCAAGGGGACCACCACCATGAAGA
>JBEKCO010000064.1:0-8817 GCA_050014835.1 Acidimicrobiales bacterium
CCCGAGACGATCGGCGAAGCAGCGGAACATGCCAACGCAGGTCTCGCGCGCATCGGTGGCGATGGTCAGCTCTGCTTCGCCTTCCTCCGGCACACCGGTCTTTCTTTATGACCGATCTGTCAGGGTATTACCGAAAGATCTTTAATTGACCCTCATTTCGGGCGCGTCACGGGCGCGAACGGGCGCGTCTGAAATTCCGCATCCTGCCGCGTGCTGCCGCGTGGTGCCGCGTGCTGCCGCAAGCGAGAAGCGGGGGATTCGCGTAAGTCCTGTTCACAGGGTTATGGTGATCCATTTTCGCAACGTGGAAGTCGGCGGTTCGAGTCCGCTCACCTCCACTGACCTGCCCCAGACCCGTTACCGGACTTCGTAGGTGCCGTCGAGTCGGGCGCGTGCGATGACATGTCCGGCCATGGCGTGGAGTGCATCGGCGAGGGTGAACTTGTCGGGCAGGTCGGGGTGGTAGTCCAGGGCGAAGAGTTGGAAGACGTAGGAGTGTGGCCCGTGCGAGCGCGGGGGCATGGGGCCGGCCCAGCCGCGGTGGCCGAGGGCGCCTTTGCCGTGTTTGATTCCGCGGATCGGGCTGGGGTCGGCGAGGCCGTTCTCGAGAATGCCGCTTAGCGATGGGTCGATGCCGAGCGTGAGCGCATGGATGGCCGGTTCCCGGCGAGGGGCATCGGGGTCTTGCACGATGAGCACGAGTTCCGCGGTGCCGGTTGGCGGCGTTGTCCAGGCGAGGGCGGGTGAAATGTTGGCCCGGAAGAGCCTGCCGCGGTGCCGCTCGGGGATGGGGGTGCCGTGGTCGAAGGCGGGGCTGGTGAGGGCGAAATTTTCGGGTGCTTGCAGGTCGGGACGTGCCCAGACGAGCGTGTGGTGTCCGGCGCGTCGGTTGCGCAGCGCGAGGCCGAGGGGGTTTGTGGGCATGGTCTTGGTTCCTTCTCTCTATGCCTGGCGAGTGCGGAGGCCGGGGCTGCGGAGTCTGCGGGCGAAGACCGAGAGGGCGGGCTCCAGGGTGTCGCGGTCTCCGCTTAGGCCGGTGTCGATGAGGGTGACCTCGCCGTCTTGCTCAAGCAGGAAGAAGTGCACGCATTTCGCTCCCAGCGTGCGGATCATCGGCGGGGCCTCCTGCGTGAGCCGGGACGGGTCGCGGTTGTTGATCTCATAGCGGTCTCCTGTTGGTCTGGATTCGAGTCAGGATCTCGTCAAGCCGGGCGAGGTCATCGGAGTCGAGGTTGGTCAGTGCTGGCGGTGGCTCGTTGAGGATCGCCTGGCCGCGTTGGGCCGCCTCGCGTCCGGCGTTGGTGAGGTGCACGAGCTTGCGGCGGTTGTCGTCGGGGTGGGCGGTGCGATGGACTAGGCCTCGCGCTTCGAGCTTGTCGACGCCGACGGTCGCGGCTGGTGGGTCGACATCGACGGCGCGTGCGATCTCTCGCAGGGTCATCGGACCGTCGGCGAGCTTGATCAGCACCTCAACCTTGCCGGGCCCGAGATCGAGGGCGGCGTGGAGGGCACGCCGGCGGTCCTGTCCGGTGACGAACTCGTGCAGGGCGGTCCACACTCGGGATGCGGTGTCTGGCGGCGTGGCCGATCGGGTGGTCATTGGGCTCCTTCCGGGGCGGGGTTCATGTCAGTGGCCAAGCGCGCCGTTCCGCTCGGCGGTCGCCAGCGCCCAGCGTCCGGTCGAGACCATGCCGAGCACGATGACCATGACTCCACAGCCGGCGACCACCGCCCACGCCGCGTGGCTGGCGTGCACGAAGCCGGCCGAGCTGGTGGCGATGATCACGCCGGTAACCGCGACCCCGAGGGCCGCGCCGGTCTGGCGACAGGTGGAGGCGATCGCGCCGGCGACACCGGCTTGGTCTCGAGGCATGCCCGAGAGTGCGGTGTTGGTAATCGGGGCGCTGACCAGACCGGCCCCGACACCGTAGACGAGGTAGGCGACGATCAGATACCACACAGCGGTGTGGGCGCTAAGGCCGATCAGCAGGATCGCGCCCACGGCGATCAGCCCACCGGACATGATCAGCGCGAGCCTCGGTCCACGGCTGGCTACCAACCGGCCTGAGACGGTGGAGAACACGCCGAGCATCGCGGCCATCGGGATCGTGAGCAATCCGGCTTGCAGCGCGCTGTAGCCGCGAACGTCCTGCAGATACAGCGTGTTGACGAACAGAAAGCCGCCTAGCGTCGCTAACGCGACCACCCCGATCAGCGCCGCGCCCGAGAACGGCGCGCTGCGGAAATACCGCATGTCGACCAGCGGCTCACGCCGCCGGGACTCGAGCACAACCAGCACCATCGCCGCGAGCACGGCAACCGCAAACAGGGCGACTATCGGCGTCGAGCCCCACCCGCAGCGTGGCCCCTCGATGATCCCCGCGGTCAGGCAGCCCAGCAGCGCGATCACCACCAGCTGGCCGGGAGGATCAAGCCGCCGGGGCTGTTCAGCCCGCGACTCGGGCACGAACCGCTGCGTGAGCGCGATCGCGATCAGTCCGACGGGAACGTTGATCCAGAAGATCGAACGCCACCCGATCCCGCTGACCAGCAGGCCCCCGAGCACCGGGCCGCTGGCGAGGCTGAGTCCGGCGACCGATCCCCACATGCCGATCGCCTTCGCGCGCCCGGCGCGGTCGGTGAACGTGTTGGCGATGATCGACATCGCCACCGGGTTGAGCATCGAACCGCCGACGGCCTGCAGTCCGCGAAAGGCGATCAGCCACCCGAGCGACGGAGCCAGGCTGCACAGCAACGACCCCAGCGAGAACGCTCCCAGCCCGATCTGAAAGACCCGGCGGCGGCCGAAGCGATCCGCGAGCGAGCCCGACAGCATGAGCAGGCACGCGATAACGAGGGTGTAGGCATCGATCGTCCACTGCAGGCCGCTCACCGACGCGTGCAGTGCCCGTTGGATTGACGGCAAGGCGACATTGACGATCGTCACGTCGAGGCCCGCCACGAACACGCTCAGACAACACGTAGCCAGCACCACGGAACGGCGCCGCGCGTCACGATCGGCACTAAGCACGGCATTAACCGTTGCCATAAACATTGTTGTAGCACAACAACTGACTTGGTCGAGCTGATCCTGAGGTCCAGGCATGCATTCGAGCGTCCCAATATCACGCTCAGCGGCCTGGAAATCACCGCAGTTCTCGACGCCTGGCGTCGCGAGCAGCGCACAATGTTTGCTCGCGTTCTCTCCTTTCGGTGAACTGCGATCAGGCCTCACCATCGGCAACCCGATCGACGTGCTCTGTGGATCCGTGACCGGGCGAGCGCTTGGCCACGAACCCGATCGCCCGCTGGTGCCCGACTGACCCTCGGTGGGGGTGCCCGCCGCGTCACGGAAGCAGGGCGGGACCGTGTCGAGGGACCCGGTCCCGAGATTTGCCAAACGCCGCATCTCGCCGTCGCCGAGCGACGGCGCTTCTACGGCAGCTCCCGTACCTCGACGAACCGGTGGCCGGTCGCGGGAAGGTGTCCAAACCCCGGCGAATCGCCTGCGCTGCCGTTCGTCCGGACCGGCTGGTCCGTGTTGGCGGGCCTCGGTGAGGTCAAGGCGAGGGCGAGCGCGATTACGGCGACCCCGGAATAGTGAGGCCCCTTGACCTTTATTACATCGCGATATAGCGTTATACAACGTGAGCGGTCGGAAGATCAGCTACACGAGCTTTCGCAACCGGCCACCCGGCCGGTCCGGAACGGGAATTCAAGGAGAACAACCTGATGGATGGACACAAGAGATTCGATGACACCAACGCCGGCCCCGAAGGAGGACCGGGTTTCCTCGGTCGCCGTGACCGGTATGACCGCCTCGGCGGTGCCCCCCGAGGACGGGTGGGCGGCCGCGGCAGAGGATGGGACGACGCCTTCGGCTTCGGAGGTGGCCGCCACGGGGCCTTCGGCTTCGGAGGCGGGCGCCCGATGTTCGGACGGGGCCCGAGGCGGGGACGGGGGGACGTGCGTGCCGCCATCCTCGCCCTTCTGACCGAGAAGCCGATGCACGGCTACCAGATCATCACCGAGCTCACCGAGCGCAGTGGTGGCGTCTGGACGCCGAGCCCCGGCTCGGTCTACCCCACCCTCCAGGTCCTGGAGGACCAGGGACTGGTCACCGCGGACGAGAGCGAGGGCCGTAGGGTCTTCAGCCTGACCGCCGAGGGACGCAAGGCAGCCGAGGAGGCCGCTGACGGCCCGGCGCCGTGGGAGCGAGCGGCCCTGGGAGCCGACCGCTCTCTGGTCGACCTGAGGGGCCTCATGTTCGAGGTCGTTGCGGCCGCCACGCAGGTGGGTCGTTCCGGCAGCGAGAGCCAGGTGAAGGCGGTCGGCGAGATTCTCGCGGACACCCGCCGGCGCATCTACCTGGTGCTGGCGGACGGCGCCTCGGCCACGGACGACACCGAGGCCGAGCCCGCTTCGTGAGTCCGGACGCCGATCGGCTAGCCAAGCAGCGGCGGACCGCCGCTCACCCGGATCGTCCGTGAGCGGTGCTCGGTCCCGCCGGTACCTGCATTCCCGTCATCGACACGCCCGGTGCGAGGGGAAGCGGGACTGCAATCGATGTCTGCCCCACACAAAGCTTGGAGCCACAACATGACAACCGGAACTCTCCAAGCCGAGCGGTCGAGCACCAGCGCCGACCAAGCTGGGCGCGACAGCTCCCTTTCGGAGACTGTGGCCGTTGACGCGCGCGGCCTGACGAAGCTGTTCGGCACCAGTCGCGCCGTGGACGACGTCGATCTCACCGTCATGGAAGGTGAGATTTTCGGCGTGCTCGGCCCGAACGGCGCCGGCAAGACCACGATGCTGAACATGTTGGCGACGCTGCTTCCGATTGACAGAGGCGAGGCGAGGATCTTCGGCTACGACGTCCGCAGCGCGGGCCACGCTGTGCGCCAACTGATCGGCGTCACTGGTCAATTCGCGTCGGTCGACGAGAACCTGACGGCCCGCGAGAACCTCTGGCTGTTTGGTCGCCTTCAGGGTCTGTCCTCCAAGAGGGCCCACAGCATTGGCGATGACCTGCTCGCGCAATTCGACCTCACCGAGGCCGCTCGCCGCCCGATCTCGCAGTTCTCCGGCGGCATGCGCCGCCGCCTTGATCTCGCGGCCAGCCTGATCACCAGGCCCGCACTGATCTTCCTCGATGAGCCGACGACCGGTCTCGACCCCCGGAATCGCAGCCAGATGTGGGACACGATCCGCGACCTGGTCTCTGAGGGTTCGACCATCATGTTGACTACCCAGTACCTCGATGAAGCGGACGCACTCGCCGGGCGGATCGCCGTCATCGATCACGGTAGGAAGGTCGCCGAGGGTACTCCGAGTCAGCTCAAGACCCAAATCGGCACATCAAGCCTCCGTGTCCAGATGGCCGAGGGTGCCGACACGGCAGACGCACTCGCCCTGGCTGCGGACGTCACCCGCAACGCACCGACCGTTTCCCCGAACGGCTCAGGATTCAGCGTCACGCTGAACGACGCCAACGAGGCTGCCGACGTTCTCGTCGCGCTGCGTAACCACAAGCTCGATATCACGAACGTCACCGTCGAACAACCGAGCCTCGATGAGGTGTTTTTCGCCCTGACCGGCCACACGAGTGAAACCCCTACCCCCGAGACCGAGGCGAGCAATTTGTGACCGCAGCCATCACGATCCCAACCACCACGTCTCGACCGGCCGCACGCACCGTCAAAGCGTCGGTATCCATTCGCGACGCGCTCAGGCAGATCACGACGCTGGCATGGCGCGCCCTCATAAAGATGAGTCGCAATCCCGAGCAGCTCGTCGACGTCACCGCGATGCCCGTGCTGTTCACCGTGATGTTCGGGCTCATGTTCGGTGGCGCCATCTCCGGCAGCACCGCCCACTACCTGCCGACGCTCATCCCGGGCATCATCGCCATGACCACCATCACCGCGTGCGTAGCCGCCGGCATCCAACTCCGAGAGGACATGGACAAAGGCGTGTTCGACCGCTTCCGGTCGCTGCCAATCGCCCGGATCGCCCCGCTTGCCGGACCGATGATGGCTGACCTCGCCCGCTATGCCATTGCGGCCGGCATCTCCCTCACCGTCGGCGTAGTCATGGGCTACCGCCCTGGCGGCGGTGTTCTCGGCGTCTTCGCCGGAATAGTTCTTGCCGTCATTACTGGCTGGTCACTCGCCTGGATCTTCCTTTGGATCGGCACCAAAGCCAGGAGCGCCGGCGCCGTCCAGGGAATGTCCATGATGATCATGTTTCCTCTGGCTTTCCTCTCCAACGCGTTCGTTCCTGTCGACAGCCTTCCGGGATGGCTCCAGGTCGTGACGCGGGTCAATCCCGTCTCTCATGTCGTCTCAGCGTTGCGTGACCTGATGAACGACGGCGCCTTGACTGCTCAGGTCGGATGGGCGCTCCTCGGATGTGCCACGGTGGCCGCGATCTTCATTCCACTCGCAGTTCGCTCCTACTCCAAGCGGGTTTGACCAGCCCGGCGGGGCCACAGCGCGATGCCGCGCTGCAGAAGCCACTGCTCAGGAAGATCGCCGCAGCTGCTGGCTTCCTACGACGTTGTGAGCGAGCGTGGTGACGCGCGGGCGCCAACTTGGTTCGTCTTCCAGGATTAGCACGCTGCCGCTAGGGCTTCGCCTGGCTTCCTCGACTGCAACGTACCGGCCGGCCGACGATCGACCGTATTGGAAGCCACCGAACCCTTGAACGGTCGCCCGTCGCTGATCGAGTCGGATGGGATTCAGGTGCCCCTGACCAATGGTTCGGTGCCGGATCCTCAAGGCGAGTCGGTGGAGTGTCTTGACTCGGATGGATTGACCCTCTGCTGCGGGCGCGTCACGGGCGCGAACGGGCGCGTCTGAACTGCCGCGTGCTGCCGCAAGTGAGAAGCGGTGAACTCGCAGGCCGGAAGTGCGCTCTGCAGTTAGTGTTCGCACCGTGAGTGTGTTGGATCGCTCTCTGAGCCGCACTTGCAAGACAGCAGCGGTCAGCCTTGTGTTCGCGGTCGCAGTCATCGCGGCGTTTACAGCGCCCGCTGGGGCGACGGTCCGTGTCGAGGCCGGATCAGGCGGCCTGGCCGTCACAAGCCCTGTCGTACTCTCGGTTCAGGTGCGTAATCGATCGGTGCCTTATACGGGCGGAGTGGTCCACTTCACCGTGAAGTTACGGAGAGCCAACACCTGCAAGCTCGGAGTCGCTGGTACACCTGCCGTGGCTATAGCCTTTACAAAGGCGTGGCAGCATTGTTCGAACGGCATCTTCCGTCACGCGGTGAGACTTGGTCGGAACTCTGGACAAACCGCGCGGAACGCTGCGTTCCGCGTCTATCTTCGACGAGGCACCGAGATTCACTGGTACCCGCTCGGCAGCGTGCGTGTCGCCGGAGCGCCACCCGCTCCCACGGCTTCTCTCACCATCAGCGCGAGCACGGTGACGTCGGCCGGCGCGTCGGTCACCCTCACGTACTCGTCGACGAACGTCTCGACGTGCTCGCTGTCCGCGATCCCGACGTTCTGGTCGGGTAGCAACCCGATGTCGGTGCCGTGCAACGGGACGACGACACTGACCGTCTCGTCGAGCACGTCTGCACGACAGTGGACCTTCACCTTCACGGCGACGAACTCGGACGGCCGATCTGCGACGGCTACTACGAGCCTCGACCAGTCGGTACTCTCGTTCTCTCAATCTCCGAACTGGTCGGGCTACGTGGTCCAGGGGGCCAGCACGCTCATCACCGACGTCAGCGGTCAATGGACCGTACCGACGCTGAATTGTGTCGACACGCCGAATGCCGCGGAATCATCCTGGGTCGGGATCGGTGGGTGGGGTACTGGCACCGGCGACCTCCTCCAGACGGGCATCCAGGACGAGTGTGTCAACGGTGTTCAGCAAGAGGTCGGCTGGTGGTTCGAAGTCTCCAGCGCCGGGCAAATCATCGGCGACTCGACGTTCACAAACTTTCCCGTATCTCCGGGAAACACCATCGCGGCTCATGTCTACCAATCCGCTGGACAATGGGTCACGAGGGTGGACGACCTGACTGCCGGTCTCTCGGGGTGGATGATCACCGGAGAGTCGTGGGGGGTCGGCGCTGATTCGAGCGGCACCTTTACTCCCCAAGGAAGCACCGCCACACTCACCTACGGCGGCGGCTACACGGCGGAGTGGATCGTCGAGGACCCGGAACAGAGCGGCTCGTACGTGCCGTTCGCCAACTACGGCACCGTGTCCTTCACGAACTTGGGGCTCATCGGACTGTCGCCTTGGTACCTGACCGCTGACGAGGGGTGCGAGATCGTTCAGAACGGAGTCGTCCTCTCGACACCGTCGGCACCGGGAAGTGACAGTTTTTCAGTTAGTTACACCGGGCCATAACGCGCGTTGAAGGCCGAAGAGTAGAGCGTCCCCAACCGCAGGATCGGAGCGGCATTTCCGAGATGAGTCGGTGGAGTGTCTTGACTCGGATGGATTGACCCTCTGCTGCGGGCGCGTCAGGGCGCGAACGGGCGCGTCTGAACTTCCGTATCCTGCCGCGTACTGCCGCGTACTGCCGCGTACTGCCGCGTACTGCCGCGTACTGCCGCGTACTGCCGCGTACTGCCGCGTACTGCCGCGTGGTGCCGCAAGCGAGAAGAGGTGAATTCGCGTAAGTCCTGTTCACAGGGTTGCGACAATCCATTTTCGCAACGTGGAAGTCGGCGGTTCGAGTCCGCTCACCTCCACCAAGAGAACCCCAGGTCAGAGGCTGTCGCACGAATCCTGACTGTCCTGCCCGCGATTTGGGTCAGGCGGGACAATTGGTGCATGCCGATCAACCTT
>JBEKCO010000065.1:0-8021 GCA_050014835.1 Acidimicrobiales bacterium
GTGCAGGCGCCCGAAATTCACCTCGACCATCACGTCGGTGCCGCCCGCGACGACGACGGCCTCGGGATGGGCCGCCCGGGCGGCGAGCGCCTCCGCCCAGCTCGTCGGCCGGATGAACGTCATGGCGTCACCGCGCGGCGGCGCAGCGCCGCTCGCGCCGAACTCGCCGGGTTCTCATCGCAGGTCATCGGCTCTCTCACATGAGCTTTTGCTGGCCGGAGCTCATCTCGAAGTAGTAAGGCACCGACTTCTGGCCCGGGACCTGGGGCAGCGGGGGACGGCCGTCGGTGCGCGCCGGTCCGCGCAGGCCGACGAGCTCGTCCGGCGAAACGGGGGCGCGGTTGAGCTCCCGACCCGTCGCGTCGCGCAACGCGGCGACGACGGCCGCCGTCGCGACGATCGTCGGCGATTCGCCGACGCCCTTCAGGCCGTAGGGGGAGCCGGGCTCGGGCTCCTCGACGGCGACCGAGACGACCGGGGGCATGTCGAGGATCGTCGGGATGAGGTAGTCGGTGAACGACGGGTTGCGGATCACGCCGTCGGCGAGCTGGACCTCCTCCATCAGCCCGAGGCCGAGGCCCTGGGCGGTGCCCCCCTCGATCTGGCCGGTGAGGCCCATGGGGTTGAGAACCCGGCCGGCGTCGACCGCCGCGGCCACCTGCAGCACGCGCACGAGACCGAGCTCCTCGTCGACCTCGACGACCGCCCGCTCGGCGGCGAAGGCGAAACAGACGTGGACGTCACCCTGCCCGTTCTCGTCGAAGGCCTCGGTCGGGCGGTGGTGGTAGACGGCCTCGCCGACGATCGGCTCGTCGAGGAGGTCGTCGAGCCCGACGAGCGGCGAATCTCCCGCCACGACCCAGCCGCCAGCCAACGAGAGCTCGACTTGGGGGGGCAGGTCAGCTTGACGCGCGCGAACCCGGTCGAAAAGCGCGGCGCGCACCGCCGCGCACGCCATCTGCACCGCACCGCCCGCCATCATCGACTGGCGCGACGCCGATGTCGATCCGGCGCCGCCGATCTGGGTGTCGATCGCGTGCATGACGACCCGGTCGACGTCGAGCTCGGTGCGCACGACCTGGGCGAGGAACGTGTACAGGCCCTGGCCCATCTCGACCGCCGCCGTGTGGATCTCCGCCTCCGGTCCGTCGGGGCTGCGGGCGAGCGTCACACTCGCCGTCGCGGAGTCGTCGAAACCTTCGCTGAACGCCACGTTCTTGTAGCCGACCGCGAGGCCAACACCACGCTTCAGCCCCTCGCCGTGGGTCACGTTCCCGGCGCCGCCCGGATAGCGCATGAGATCGCGGCCCTGCTCCGGTTCCCTTTCCGGCAGGGGGATCGCCATGCACCGCTCGATCAGCTCCCGCACCGGGGCGCTCCCTGTGACGACCTGTCCGGTCGGCAGGACCGAGCCGGTGGCGAGGGCGTTGCGCAACCTCAGCTCGACCGGGTCGAGGCCGAGCTCGCGAGCGAGCTTGTCCATCTGGGCCTCGTGGGCGAAGCAGACCTGGGGGGCGCCGAACCCGCGCATCGCGCCGCACGGCGGGTTGTTCGTGTAGACGACCGTGCCCTCGACCCGGACGTGGGGCACCTCGTACGGCCCGGCGGCCATGCTCGCGGCGTTGCCCAGGACGGCGGGGGACGACGAGGCGTAGGCGCCGCCGTCGAACATCAGCCGGACGTCCAGGGCGACGAGCTTGCCGTCGCGGTTCGCGCCGTGGCGCATCCAGATGCGGGACGGGTGGCGGTGGACGTGGCCGTGGAAGGACTCCTCGCGTCCGTAGCTGAATTTCACCGGCCGTCCGGTGCGCAACGCCAGCATGCAGGCGTGGATCTGCATATGGATGTCCTCGCGGGATCCGAAGGCGCCGCCGACGCCCGCGAGGTGCAACCGGACCCTGTCCTCGGGCAGGTCGAGACACGGCGCGATCTGCTCCCGGTCGACGTGGAGCCACTGCGTTGTGACGTAGAGGTCCACCCCTCCGTCCTCCGCGGGCACCGCGAGCCCCGCCTCGGGTCCGAGCGCCGCCTGGTCCTGCATGGCCGTCTCGTAGTAGCCGTCGACCCAGACGTCGGCCTCGGCCGAGTCGGGCTCGCCGTGGAGGATGTGGACGTGGCGCAGCACGTTCCCGAAATCGTGGAGTCGGGGGGCGTCGGGCGCAAGGGCTTTTTCCATGTCGAACACGCCGGCGAGGGGCTCGAGGTCGACGACGATCCTCTCCACCGCCTGCTGGGCCTGTTCGGGAGTCGAGGCGGCGACGACGGCGATCGGCTCGCCCGCGTACCGCACGACGTCGTCGGCCAGCACCGGTTGGTCGATGAAGTTCAATCCGAACCGGTTGATCCCCGGCACGTCGGCGCCGAGCATGACCGCCGCGACCCCAGGGCTCGCGACCGCCGACGACGTGTCGACGGATCGGATCCGGGCGTAGGCGGGCTTCGAACGCAACGTCGCGCCGAAGAGCATGCCCTCGCGGTGCAGGTCGCTCGCGTAGGCGAACGAACCTTCCACCTTCGGCACCCCGTCGATGCGCGGGGCAGCCTCTCCGACCCGGCCTCGGGTCCCGGCGGTGGTGATCGTCGTCAACGGATCTCTCTCAGCTCGAGGCTAGTGGGCTTCTCGTGCCAATTTGCTGGACGTCCTCGGTGTCATGGGTGCGCGGGTTTCATCGGTTCGGATGGTGGATGGGTCCGTCGGTCGCATGCAGCGACGATCCCGTGTGACCTCCGGAACGCCGCGTGACGATCTCGGCACAGATCGAGATCGCCGTCTCCTCGGGGGTCACCGCCCCGATGTCGAGGCCGATCGGGGCCATGACGCGGGCCATCTCCTCGGCAGCAACGCCGGCCTTCCGGAGCCGCTTCTCGCGATCGGCCGCGGTGCGGCGGGACCCCATGGCGCCGATGTAGCCGGCGCGGGTCTCAAGCGCTGCGACGATGGCGGGGACGTCGAACTTCGGGTCGTGGGTGAGGACGCAGACCGCGTCGCGCGCACTGAGCGTCGGGCCGATCGTCGCCAGGCAGCGGTCGGGCCAGTCGACGACGATCTCGTCGGCCATGGGGAACCGGGTCGGCGTGGCGAAGACCGGGCGCGCGTCGCACACGATGACGCGGTAGCCGAGGATCTTCGCCACCTTGGCGAGCGCCGCCGTGAAGTCCACCGCCCCGAAGATGACCATCCGAGGCGGCGGCGCGAACGTCTCGACGAACACGGCGAGATCCTGGCGGCTGGCTTCGCCGCGGGGGCCATACCGGCGGATGGCGGTCGTCCCGGCTTCGAGGTGCCCGAGCACGTCGCGGCGCACCGCGTCGTCGAGCTCGCGGATCCCCAGCGAACCGGTCGTCTCGCCGCCGGACCGCACGAGCATCGTCGCCCCGGCTGCAGGGGCGCAATCACCCTGGTCGGCCGCCTCGTCGGCGTTCGTCTCGAGCACGGTGGCGAGCGCGACGGGAAGCTGTGCCGCGAGATGGCCGCGCAGCGCCTCGAGGATTTCGGCGGCCATCCCGCCATCGCCGACGGGTTCGACGTACACCCGGATGGTGCCGCCGCAGGTGAGACCCACGGCGAATGCCTCGTCGTCCGAGTAGCCGAAGGCCGCGATGTGGGCGCGCCCCGACGCCAGGACGTCGAGCGCGTCGGCGACGAGCGCCGTCTCCACGCACCCACCCGACACGGACCCGGCGACCTCGCCGTCCTCGCTGACCGCCATGGCGGCGCCCGGCTCCCGCGGGGCCGATCCCTCGATGTCGATCACGCGGGCGATGGCCACGCGGCGACCCGCCGTCCACCACCGGTCGATGTCGTCGAGGATCTCCTCCACCTGGTGAAGCGTAGGGTGCCGCGGACCAGAGGCGGTGCGCAATCACGCCGACGAGGCTTCGATCGAGTCTGTGCCGGGCCCCGGCCCGGTCGTGCGACCTGGGCTCGAGACACCTCGGGTCGACCGTTTTCCGGTCCGCCCGAAGCCCCCGGGCCCGTCCCCGGCGGATCGGCCCCGCGGCGCCCGGCCTACGATCGACCCGCGATGAGCGGTGAGGATCAGGAGAACTGGATCGCGGTCACGGCGGGGGAGCTGCCAGTCGCCGAGGCGCTGGCCTGGGCGTCGCTGCCGGGTTGCGGGGCCGTCGTCTCGTTCTGCGGGTCGGTCCGCGACCAGTCCGAAGGTCGTCCGGGCGTCGTCAGTCTCGAGTACGAGGCGTATGAGGCCTACGCCACGGCGAAGATGTCCGACGTGGCGAGCGCCGTGCGGGCGCGCTATCCCGAGGTGCGGCGGATCGCGCTGCTTCACCGCGTCGGGGTGCTTGCAGTCGGCGAGGTCTCGGTCACGGTGATCGCCGCCGCCCCGCACCGGTCGGACGCGTTCGCCGCCGCCCGGCTCTGTATCGACCTCGTGAAGGCGACGGTGCCGATCTGGAAGCGCGAGACCTGGGCCGGCGGGTCGGACTGGGGCGAGCACTCCCGGGCGATCGTCGACTTGTCCGACCTCGAAATCCCCTGATCGAGCCGGTCCGCGCCATCACCGACCGAGTCCGGGGCGCATTGCCACGCACAGTGGTTCCCCCTTTTCCGTGGGGACGCAATTAGCCTGACGGCGACCGATCTCGTCGACGCGTCACGTGGAGCTCGCATCACGGAACCCGAGGGAATGTTCGCGGCCGAGTACCTGGACGTCGCGATGCCCCCGCCATCGTCCGTGACGGGCGGAATTTTCGTTGCGCCGGCGACTGACCGTCGGTTTCCCGCACCCACTCGTTCCAACCGTGCCTCGTGCCGAGGGAGAAGAAGATGGCAACAGCCGAAGCGGCGGAAGTAATCGACCTGTCTGCGGTGACGCAGCCGATCGCCGGAGACGCGGCGGGCAAGAACCTGCTTTCCATGCACCAGCTGACGGCCGACGACATCGCCACGTACCTCGACGAGGCCTACGCCGCCGAGAGGGCGATCCGCGACCCGGAGCGGCGCGGCCTCGCGCTCCTGCCCCGGGCCGTCATGAAGGCGATCATGCGGCAACCGTCGACCCGGACCGGCGGCAGCTGCACCTCGGCGATGCGCAAGCTCGGCGGATCCGCCGAGCTGATCAGCGGCATGAGCAGCTCGTCCGAGGCGAAGGGCGAGTCGCTCGCCGACTCCTGGGTGGCCTTCGCGACCCAGGCCGACATCCTCGGCATCCGGACCGCCGAGAACGGGGGACCGGCGTTCGCGGCGTACGTCATCGCCAAGGCCGCGGAGTACGGCCAGCTCGGGCGGGTCGTGCCGGTCATCAACCTCGGCGACGGGCACAACGAGCACCCCACCCAGGCCCTCGGCGACGTGTTCACGATGCACAAGAAATTCAATCGCTTCGAGGGGCTCACCGTCACGGTCGTCGGCGACCAGGAGCGTTACCGCGCCCACCACTCCCTGATGATCGGGGCCGCGACGCTCGGCATGCACGTGGTGGCTGTGGAGTCCCCCGCGGCCCGGGTGCCCCGCGAGCTCGTCGCGTTCCTGGGGCCCCGGTTGACGAGGACGAGCGATCTCGACGGGGCCATGCGGGACACGGACGTTCTCTACCTGGGCCGGAATCCGGACGAGTACACGGGCGAGGATCCGGCCGAGATCGTGCGCGCCGAGCAGTTGGCCCGCGACTACACGAGCTGGATCGTCGACTACGACAGGATCCAGCAGATGTCGCCGGACGCCATCGTGCTCCACCCGAGGCCGCGCCGGGACGAGCTGCATCCCAGCGTCGACTCCGACCCGAGGATGAAAGACGTCGAGCAGATGGCGAACATGATCCCGATGCGGATGGCGATCATCGCGCGGCACCTCGGCGCGTCGATCCTGGCGAACGCCTGAGCGACTCGGCGAGAGGGGCGGTCGCCGCCGGACCGCCGTCTCACCGATCGGCTGACCACGAGGCGGCGGCTCGCGAGATCCCCACCCGAAGGTTCGGGCCCGCCGATCCGCGGCTTCTCCTCGCCGTCGACGTCGGCGCTCTTTTCGCCCGATCGACGGTCGCAAGGCGGCGGTGTCACACGACGCGCCTAGCGTGACGGCTCCGATCGGATCGCGTTCTCGATCCCTTGTTGCCGGAGGTTCGGGCTGTCCCGTCCGCGCCGGCGATCGGTCGTCCCGGTGAGGGTCCTCCTATTGCGTCACCCGCCAACGCGGTTTCGCGGTCCCGCAGCCCAAAAGCCGCGGCGCCGCACCGGGCGGTCGGGTCGCATCACCCGGAGGTTTCGGGCGCCAGACCGACCCGACAGGAGGACGACGAGATGGTCCGGACGATAAGGCACGCGGAGGTCATCGCCCAGCTCGCCGACGGGATCGCCGGCCTCACGACATCTGACGAGTGGAGGAGGTACCTCGGGTATCTCAGCCGGTTCCACTGCTACAGCTTCAACAACGTCCTCCTCATCGCCGCCCAGTGTCCCGAGGCGACGCAGGTGGCGGGTTACCGGTCCTGGCGCAAGCTCAACCGGTACGTGCGGGCCGGGGAGAAGGCGATCTGGATCCTCGCGCCGATCCGCTATCGGAGCGAGGACTCGGTTGGCGACACCGAGCGCGTCGTCCGGGGCTTCAAGCTCGTGCCCGTCTTCGACGTCTCCCAGACCGATGGCGAGCGACTGCCGACGGTGTGCAGCCGCCTCGTGGGCGAGGATCCGGCGGGCTGCTACGACCGGCTCGTCAGTGTCGCCCGATCGCTCGATTTCGTGGTCGAGGATCACGAGTTCTCCGGGGACCTCAACGGCGACTGTTCCCACGCCGATCGCCGCATCCGGGTCGAAGCGCGGAACACCCCGTCCCAGCGCGTGAAGACCCTCGCCCACGAGCTCGCCCATGCGTTGCTCCACGAGGATTTCGACGCCCGGGCGCTCGCCGAGCTCGAGGCCGAATCGACGGCCTACGTCGTGTGCCGGGCGCTCGGCATCGACAGCGGCGAGTACTCGTTCGGGTACGTTGCCGCCTGGGCGGGTGGCGGCGAGCAAGCGATCGGCGCCGTGCGCGGATCGTGCGGACGGATCCAGCAGACCGCGGCCGCGATCCTCTCCCGGGCGCAGGCGGAACTGGACGACCGGGCGGCGTAGGTCGGCCGAGCGCGGGCGGTCCGTCCTTGCTGCGATAATCAGGTCGGTGAGCAGACATGTGCCGCTGAATGGGGTCGCCCACCGGCGTCCGAACGAGTCGGCGCGACGGGTCTCGGCTTCGCGCGATAGGACGTGAGGCGGGATGACGACGGAACAGTGACAGTTTCCTCGGATACGCCTCAGGGTTCGAATCGGACCGGGCTGCTCGAGAGCGCATTCGCGTTCTCGGCGCTCGAGACCGTCTGCGAAGCGGTCGAGGCAGCCATGACGATCGATCCCGAGCTCCTCATCGAACGCCAGGGCGACCGCTACCGCTGGAGCTTCGCCACCAAAGACGGTGCCTTCGCCCTTCTCGACAAGGCGGCGAAGTTCCTCGGGATCGACCAGTCGCAGCTGCTCGTCGGGTTCCGGACACTCGACGACGGGACGTGCGTGCTCCACGACGACCGGGTCGGGTTCGAGTCGTCCGACGACTCGGCACTCATTACGTTCAAGGTCCCGAGCACCGAGGCGGAGATCGCCGGCCAGATTCGTCGGCGGTTCTCGACGAAAGGCAGCTAGGAGCGTCACTCGCCCGCCGGACGGGCCGTTTTTGGCGGCCGACTTCGGCGCGGGGGAGTCGAGGCGATGCTCGGTCAGGCCCAGCCGAGCTCACCGAGGCGGGTGTCCCCGATACCGAAGTGGTGGGCCACCTCGTGGATCACGGTCTTGCGCACGGTCGCCGTGACCTCCTCCTCGGTCCGGCAACTCGCGCAAATGCTCCGCATGAAGATCGTGATCCGGTCGGGCAGGACCCCCGAGTACGAGACGCCCCGCCGGGTCAGCGGGACACCCTCGTAGAGCCCGAACAGCCTGCCGGCCGGCGCGTACGGGTCGACCGAGACCGCGACGTTCTCCATCTGGCGGCCGAGGCTCTCCGGGAGAGAGTCGAGGGCCGAGGCGACGAGCTC
>JBEKCO010000066.1:0-7339 GCA_050014835.1 Acidimicrobiales bacterium
GGTTCCCTGGCGAGGCCTCGCGAAAGTCGACGCCTGGGTGAAGATCAGGGTCGCGGCGATGAACCTCGACCGGATCGGCCGGATCCCCGGGCTGATCGGGTGAGCAAGCCCGTGTTCTTGCAGGCAATCCTTCGCTGACCAAGCCGAAGGGCCCTTGCCGACCAGCCAACTAGGGATCGAACGACACGAGGCCCGTGCCTTTGGGATCGGTGCCTGTCGTCTCCTACGATGCGTCGTGAACACACTGATCGCCCGCGGCGGAATGTGCCCGGCGTGGGGTCGTGCAGATTGGGCCGCTAGCTCATCCGGAAGAGCAGGGGACTTTTAATCCCAAGGTGCCGGGATCGAGACCCGGGCGGCCCACCGCATCGTCAACGCAGCGACTTTGCTCTCTCGGTGGCACCCAACAGGCCGCGTCGGCTCCATTCCCTGCTCGGTGCGCCGAGGCAGCGGCGCTCCAGTGTCGAATCGAAGCGCTTGCCGTCGTATGGGGGTCCCGAGCGTGTCGCTCACGTGAGATCCGAGCGTCCGGTCAGGCGCAGCTCCAGCTGCCCTTTACGTAGACCGTCCCGGTGGCGCTGCCCTCGTGCTCGCTGAGTGTCACGTTGGCTGAACCCGCTGCGCCCGTCTTGCCCGTAACCGCCAAGGTGCCCTTCACTGCCACCCAGGCGGTGAAATTGGAGGTCTCAAGCACAAACGACGTACTCACGCCCATGCCGAACTGCTTGTACGTGCCGGGCTTCGGGACGCGGTAGCTGATCGACCACGCGGCCGCCTTTCTTGGGGAGAGCGTCACCTTCACCCAGGCGAGCGTGCCACCGGCGGAACTCGGGGAACTGCAGTTGATGTTCGGTACGACCTTGAGCGTTCCCTTCAGTGCCCCGCTCACCGTGATGACGTTCACTGTCCCGGCGCCGGAACTGGCGGCCGGAAGCAGAGCCACGGCGAACGACAACGCGACAAGAGGTACCAGCAGGCGCAGCGCGCCGGATGCTCTGTGCCCCTGCCCGCCAACCTTCATGACGATCCTTTCATGGCAAGTAAAGGCCGCCCTTCAGTGGCGACTTGGGACAGACACGCCGCCGACGACAACAGTGCGGCGACAACTGCTGTGTTGGATTCTCGTCGAGAAATCTGGACAATTGGCTGTCGACGGGACGAAGCGACGCGAGACCGATCCTCGGCCCGGCCGCTGTGGGACGATACGGGAGCGGTGCCGGAGATGGGAACGGCAACCGTCTGGCTGACAATGGAGAAGCCCGTGACGAGCCGGACGTCAAGACACACCGAAGGTCTCCTGCGCCTCGCCGCCCTCGCGGTCCCCGCCGCCGTCGCGGCCATCCTCGTTCCTTTCCGGGTGAGCTTCCCTAGCGTCGACGCGGCGCTCGTGATGGTCGTCGTCATCGTGGCGGTCGCCGCGTGGGGGGACCGACTCGCCGGCGCGCTGGCCGCCATCTCCGCCGGCGTCTGGTTCGATTTCTTCCTCACCCGCCCGTACGAGACCTTCGACATCAGTCACCGCACGGATATCGAGACGACGGCTTTGCTCTTCGCGGTCGGACTGGCCGTGACCGAGCTCACGGCCCGCGGGCGTCACCATCGAGCTGTGGCGGCCGAAGAGTCGACCCACCTTGGCGCGCTTCACGACGTGACCCAGATGATGGCCGAAGGGGAGGATCCCGACGTCATCGTGTCCAGGGTGGAGGGAGTGCTCGCGACCCTGCTCGAACTGCGGAGCTGCCACTACAGCCCCGGACCTTCAGCGGGGAACGCGGCCGTCATCTCTCAGGGGGGCCACGTGCTGCTCGCCGGTTTCAGCTGGAGCACGCTTCCGGGCAGCAGGGTTGAACTCCCGGTCCAATACCAGGGGCGCCAGTACGGAAGGTTCGTGTTGGTTCCCCAACCGGGCCTCGAGGTTCCCCTCGAACGTCGATTCGTCGCCGCGGCCCTCGCCAACGAGGTTGGCGCCGTGCTCGCCGGCATCCGACGCCCCCAGCCCTGAGGTACTCGCCCGCCCGCGGGTCGCGGGGCCAAGTGGCTGCCTCGAGCCATGCACCGTTCATCGTCGCTCGCGGGTGAGCCGAAACTGCGCGACGAACGCGCGGGAAAGCGAGCTCCGTTCGGCAGCAGATCGGGCACCAGACCGCTGCTGGCCGCACTACTTCGCTGCCGAGCCGGGATCGCGACCGCGGTTTGCAACTGAAGGCATCCCGGGTCCCTCGCCACCGTCGAAAGCCGCGGCACAACCCGGTGAGCAGAACCAATAGTCGTCGTCATCCAGCACCCGGTGGGCAGGCGCAGTTTGCGGGTCGACTGTCATGCCACAGACCGGATCGATCGCCGCGACGGATCCGCCAGCGGCGAGTTTCCGAGTCAGACCGACGGCGACCGGACCTTGTGGAGACGTCTCCCCACCGCGCGACTCGGCCGCGGCGTAGCGCGCCGGGTTCTCGACGAAACGGTCACGGCAGCGGTCCGAGCAGAACCGGTAGATCCGATCCTCGAACCCCACCTGGGCGGGAGCGTCCGCGATCCGGATCTGCATGCCGCATACGGGATCGGTGTCGTATTCAAGGCCGCCACCCAAACACGCCCGGTTGTGGGCCAGCCACCAGACGACAGCGGCGACGCCGATGAAGATGATGTCGAGGTAGCTGGTGTAGTTCCAACTAAAACGGATCGCGGTCACACGGATCGCCCGCGTCGCCGGGACCGCTCCGATCAGGCTGAAGATCCCTTCGGTCGCGAGACCTGCCACGACCATCACCACGTAGAGCAGGACGACGATGCGGACGGTCAACCGCAGTCCGTAGTACTTGAGGTAGATGAGCATCAACGGCAGGGTGATGAGGTCGGCGAAAATGAACGCGATCACGCCGCCGAAGCTGATCCCCCCGGACCAGAGCGCCGCAGCCAGCGGCACGTTCCCGATCGAGCACACGCAACTGACCGCGGCGATGAGCGGACCGACGAGCGCGTTCTCGGCGACCGTCCAGAATCCGTGACCGTGAATGAATAGGGCGTTCCAGACGCCAGTAGGTACGAGGACGGCGAGAAACCCGGCGAGCGTGAAGCCGATCAGCAGCTCCCTGCGCAGCATCGTGGCATCGGCGACGGCGTAACCCGCGGCGTCAGACAACGCGGCCGGTGAGCGCAGCTTCGCCGACAAACCGGGTCCGTCGGACGTAGTTGGGCCCGAAGCGGTTTCCCCTGACGCCGCGCAGAGGTCGGGACCTGACGCCGTCTGTTTGGCGAGCCGGATGCGGGCGGCCGCGAGAAGGGGCGTGGAGAAGACGAACCCGCCGGCGAGCGCGAGCAGGACGATCATGAGCGGTCCACCGATGAACTCGGCCGTCATGAACTGCCAGCCCAGCAATACGAGCATGACGATCCCCAGCTCGACCACGAGGTTCGTCGACGCCACCATAAACACCAACGCGGCGATGAAATCCGCCCCTTTCGCGAAAAGTGACTTCGACATCGCGGAGGCGGCGTAGGAGCAGCTCGAGGAGACCATGCCGTAGCCGGCAGCGCGAGCCACCTCCGCGGGGCGATGACGCCCCAGCCTCTCTTGCATCTGGTCTTTCGACACGAACGCCTGGACGGCGCCCGAGAGCGAGAAGCCGAGCACGAGCGCCCAGAGCGTCTCCCAGAACATCAAGAGGCCCTCTCGCAGGCCGCGACCGATGTCGAGGAGCGGAGTGACGACAGCGAGCTCGGTCACGAGCGGACCAGTCTGGCGATCGCCGCCGACGCCTCTCCGATCTTGTCCTCGGCCTCGCTCCCTCCCTGGGCGACGGCGTGGGCGACACAGTGCGACAGGTGCCCGTCGAGAAGCTCCAGGGCCACCGCCTGCAGGGCTCGAGTCGTCGCCGAGATCTGGTCGAGGATGTCGATGCAGTAGCGGTCATCGTCGACCATGCCCTGCAACCCGCGGATCTGCCCTTCGATCCGCCGCAACCGGTTCTGGATCGTCGCCTTCTTGTCGATGTAACCAGGCGTGTTCATCGGGCGCTCCCTTCCGCGCCCTGATGCTATACCCTCCTAGGGTATCAGCAATCAGCCCGATGCCGATGGGTCCCACAGACAGCACTGCATTTCGTTTACTCGGTACAAGCCCGCTTTCATTGATGCCGGCGTCTCGCCGACGCCAAGCCCGGCCGCGCATGATCTCGCACAACTGGAGATGTCCCGCCGCTGCGCCACGCGGCACGCGCTCCGCTGCCCGCCCCGCCGCGCGCGTGCCCCAGGGACTTCGCGCCGCCCGAAGTACTCCCTTCGGCAGCAAAGGGCCCTTCCGCGAGAACCGGCGACTGGGCGTTTCGCGTCGGAAAAACGCGAGCACCGCCCGCCACAAGGTGGCGGGCGGTGCTTCGCGTTCGCGCTCGAGACGAACCGCTGTTTCAGCTAGTGGACGTAGACGTTCACCAACCGCTTGAGCGGCTTGTAGAAGCCAGAGCCGGCGTAGTTCACGAGCAGCCAGCGTCTCCCGGGTCCAATCTTCGACGAGCTCACCGTGCAGTGCCCGACACCGTGGACGAGCGCCGGCGTGCAGAGGGTCTTGCCGCGGTATTCGAGGCTGACCACCCCCGAGACCATCCCGTGGTGGCCGTAGAGATGGACGCGGAAATGCATCGTCCGGTTGATGAAGAGCGTCCACGGCCCGACCGCGGCCACGACCACCTCCAGCTCCCCCTTGACGATGATCGGGGGTCCGCCCAACACGACCGCGGGGGCAGCGGTCACCGTCAGGGTGTAGCTCCAGCTCCCCATATCACCGAGCGAGTCGGCGTTGGTACCCGAGATCGAGTAGGTGCCGACGCCGAGACTGCCAGTCGTCGTGACCTTGCCCGTCGAGCTGACGGAGAGGTCCGCGGTCGACACATGGCTGAACGTCACGCCGGTGCTGCTCGTCTTCAACGTGTCCGTGAAGGCGGCCGATCCCGTCGTCGTCACCGAACTGCCAAAGGGGGCGAACTGGGTGATGGGAATTACCTGGGTGATGGGAATTGAGGTGAAATAGACGGTCGCCGAGCCGGCGAGCGTCGATGGCGCCGGCGTCGGCCCGAATCCGATCGCCGCGTCGACCGAGACCGTCTGCGCGAGACCGTCGGACAAGTTGAGCGACGCCGCGCCCGAGGACAAGGCCGTCAGCGCGGATCCGACATTCGGAACCGTGGTGAAGAAAGCGTCAAGCGGCGCCGGGACCGCGTTCCCGTTGCTGTCGAGCAGTGTCGCGCCGACCGCGGCGGTACCGCCGACTCCTACAACCTGGGACGACGGGTTCATGGCGACAGCGGCCAACCACGGTAGATAGGTGACCAACCTTCGCGGGGTCCCCAGCGCGCTGTTGTCCAGCACGCTCGTGCAGCCGGTAGATCCGGGTCCACCCGAGCATCCCCACCAGTTCTCGGTGGCATCGATGGTGGCCGCGGGTGTCTTGCTCAGATAGGGGCCGGAGGCGTTGTAAACGCCAACGGACGCGTCGAGGAACTCGTTGTAGTTGACACTCGCGCTTACGGCACTGGAACCCGTAGCCACGGTAGCGTCCGCAACGTCGGGAGTTTCGAAGGCCGAGTCAAAAGGCGATCCGACGACGGTGACGTCGGCCGTCCAATGCGCGAAGACGTTACCCGTCGCCGTGACGTCGAGGACGCCGGAAGACGTGTACGTGCCAAGATCGCCGATCTGCAGACCCGTGGAAGTGCTGTCCACAACTGGCGTGCTACCGGAGTTCCCTGGACCTTCGACATCGTTGTCAATGATGGATGCAGACACTGACGGATTGAAAATGCCCCATGCGTAGGCGGCCAGGTCGACCCCGGTCGTGCCGTTCGTCGCGTTGGCTGTGGTGTCGTCGTAGCTCGACGTATAGCTGATGTAGTTGTCTGAAACCGTGTCGCCCGTCATCTCAGAGTACGAGTCATCCCCGAAGCTCTGCAGCACTATGGCCGACTGTGCGTCACTGACGAGGTTGCCGTTCACGGTCACGCCGCTCACATCTGCGAGGAGGATGCCACTCGCGGTCCAATTCGACCCGGTGTAATCCGTGCTGCTCACCGTGTTGCCGCTGACGGTGCCTGTCGCGCCGAAGCTCACCTCGATGCCGTTCTGGGCCACTTCGCCGGTGGACGATGTCGTGATGGTGTTGTCCGTGATCGTGCAAGTGGAGCCCGCGTCCATGCATTTCACGCCGTTCTTGCCGTAGCCGGTGATGGTCGAACCGGTCACCGTCACGGACGCGGTCCCGCCGGTCGTACCGGACTGCACCAAGATGGCCTGATCACCGCCACAACCCTCGCCGGGATCCGTGATGTTCTCGACCGTGACGTTGCTGACCTCGCCCGAACTCGCCTGGTACAGGACGCCGACGAACTCGTCGCCGCCGCAACCGTTCAGAGTCGGCCCAACCGCCGATCCGTCGATGACAAGATTCTCCAGGGTGACACCCGTCGTACCCGGTGTGACATCGACGACGGGGTAAATCAACTCTGATGATGAGTCCTCGTCCTGCACAGTTGCCGACCCGGTGGTCGGCTGGATCACGGTTGCTGGCCCAACACCCTCAATCGTGAGATTTGATTTCGAAACGCTGACCTGCTCGTTGTAGGTGCCCGCCGCGACCGCAATGGTGTCACCGGCGCTCGCCACGTCCACTGCCGATTGGATGCTGGTGTCCGTGCAGCCGCTCGCACAGACGGTAAAGGTGGTAGCACTCGCCGGAGCGACTTGCGTGAGCACCGTCGCGAAGACAACTGCGAACGGAATGAGCAGCGTTGCCGCTGTTGCGACTAGAAACCGCCGGAATCTCGGTGAACTGCCTTGCATTGTGGCGTCTCCCGTCCATCTGAGAGAGAGGAGGCGCCGGTTTCGCCATTGCTCCCTGACCGTAGTCCGTGGCGACCAATACAACGGTCAGATCGGAACTCGCCTACAACTCAGCAAAAGGCCATCGTGCACATTCGATTGCCTGCCATTTCGGCAGGTGCTGACCCTACCTAACGCAAGTTCACCACGCAACAAGAACGTCGGATACTCACCTGTCGGCGATAAATGCGTGGCTAAAGATTCTCTTGTTACTTCTGTCACACATCGACGGGTACTGAGGTCTTGCCCAATATCAGCCCATCAATGAACAACCCGTCCGATCAAAGAGGCTGCTGCCCGTTTCCGTCGATCGGTGACAGGATCGTTTCCGCTATGCGCGAAAGGTCTGGCCCGAGTTCGGCGACCCCCTCGCGTCAGCGCAGGTAGACGGGGACGCCCGAAAGAGTGTTTCCACTACGCGTTCTGTGTTCTTCCTGCTCAGGTGATGTTCGCGCGGTCCCACCGTGAAGTG
>JBEKCO010000067.1:0-7298 GCA_050014835.1 Acidimicrobiales bacterium
CGAGGCGTGCCCGACCGAGGCGATCACCGAGTCGAAGCTGTTCGAGTTCTCGTTCACGAGCCGCGCCGACGCGATCTACACGAAGGCCGAGCTCGTCGTCGCCGACGACGGCAAGCCCCAGCAGCTGCCGTGGGAGGACTGGCGGGAGGGCGAGGACCGCTTCACCTCCGGCTGGATGCGGGCGACGTCACCGTCGGGGGCGGTCGCCTACGAGGGCGAGGTGCAGTGGTCGGGCGAGCTCGGCTACGGCGTGCGCTGCCCCGAGGCGGGCCAGCGTGGCGAGCGCGACGACGAGGCGACCGGCAACATCTCGATCCGCGAGACCCAGCGCAAGAAGATCCCCGTCCGCTTCGGGGGGAGGAGGCGCTGATGGCCGGGTCGCTTCTCGCCACGGTGTCGCTCCCGGACCTCGCGACCTTCCTCATCGCCGCGGCGATCGTCATCGGAGGCGCGCTCGGCGTCGTCCTCGGGCGTAACCCCGTCCACGCGGCCCTCAGCCTCGTGCTGACGCTGTTCGGCGTGGCCGTGCTGTTCGTGGAGGAGAACGCCCAGTTCCTCGCGGCCGTGCAGGTCATCGTCTACACGGGGGCGATCGTCGTTTTGTTCCTGTTCGTCATCATGCTGCTCGGTGTCGACCGCCAGGAACGCGTGCTGGCGGACCAGTTCCGCGGCCAGCACCTCGTCGCCGGCGGTCTCGGCCTCCTCGTGCTCGGCGAGGTGCTGCTCCTCGGCACCGGCCACTGGACGACCGGGGCCCGGGCGACGACCGGCGCGCTCAACCGCCCACTGTCGAACGTCGCGCAGCTCGGCCGGGCCATCTTCACGACGTACCTGTTGCCG
Organism: Acidimicrobiales bacterium; assembly: GCA_050014835.1. Taxonomy (GTDB): domain Bacteria; phylum Actinomycetota; class Acidimicrobiia; order Acidimicrobiales; family Bog-793; genus Bog-793. The sequence continues at coordinate 841 of JBEKCO010000067.1, forward strand.
TTCGAGATCACCTCGGCGCTGCTCGTCGTGGCCGTCGTGGCGGCGGTCGTCCTCGCCCGGCGGTTCGACCGCAGCATCGGCGGCGACGCCAGCCGGCCACCCGAGGAGGCGGCGGACGCCCTCGACGGGGACGAGGTGACGGGCCAATGACGATCGACGGCTCGTGGTACCTGACGCTGGCGGCGGTGCTGTTCACGATCGGTGCCGTCGGCGTGCTCGTCCGGCGGAACGTGCTCGTCATGTTCATGTGCATCGAGCTGATGCTGAACGCCGCGAACCTCACCTTCGTCACGTTCTCCCGTGAGCTGAACGACATCGGCGGCCAGGTCGCGGTGTTCTTCGTGCTCGTCGTGGCGGCGGCGGAGGTCGTCGTCGGCCTCGGGATCATCGTCGCGATCTTCCGCCGGAAAGTTGGCGCGACCGCGGACGACCCCCACGAGCTGAGGGGCTGAGGCGGCCGTGCTGCATTTCGCCTACCTCATCCCGCTTTCGCCGCTCGGCGGGTTCGCGATCCTCTTGGCGTTCGGCCGGCGGATCGGCAATCCCGTCGCGGGCTGGATCGCGACGGTCGCCGTCGGGGCCGCGTTCGCCATGTCGGTCGTCGTCCTCGTGTCGCTCTTCGCCCACGCGCCCGACGCGCGCCTTTTCACGCAGAACTGGTTCACGTGGTTCACCGTCGACCGCCTGAGCGTCGTGGTCGGCCTGCGCATCGACCCGCTTTCGGTGACGATGGCGCTCTTCGTCACCGGGGTGAGCGCCCTCATCCACCTCTACTCGATCGGCTACATGGAGCACGACGAGGACTTCGCCAAGTTCTTCTGCTACCTCAACCTCTTCGTCTTCTCGATGCTCATGCTCGTTCTGTCGAGCAACCTGTTCGTCACGTTCTTCGGGTGGGAGGGCGTCGGCGTCTGCTCGTACCTCCTTATCGCCTTCTGGTTCCACCGCCCGGCGGCGGCGAGCGCCGGCAAGAAGGCGCTGATCTACAACCGGATCGGTGACGCGGGGTTCCTCGTCGCGCTCTTCCTCGTCTTCGAGCGCACGGGGAGCCTCGACTACTCGACGGTGTTCGCCCGTCTCGGGCAGGTCTCGAAGGCGAGCCTCGTGGCGATCGTGCTGTTGCTGTTCCTCGGGTCGGTCGGCAAGTCGGCACAGATCCCGCTGTTCCCGTGGCTCGCCGACGCGATGGAGGGCCCGACCCCGGTGTCCGCCCTGATCCACGCCGCGACGATGGTGACGGCCGGCGTCTACCTCATGTGCCGGATCAACCCGATCCTCCACGCGGCGCCCGTCGCCGGACACGTCGTGGCGTGGGTCGGTGTCGTGACCGCGCTCGTCGCGGCGACGATCGGCTGCGCGCAAACAGACATCAAGAAGGTCCTCGCCTACTCGACGGTCTCCCAGCTCGGGTACATGTTCCTCGCCGCCGGCACCGGCGCGTACGTGGCGGCGATCTTCCTCATGCTCGCCCACGCCTTCTACAAGGCGCTCCTGTTCCTGTCCGCCGGCTCGGTCATCCACGCCCTCGACGGGGAGCAGGACCTGAAGAAGATGGGTTCGCTGCGCGCCTTCATGCCGGTGACGGCGGTCACCTTCTTTGTCGGCTGGCTCTCGATTGCCGGCGTGCCGCCGTTCAGCGGATTCTGGGCGAAAAGCGACGTGTTGGAGAACGCCTGGGCGGTGAGCCCGGCGCTGTGGGCGATCGGCGCCGTGACGGCCATCCTCACCGCCTACTACATGGGCCGCGAGTTCTTCCTCGTGTTCATGGGCGATCCCCGCTGGGAGGGCGCGCGGCCCGGCGGCGAGGCGCCGCGGGACCCCGGTTGGGTGATGGGCGTGCCGCTCCTCGTGCTCGCGGCGTGCTCGTTTCTCGGGCTCTTCATCGACCTGCCGTTCCATCCGACATGGTCGTTCCTCGAGCGGTGGTTGCAACCCGTCGTCGGCGCGAGCGTCGCCGTCCACCACTTCGGCGTCGCCGAGCTCTGGGGGTTCGGGCTCGCCGACGCGGCCTTCGCCCTTGTCGGCATCGCGGTGGCCGCCGCGGTCTGGCGTGTGGCCGTCAACCGCCCGCGGCTCGAGCCGCGCGTGCTCGTCATGGCGTGGTTCGTCGACTGGAGCTACGACCGCTTCGTCGCCCGCCCGGGCGCGGCGATCTCCGCCTTCGCCTCGTCCGTCGTTGACGCCCGCGTCATCGACGGCGCGGTCGAGGGGGTGGCGAGGTTGTTCCGCTCGACCGGCGAGCGGCTCCGGCGCGTGCAGTCCGGCTACGTGCGGACCTACGCCCTCACGATCGTCGGCGGGGTCGTCGTCATCGTCGCCTACCTCGTGACGCGGGCCGGGTCATGACCGCCCACGGCGCGCTGCTCAGCCTGGCGAGCGTGGCCGACCAGCGCGCCTTCCCGTTCCTCACGGCGCTCGTCCTCGTGCCCGTCGGCGCGGCGCTCCTCGCGCTCGTGGTTCCGAAGCGGGCGAGCTGGGTCATCCGCGGGGTGGGACTGGCGGCCTCCCTCGGCGTGCTCGGCATCGCCGCGGCGGTCCTCGACGAGTTCCAGGCGGGCGTCGGCGGCTACCAGATGGTGTCGCAGCACCCCTGGGTCGGCTCGCTGGGGATCTCGTGGAACCTCGGCGTCGACGGGATCTCGCTGTTTCTGGTGTTGCTCACCGCGCTGCTCTTCGTGCTCGCGCTCGTCGGCGCGGGGGAGCGGTCGAACGTGAAGTCGTTCACCGTCTGGATCCTGCTCCTCGAGGCGGCGTGTCTCGGGAGCTTCCTTTCGCTCGACTTGCTGATGTTCTTCCTGTTCTTCGAAACGACCCTCGTTCCGATCTACTTCATCATCGGCGGGTGGGGCCACGAGAGGCGCAACCACGCGGCGATGAAGTTCTTCATCTACACCTTCACCGGTTCGGCGGTGATGCTCGTCGGCATCCTGGCGCTCGTCTCCATCCACCAGGGCCAGACCGGCGTGACGACCTTCGACATCCGCCAGCTCGCCCAGACCCGGCTCTCCGGCACGGCGGGGGTGCTGCTGCTGCTCGCCTTCAGCGCGGCCTTCGCCGTCAAGGCGCCGATCTTCCCGTTCCACACCTGGTCGCCCGACGCCTACCGCGAGGCCCCCGTCGCCGGTTCGGTGCTCCTCGCCGGCGTCACCGCGAAGCTCGGCACCTACGGCATCATCCGGTTCGACCTCGGACTGTTCCCGCACGCGACCGTCGTGCTCGCGCCGGTGTTCCTCACGCTCGGCGTCGTCGGCATCATCTACGGGGCGATCGTCGCCGCGGTGCAAAAGGACCTGAAGCGGCTCGTCGCCTACTCGTCGCTCGCCAACATCGGCTTCATCGTCATCGGCGCATTCGCCCTCACCGGCGAGGCGGTCTCGGGAGCGGTTTTGCAGATGCTGAACCACGGGCTCGTCACGGCGGCGCTCTTCCTGCTCGTCGCCATGATCTACAGGCGGCGCCAGACGATGAGCGTCGCCCACCTCGGCGGCCTCCAGCACAAAGCGCCGGTGATGGCCGCGACGTTCACCGTCGTCGCGCTGGCGTCGATCGGCGTGCCGGGGCTCAACAGCTTCGTGGGCGAGTTCCTCATCCTTTCCGGCACCTTCCTCACCCACCGCTGGTGGGCGGTCGTGGCGACCGCCGGCGTTGTCCTCGCCGCGGTCTACCTGCTCTGGGCGTACCAGCAGATCTTCCACGGCCCCGAACGCGCCGCCGATCGCGACCGGCCCTTCCGTGACATCACGTGGCGTGAGCGCGCCGTGATGGCACCGCTCGTCGTGCTCATCGTGTTCCTCGGCGTCTACCCGAAGCCCGTCCTCGACCGGATCACGCCGTCGGTCGACCAGCTCGTCACCCACGTCGAGCAGGTCGCCCACCCGGTCATCCCGAAAGTCGGCCAGCCCACCCTCACGGACCGGGCGGAGGTGGCGCGATGAGCTCGCTCGTCGCTGTGCTCGCTGCCGCGAGCGGAACGTCGGCGCGGATCGTGATCCCGCACATCGACTACGGCGCGATCCTGCCCGAGCTGATCCTTCTCGGCGGCGTGCTCGTCCTCATCGGGTTGTCGGCGATGACGTCGCGACAGCCCCCGACGGGCGTCTTCGCCGCGGCGACGGTCGGGATCGCGGTCGCCGCGCTCGTCGCGTCGCTGCGGCTGTGGCACAGGGTCCAGGACCACGGCGCCTACACGACGATCGCCCACTCCGTCGACGTCGACGGCTTCGCCGTTTACTTCCTCGTCCTCGTCTCCGCCGTGCTCGTCGTGGCGGCGATCCTCGGCGCGGGGTACCTGCGGCGCGAGGGGATCGAGGGCTGCGAGTACTACGCGCTCGCCCTCATCTCCGGGTCGGGCGCGATGTTCATGGCGTCGGCGAACGACCTGATCCTCATCTTCTTGGCCCTCGAGGTGCTGTCGATCCCGCTCTACGTGCTGGCGGGTTTCGACCGCCGGCGGGCGACCTCCCAGGAAGCGGCCATCAAGTACTTCGTGCTCGGCGCGTTCTCGTCGGCGGTCTTCGTCTACGGCATCGCGCTCGTCTACGGCGCGACCGGCTCGACGAACCTGCCGGAGATCGCGGCGTTCCTCGCCCACAACGTCATCACGGCGAACGGCGTGCTGCTCGCCGGGATCGCGCTCATCATCGTCGGCTTCTCGTTCAAGGTCGCGGCGGTGCCGTTCCACATGTGGACCCCCGACGTCTACCAGGGCGCGCCCACGCCGGTGACGGGGTTCATGGCGGCGATCGCTAAGGCCGGTGGCTTCGCGGCGTTCCTGCGGGTCTTCGTGGCGACGTTCCCGACGCTGCGCGGCGACTGGCAGCCCGTCGTCTGGGCGCTCGCCGCCGTGACGCTCCTCGGCGGCGCCGTCGTCGCGCTCGTCCAGCGCGACGTGAAGCGCATGCTCGCCTACTCCTCGATCAACCACGCCGGCTTCGTCCTCATCGGCCTGCAGGCGGCGACGACGCGGGGCGTCGCCGCGGGCGCGTACTACGTGTTCGCCTACGCCTTCATCGTGCTCGGCAGCTTCGCCGTGGTCGGCGTCGTGGGCGGGAAGGGCGACCGCCGGCACGACCTCGAGGTGTATCGGGGGCTCGCGACCCACAACCCGGTGCTGGCGACGAGCTTCACCGTGCTGCTGCTCGCCCAGGCGGGGGTGCCCTTCACGACCGGGTTCTTTGCCAAGTTCTACGTCGTCGAGGCGTCGGTCGACGCGCACAGCTACGCCCTCGCCGTCATCGCGATGGCCTCGGCGGCGATCGCCGTCTTTTTCTACCTGCGCGTCGTGCGCCTGATGTTCGCGACCCAGCCCGCGCCCTCTCCCGCCGGGGCGGCCGCGCCGGTGGAGGCTTCCGCCGGGGGGGTGGCGACCCTCGTGCGCCCGGTCGCCGAGCGTCTGGCCGTCTCGCCGTCGATCGCCCTCGGGCTCGCCATCAGCCTCGGCGTGACGGTCGTCTTCGGCGTCTGGCCCCAGCCGCTCATCGACTTCGCCCGGGCCGCGACGCTCATCTTCCACTAGGCGGGTGCTGGCCGGCCCGCCGGCTCAATCGCGGTAGTTGCCGAACTGGACCGGGATCCCGAGGTCCTCTTCTCTCAGCCGGGCGATCACGGCCTGGAGGTCGTCGCGCTTCTTGCCGAAGACGCGCACCTGGTCGCCCTGGGACTGGGAGGTCACGCCTTTCAGGTTGAGGTCCTTCACGATCTTGTTGATCCGGCGCGCGTGGTCCGCCGAGATCCCGGCCACCAGCGCGACGTGCTGGCGCACCGCGCCCTTGGCGGCCTCCTCGACCTTGCCGTAGGAGAGGGCCTTCAGCGAGACCTTGCGGCGCACGAGCTTCTCCTCGAGCACCTGGACGAGCGCGCGCAGGCGGTCCTCGGTCGGCGCGTTGAGCTCGATCTCGTGCGGGCTGAGCTCGAGCGAGGAGCCGGTGTTCTTGAAGTCGAACCGGGTCGCGACCTCGCGCGAAGCCTGGTCGACGGCGTTGCGTACTTCCTGGAAATCGATCTCGGAGGTGACGTCGAAACTCGGCATCCCACCACGCTACCGGCGGCCGCCGGTGGGTTCCGGGCCGGCGGCGGCGGGCCGCTTTAGCGCACCCGGGGTTGCCGGGCTTCGATTATCCTCGTCGTCTCGCGGGTCGGTACCCAAGCGGACAACGGGAGCAGACTGTAAATCTGCTGGCACTGCCTACGTAGGTTCAAATCCTACCCGGCCCACTTTTCCCAGGAGAAATGCCGGTTTCCCGTCCGCGACGGCGTGACGCGCGCGGCGACGACCCGTCCCGGGACCGTGTCACGCCAGACCGCGGCGTGATCCCGAGCCGACGTCGCGGCGCCAGGACCTAGTGCCGCGTCAGGCAACGTTTGCGCGTTTTACCAGCTCACGTAGTGCTTTGTCGTGAGCGTTGTGGTTCCGCCAGGTGATGTAGCGGCGGATCATCGAGGCCTGCTCTTGATGTGAC
>JBEKCO010000068.1:0-7242 GCA_050014835.1 Acidimicrobiales bacterium
CGCGCTTCCGGCGCCCGGGTGCGCGTCCTCTACCTCGAGGCCTCCGACGAGGTCCTTGTCCGGCGGTTCTCCGGCACGCGCCGGCGCCACCCCGTCGAGGCCGGGGGAGTGCTCGAGGCGATCCAGTCCGAGCGCGCGCTCCTGGAGCCGTTGCTCGCCGGGGCCGACGTCGTCATTGACACGAGCGAGACGAACGTCCACGAGCTGCGGGCGCGACTCGTCGAGCTCTTTGCCGTGCGGGCGACGACCGGCCAGCTGGAGACGTCGATCGTCTCGTTCGGCTTCAAGAATGGCCTGCCGCTCGAGGCCGACCTCGTCTTCGACGCGCGGTTTCTGCCGAACCCGCACTGGGTCGACGCGCTGCGCCCGCACAGCGGCCTTGACGACGACGTGCGCGACTACGTCATGTCGTCGCCCGAGGCGGTCGAATTCCTGGCCCGGATCGACGACCTCGTCACGTTCCTCCTGCCCTTTTTCTCCCGGGAGGGGAAGTCGTACGTGGCGATCGCCCTCGGCTGCACCGGAGGAAGGCACCGCTCGGTCGTGCTCGCCGAGGAGCTCGCCAAGCGCTTGCGGGCCCAGGGCTTTGCACCGGCGGTCCACCACCGCGACGTCGACCGGTACAGAGACGAATCCGGGGGTCCCGGCGCCGCGGCGGCCGGTCTCCCGCCGGGTTTCCCGGGCCGATAGTCTTTGACCGTGGCCCCGGGCGGCGATCCTCGGGTCGGTTGAATATGCCCCGGCCACACAGACAGTTCCACCACGTCCCGGTGGCGCGCCACCGGGGGACCTCGGAAGCAGGAGCAGGGACATGACGGTACGGGTCGGGATCAACGGGTTCGGTCGGATCGGGCGCAATTTCTTGCGCGCGGCCCGCGAATCGAGCGCGGACATCGAGATCGTCGCGGTGAACGACCTTCTCAGCCCGGAGGTGAACGCCCACCTGCTCCGCTACGACTCGACGTACCGGCGCTACCCGGGGACCGTCGAGGTGAAGGGCTCCGACCTCGTCGTCGATTCCCACGTGATCAAGGTCTTCGCCGAGCGCGACCCGGCGGCGCTCCGCTGGGGCGAGCTCGGCGTCGAGGTCGTCGTCGAGTCGACCGGGCGGTTCACGAAGCGCGACGCCGCGGCGGCCCACCTCGCCGGCGGGGCGAAGCGGGTCGTCATCTCCGCCCCCTCGGGCGACGCCGACGCGACCTTCGTCATCGGCGTGAACGAGGGCGACTTCGACCCCGAGAAGCACGTCGTCATCTCGAACGCCTCGTGCACGACGAACTGCTTCGTGCCGATGATGAAGGTCCTCGACGACGCCTTCGGCGTGGAGAAGGGCCTCATGACGACGGTCCACGCCTACACGAACGACCAGGAGCTCCTCGACCTCGCCCGGGACAACCTCCGGCGGGCGCGGGCCGCGGCGGTGAACATCGTGCCGACCTCGACCGGCGCGGCGCGGGCGACGAGCCTCGTCATGGCGAACATGAAGGGCCGTCTCGACGGCTCGGCGCTGCGCGTGCCGCTCCCGGTCGGGTCGATCACCGACTTCACGGGGATCCTCAACGCCGTCGTCGACTCGAAGGCGGTGAACGCGGCCTTCGCCGCGGCGGCGAAGTCCGGGCCGCTCGCCAGGGTCCTCGTTTACACCGAGGACCCGATCGTCTCCTCGGACATCGTCGGCTCGCCGGCGTCGTGCACGTTCGACTCGGCGCTCACGATGACACTGCCGCTCGAGCACGGCCAGACCCTCGTCAAGATCTTCGGCTGGTACGACAACGAATGGGGCTACTCGCACCGGCTCGTCGAGCTCGTTGCGCTGGTCGGCAAGTGATCGGGCGCATCCCGGTCCTCGAGGACCTGCCGGAGGTCTCCGGAAAGAGCGTCCTCGTCCGCGTCGACTTCAACGTGCCGATCGGCGGGGCCGACGGCAAACGGGTCGTCACCGACGACTTCCGGATGCGCAAGGCGGTCCCGACGCTGCAGTGGCTCCTCGACCGAGGTGCCTCGGTCACGTGCGCGACCCACCTCGGGCGGCCGAAGGGCGGTCCCGATCCCCGCTTCGACGTCGCCCCGGTGCGCGAGCGCCTCGCCGAGCTCGTGCCCGGCGTGGAGCTCATGGAGAACCTCCGTTTCGACCCGGGCGAGGAGGCGAACGACCCGGCCTTCGTCGACAAGCTCGTCACCGGCCACGACTGCTACGTGAACGACGCCTTCGGGGCGTCGCACCGCGCCCACGCCTCGATCGTTGGGCCGCCGGCGCGACTGCCCTCGGCGGCGGGGAGGCTTCTCGCCCGGGAGGTCGAGGTGATCGGGGGCCTGCTCGACGCGCCGAAACACCCTTTCGTCGCCGTGATCGGCGGCGCCAAGGTGGCCGACAAGCTCGGCGTGCTCGTCTCGCTCATCGCCAAGGCCGACACCGTGCTCATCGGCGGCGGGATGTCGTACACGTTCCTCGCGGCCGAGGGCCGCAAGATCGGCTCGTCGATCTTCGACCCGCCCCACGTCGAGGACTGCCGCAAGCTCCTCGCCTCGACCCACAAGATCATGCTGCCCTCCGACGTCGTCGTCCTCGGGCCGGGCGGCATGCTCCACCCCGGGGCGGAGACCGTCGGCGAGGGCGACCCGATCGACACGACCACGGGTGACTTCCCTGACGGCTGGGAGGGCGTCGACATCGGCGTCGAGACCCGGCACCGCTTCTGCGACGTGATCGGGGCCGCGGGGACGGTCTTTTGGAACGGGCCGGTCGGGTTCTTCGAGGACCCGCGCTTTTCTGCCGGGACCCGCGCCGTCGCCGAGGCGGTCGCCACCTGCCCCGGGTTCACCGTCGTCGGTGGTGGCGACTCGGCCGCGGCGATCGACGAGTTCGGTCTCGCCGAGTCGATCGACTTCGTCTCGACCGGCGGGGGAGCCTCGCTCGAGCTCATCGAGCTCGGCGACCTCCCGGGCCTCGCCGCGCTGCGCGGCGCGCCGAACGCCCCGAAGGGGAACTGATCGCGGTGACGCCCGAACGCGGCGTGCTCGTGAGCGGCAACTGGAAGATGAACGGCAACCACTTCGAGGCGCTCAAGCTCATCCAGGAGCTCGCCGCGCTGCTGTTCGCCGGGGCGGTGCCCCAGGGGCGCGAGGTGAGCGTCCACCCGTCCTTCACGTCGCTCCGCACCGTGCAGACCGCGGTCGAGTCCGACCACGTCCCGGTGGCGCTCGGCGCGCAGAACTGCCACTACGAGGACCGTGGCGCCTACACCGGCGAGGTCTCGGCCGAGATGCTCGCCAGGCTGAACGTCCGCTACGTGATCACCGGGCACTCGGAACGGCGCCAGTACTTCGACGAGACCGACGAGATCGTGGCGAGAAAGATCGACGCGATCCTCCGCAACGGGATGTTGCCGATCGTCTGCGTCGGCGAGACGCTCGCCGAGCGCGACGCGGGCGACGCCGAGACGAAGGTCCGCGGCCAGGTGCGTGCCGCGCTCGAAGGCCGCCCGTCCGACGTCGTCTCGTCGATCGTCCTCGCCTACGAGCCGATCTGGGCGATCGGCACGGGCCGGACCGCGACCCCGACCGACGCCCAGGAGACGTGCGCCGCCATCCGCTCGGAGATCGGGCACTTCGCGCCCTCGGCGGCGCCGGCAATCCGGATCCAGTACGGAGGGTCCGTGACGCCAGAGACGGCCGAGGAGCTGTTGGCCAGCGAGGACGTCGACGGCTTCCTCGTTGGCGGCGCGAGCCTCGACGCCCAACGTTTCGTCTCCATCCTGCGCGCCGGGGCGTAGCTCGCGAGCAGGCCAGGGGCCGTGAACTGCTAATCTGCGCCTTCGTTCCGTGCGCACCCGACGCAGCCGAGGAGGTCCTCGCACGTGCTCACCGACATCCTGGTCGGGATCGAGACCCTCGCCTCGTTCGCGCTCGTGCTGCTGATCCTCTTGCACTCGGGCCGGGGCGGGGGCCTGTCGGACATGTTCGGCTCGACGGTCGGCACGGCGGCCGCGGGCTCGACGGTCGCCGAGAAGAACCTCGACCGCCTGACCATCACCGTCGCCGTCGTCTTCGCCTTCGCGACGGTCATCATCGGGCTTCGGTGGGGCTGAAAAGGTCCGCAGCCGCCGCTCTCGGCGTCCTCGTTCTCCTCGCGATCGCCGGCACGACCTCCTCGGGCGCCTCGTCGACCTCGACGACGCTCGCCGGCCAGGGGGGCGTGAAGATCCTCGACGGCGGCACCGTCACCTTCGCCGTGTCGCGTCTTCCCACCCAGTTCAACCCGCTCACGCCGGGGGGTTCGAACTCGATCACCCAGATGGTGATGGAACAGGTCCTCCCGCAGCTCTTCGTCACCGGGCCCAGCATGCAGATCCACGCCGTCGACGGGCTCGTCACCTCGGCCGAGGTGACGAGCCTTAAGCCCCAGACCGTCGTCTACACCCTCGCCAAGGGGGCGCGCTGGTCCGACGGCGTGGCGATCACCGCCGCCGACTTCGCCTACGACTGGCACGCGCTGGTGACGATCGGGCCGAGCCTCCCGGCGATGTTCCCGCTCGCCGGATACGAGGACATCACCTCGGTCACGGGATCGGTGAGCAAGAAGCTCGGCACGACGGTGAAGGTCGTCTTCGCCAAGCCCTACGCCGACTGGATGGCGCTATTCAACGACCTCGTGCCCGCCCACATCGCCCGCCGCTACGGCTGGACGAAGGCGTTCGAGGGGCGCAAGCCCGCCCACCTCGTCTCCGGTGGGCCTTTCGTCATCACGAAGATCGTGCCCGGCAAGGAGCTCGTGCTCTCGCGCAATCCCGCCTTCTGGGGACGGCGCGCCCACCTCGACCACATTGATTTCGTCGTCGAGCACTCCGAGGGCGCGACGCTGCGGGCGCTGCGGGCGGGCTCGATCGACCTCGCCGAGCTCGCCCCGGGGACGAACGTCACGGGCGTCGTCACGAGGAGCGTCGATCTCGAGCAGACCGTCTCGAACTCGGCGACGCTCTGGCAGCTCGCCTTCAACTGCGCCGACCCGGTCGCGGGCCGGCTCGTGATGCGCGAGGCGATCGCCGCGGCGATCAACCGCCCGGAGGTCGTCGCCGACTCGATCGGCGTCGACGAACCGGACGCCCTGGCCTCGGGCAACCGCCTCTACGCCGCCAGGCAGCCGGGGGGCCTCATGAACGACAGCGCGTTTCTCGCGCCCGACGACGCCGAGGCGGACCAGCTCGTCGCGGCGGCCGGCTACCCGCTTGACGCCGAGGGCGTCGCGCGCTCCGCCACGGGAGCACGGCTCGTCCTCGTCCTCACGGGTCCGAAGGGCAACCCGACGGTCGCCGCCGCTGAGCGCGAGATCCAGGCGGAGCTTCTGCAAGTCGGCATCAGGCTGCGGATCCGCAACGTGCCGCTCGCGTCGCTCCTGTCGGCGATCCTGCCGCGGGGGCGCTACCAGCTCGCGATCGCGCCATATATCGAGTCGCCGTATCTGTCGACGATGGCCGGGCTCTACACCGAACCGGTTGGCCCGACGCCGAGCGTCCCGGCCGCGGGCGGGACCATCAGCTACGCCGCGGGGACGGGCAGCGAGCCGAGCGCTGTGAACGCGGGCGGGGTGACCCGTGACGTCCTCGGGTTTTCGGAACCGGACGTCGGGGGGCTCTTCGTGACGGCGCAGTCCGAGCTCAACGCTGCGGCCGACTCAGGCCTCTACAACCAGATCGACAAGCTGCTGTGGCAGTACCTGCCGACGCTGCCGCTTTTCCAGATGCCCACGACACTCGTGCGGCAGGCGAAGGTCGTCAACGTAGCCGACACGGCGACGCTCGCCGGACCGATGTGGGACGCGCAGGACTGGGCGATCCAGCTGAGCCCGCCGCCGACGACGTCGACGACGACGCCGGGGAGCTAGGCGGTTCCGCCGCCGGTCATGGTGCCGGCGACGACGGTGAAGCCGCGACCAGGGGTCGCGCTAGTGTTTCGTCCCTGGCGGGACACGTATCCCGCCGTGTCGGAGTGGCGGAATAGGCAGACGCGCCAGCTTGAGGGGCTGGTGCCCGCAAGGGCGTAGGGGTTCAAGTCCCCTCTCCGACACCAACGTAACTCCTGTTCAGCGGCCCATTCCTAGCAGTTACCCTCGCCCGACGGTGCTTCCCACTAGTGTCCTGGACACGAACTGGACACGAACAGTCGGTAGGTTGATCGAAACCGACGTGATGGAGCATCCAGCCGATGACACAGAACGTGGGGAGACGCGGAGGCACGTGGTTTTGCCGATTGGACTTGCCGCCGGGTCCGGACGGGCGCCGTCACCAGAAGCGAGTCAGCGGGTTCCGCACTGAGCGCGAGGCGAGAAACGCCCTAGCGAACGCGTCGGTAGCGAAAGCCGAAGGTCGCTTGCGCCACACCCAGGCGAAGACATTTGGCGACCTCACCTCCGAGTGGCTGGTTGCCGTCGGGCCGAACCGCAAGCTGACGACGATGTCCAATTATCGGTTCATCGTCGATACGTACCTGACGCCGCGCATCGGAACGGTTCGTCTCGATCGCTTGAGCGCGCCGCTCATCCAGCAACTGTATGTGGACCTTCGCTCCGGTGGCCGCCGGGATGGGCGGTCGTTGTCTGGAACTCAAGTAGGCAACATCCATCGTGTGCTGCACAACGTGCTCAGCTATGCGCAGCACATGGGGTATCTCGTCATGAACCCGGCGGATCGCGTCGAGCGACCCCGGGACGACACAGAGGAGCGCCCTGTGTACACGCCTGAGCAGATCAGGGTGTTGCTGGAGACAGCCAAGGCGGATCGTCTGCATGCCCTTTGGTACCTGGCTATCTCGACGGGGTTGCGTCGATCAGAACTCGCTGGCTTGAAGTGGGAGGACATCGATTCAAGAAGCTCCCAAGCAGTGTTGATGGTCAGGCGCACTCGGACGATGGCTGACAACCGAGTCATCGATTCGACTCCGAAGACCCGAGCTGGGCGGCGCACGATCGTGCTCGATCAGGGAACGGTCACCCTTTTGGCCGAACATCGGGAGCTGATGGTTTCTGAGGCAAGACAGCGCGGCGACGCGCATGCCCCCGATCACGTATTCGTCGACGAGCTGGGCGAGCCCTACATACCTATACGGCTGACACGCTTACTCCATGGTGCGCATTTCAGTGATTCCGTACACCCAGTTCGGAGTTTTCGAACGCGAGGTGTCGGAGGCCGCGTAGCGGCCGACGGATTTGGCTAACCCCGAAGCTCACCTCCCTCCTGATGCTCGGTG
>JBEKCO010000069.1:0-7143 GCA_050014835.1 Acidimicrobiales bacterium
CTTCGGACGCCCGGGAGAGGAGGTCGGTCTGCTGGCGCAAAGTCCGCTTCCGGAAGTTCTCAAACTCGGCCTGGAGCCGTTGGAGCGCGTCGAGGTACTCGTCGCGCTCGGCGGTCACCCGCGTGCGCTCGTCCTCCACGTCAAAGAGGTCGCTCTCCTCCTCGGTCGGGACCTCGGCCGGACCGGCGTCGAATCCTTCGCCGGTCGACGCCGGCGGTTCCCGCCCGGACCCGGCGACCGGGTCGTGACCGGTCATGCCTCGGAGGACCCTGCGTCGTCGACGATCTCGGCGTCAACGACCTCGTCGTCAGAAGGCGGGGTTCCCGCCGAGTCCGACGTGCCCCCGGATCCGGGGGTCGAGGCCTGGGCCGACGCCTGCTCGTACAGACGCTGGGCGAAGGCCTGTGACGCCGACAAGAGCGCGTCGGACGCCGAGCGGATCGCCTCGACGTTCGTGCCGGCGAGGGCCTCCTTCAACCCCTTCAACGCCGACTCGACGCGGTCCTTCTCGTCTCCGGTGAACTTCGGGCCTTCGTCTTTCAGAAGCTTCTCGGTGCGGTGGACGAGGGTGTCCGCCTGGTTGCGCGTCTCCGCCTCCTCCTTGCGCCGGCGGTCGTCCGAGGCGTGCTGCTCCGCGTCGCGAACCATCCGCTCGATCTCGTCGCGGGGTAACGACGTCTGGCCGGTGATCGTCATCGACTGCTCCCGGCTGGTCGCGCGGTCCTTTGCGGAGACGTGCACGATGCCGTTCGCGTCGATGTCGAAGGTCACCTCGATCTGCGGGATGCCCTGGGGAGCGGGAGGCAGGTCGACGAGCTGGAACTTGCCGAGCGTCTTGTTGTACATCGCCATCTCGCGCTCGCCCTGGAGGACGTGGATCTCGACGGACGGCTGGTTGTCCTCCGCCGTCGTGAAGACCTCGGAGCGCTTGGTGGGGATCGTCGAGTTCCGCTCGATGAGACGGTGCATGATGCCGCCCTTCGTCTCGATCCCGAGGCTGAGCGGCGTCACGTCGAGGAGCAGGATGTCCTTCACCTCGCCCTTTAGGACTCCGGCCTGGATCGCCGCTCCGACCGCGACGACCTCGTCGGGGTTGACTCCCTTGTGCGCCTCCTTGCCGGACATCTCGTGGACGAGCTGCTGGACGGCGGGCATGCGCGTCGAGCCGCCGACCAGGATGACGTGATGGATGTCGGAGTTCGACACCCCGGCGTCTTTCATCGCCTGCTCGAACGGGCCGCGACACGCCTGGACGAGGTCCTCGGTGAGCTCCTCGAACTTCGCCCGCGTGAGCTTGAGGTCGAGGTGCTTCGGCCCTTCCGACGTGGCCGTGATGAACGGCAGGTTGATCGTCGTCTCCTGGACGGCAGAGAGCTCGATCTTCGCCTTCTCGGCGGCCTCCTTCAGCCTTTGCAGCGCCATCTTGTCGTTCGACAGGTCGACGCCCTCGGTGTCCTTGAACGACTTCACGAGCCAGTCGATGACCCGCTGATCCCAGTCGTCACCACCGAGGTGGGTGTTGCCCGACGTCGACTTGACCTCGAAGACGCCCTCGCCGATCTCGAGGATCGAGACGTCGAATGTCCCGCCGCCGAGGTCGAACACGAGGATCGTCTGGTCGGCGCCCTCCTTGTCGAGCCCGTAGGCGAGAGCGGCGGCCGTCGGCTCGTTGATGATCCGCAGCACCTCGAGCCCCGCGATCTGCCCCGCTTCTTTCGTCGCGGTGCGTTGGGCGTCGTCGAAGTACGCCGGGACGGTGACCACGGCCTGACTCACCGAGTCACCGAGGAACGCCTCCGCGTCACGCTTCAACTTCTGCAGGATCCGGGCCGAGATCTCCTGCGCGGTGTAGGCCTTGCCGTCGATGTCGATCGTCCAGCTCGTGCCCATCTGCCGCTTCACCGACCGGACGGTGCGGTCGGGGTTCGTGATCGCCTGACGCTTCGCGACCTCTCCGACGAGCACTTCGCCGGACTTCGCGAAGGCGACGACCGACGGGGTCGTACGACCCCCCTCGGCGTTGGGGATGACCGTTGGCTCGCCACCTTCGAGGACGCTGACCACCGAGTTCGTCGTCCCGAGGTCGATACCGACCGCCTTTGCCATTCGTCCTGCCTCCACTCTGTGTGATGTCCTGTCCGGTCGCCCTGCGGTCTCGCGACCACAGGCCGACAGATCTGTTGACTTGCACTATAGCAAATCTAAGTGGCTAGTTGTCAACTTTGGCGCCCCGAAGATAGCTCCTACTCACAGGCACACCCCGGAGCGGGCGGTTCCCCCCGCCAGTTGACGCCCTTCGGACACCGGGCGCCACCGGACGCCGGGCCCGCGGCCTCGCGTTCCCCGGGTGCCGGCGCGGCGGCGGAGCCGGCCGAACCTCGGCGGCGTCCCTGCATCGGTCGGGCCGCGGTCGCTACCCTGAGCCGGTGCGCACCCTCGTGATCATCCGCCACGGCGAGAGCCTGTGGAACGCCTCGAACCTTTTCACCGGCTGGACCGACGTCGACCTGTCACCGAAGGGCGAGGACGAGGCCCGGGCCGCCGGGGCGTTGCTCGCCGCGGAACCCGGCCTCGTCATCGACGTTGTCCACACCTCCGTGCTGACCCGCGCCGTCCACACGAGCGACCTCGCCCTCGCCGTCGCCGGCCGCAGCTACCTCCCGGTCCGGCGTCACTGGCGCCTGAACGAGCGCCACTACGGCCGCCTCCAGGGAATGAACAAGAAGGAGGCATCGGAGCGATTCGGCCCGGACCAGGTGAAGGCGTGGCGCCGCGGCTACCTCACCCCGCCCGACCCGGTGCCCCTCGACGACCCGAACCACCCGGTGAACGACCCCCGCTACGCCGACGTCCCCCCGGACGCCCTCCCAGGATCGGAGTGCCTCGCCGACGTCGTGCGCCGGCTCGTCCCGTACTACGAGGACCGAATCGGCAAGGACCTCCTCGAGGGTCGCACGGTCCTCGTCGTCGCCCACGGCAACAGCCTGCGGGCGCTCGCCAAGTACATCGAGCACATCAGCGACGACGACATCGTCGATCTCGACATCCCGACGGGCGTACCCCGCGTCTACGAGCTCGACGACCGCCTGCACCTCGTCTCGGCCCGCTACCTCGGTGACCCCGAGGCGATCCGGCGCGCGGCCGAGGCCGTCGCCCGCCAGGCGGGCTGAACCGGGCCGACCCGCCGGGCCCCGGGACTGCCGCCTCAGCGGCGGGGCTCGTCGCGGAAGTTCTCGAAGTAGCGGCTCGGCGTCGGGCCGCGCTGGTTCTGGTACTTCGATCCGAGCGACGCGGATCCGTAGGGCCTCTCGGCCGGCGACGTCATCCTGAGGAAACTGACCTGACCGATCTTCATCCCCGGGTAGACGGTGATCGGCAGGCTCGCGACGTTCGAAAGCTCGAGGGTGAGATACCCGTCAAAGCCCGGGTCGACGAACCCCGCGGTCGAGTGGATGAGGAGACCGAGCCGCCCGAGCCCCGACTTGCCCTCGAGGCGCCCGACGAGATCGTCCGCGAGCGCCACGCGCTCGAGCGTCGAACCGAGCACGAACTCCCCGGGGTGCAGGATCAACGACTCGTCACCACCGATCTCGACGAGCTCGGTAAGCGACTCCTGGTTCTTTTTCACGTCGATGACGCGGGCCGTGTGGCTCCGGAACACCCGGAAGTAACGATCGACGTGGAGGTCAACCGACGAGGGCTGGATGGCGGCCTCGTCGAGCGGGTCGATGACGATACGACCCGCGGCGAGCTCCTCGCGGATGGACCTGTCGGAAAGGATCATCTTCGGATCGCACGATACAGTGACGGCGGCGACTTGGCGGGTTCCAGGTCGCGAAAGCGGCGTTGGTCGCCCAAGTGGCCACGCGGGCGTAGTTCAGCGGCAGAACATCAGCTTCCCAAGCTGAGAACGCGAGTTCGATTCTCGTCGCCCGCTCGCTCAATTGTCGCTCTTTTGCGCTGGTCAGATCGTTTTCCACAAGCGCCCGTGACTAACTCTGGTGTTTTTTGCGACCTGGGATTACGCGCCCGATCGCGCCCGGATCGCGCCCAAGATTTCGGGCTCGTTTTCGTGCTCGGCCACAAGACTGGGGAAGCGCCGCCAGAGCGGTCTCTCGTTGACCTGAGGTAATTATCCCTTGACAGTAGGTACATTGCCAGATACACTGATCCCTAGCCGTACCGATGGTGAGGGGACAGACATGACCGCCGACGATCCGCGACCGAGCACAACTGACGATTCCCCAGTTCAATCGCCCCCCCTACAGGAGGCCCCCCCAAGGGAGAAGTCGATCAGCGAGGTGCCCCTTGACGAACTTGAGGACCTAGACGAGATTGGGCGACGCCTTGATGAGGCTGTCAGCAAGCTTTCACTTGCACTAGGAACTCCTTGCTTCCCGCTGTTCCTTGATGAACTTGATACGGACACCGTGGACGACGTGTTCGACCAGCTTCGCAAACGCCACGCGGTGGATTCCCCCTGTCTCCACGTGATCCTGGATTCGGCCGGTGGTGACATTCATTCCGCGTACAACCTGTCGCTGTTGCTCCGTCGTTATGCCACTAGCGAGTTGACCTTCATCGTGCCAAGGTGGGCCAAGAGTGCCGCGACCCTCCTCGCGCTTAGCGGCGATCGCATCCTTATGACTCCCGTCGCCGAGCTTGGTCCCGTTGATCCGCAGATAACGGCAATCAATCCATTGGAAAGGCGGGTTGAACATTTCTCGCCTCTGAATATTGAGGCGACCCTCCAGCTCATTCGTGACGAATACACCTCTGGCGAGAGCCGAGTCGCTGATGGGTTGATGGAAAAGCTTCAGTTTCCCTTGACCTTAGGGAGCTTCAAGGCATCGCTTGAGGTTGGCAAAGAATATCTAAGACGCATCTTCCGTTCGCGGATGCTCAAGGATAGTTCAGAAGAGCAAATCTGGAAGACCGCCGAACGGTTCGTTGAGGGATATTCAGATCACGGATTCGTAATTGACTGCACAGAACTTCAAAGCATGGGTCTCCGCGTAGAGGAACTAGCGGGAGCACAACTAGACTACGTTTGGGAAGTCCATCAAATGAACAAGAGAAAAGAGGCAGTCAAGCGAGCGGAGCAGCGAGAAGAAATGCAGAAACGTATACGCCAACTGCCGCCGGAATTAGTGGTAGATCGCCAGCCAACCGATCAGCACATAAATGGAGACCGTCCATGACGATGGAAGTGAGCGAAGAAAATCGACTTGATATCGCTACCAGAGTCGCTTACGCGCTCCTGCGCCAATCAGGTCATCTCTCCCTAGAGGAAATTGAAGCTATTCCCATTGTGTTGGATCGTGACGAAGCGCTAAGCATCGAAGCTCGCTTGCTGCAAGTAGCCGATCTACGCGAAGAGACCCTGCGAGATCGTCGCATCAACAACAATCGAGTGATTGTCTTCGATCCCGAGAGTCGTTAGAGGTCAACGACGATGGTGCGCGGAGGTAAACCAGACAAGGCGAAGGCGGGGGATATCTCCTCGACTCATTCCGCTGAGTTCACGCGTACCTCGTTTTTTTCTGCACTTTACAAGGTGAGTCGCAAGCCGATCAGTAAGCAAAAGGTCCGGACAGCGAAACGTGCTCCAGAAGGCTAAGGAACATCGGGTGAGTGTCATCACGATGGCTGTACCGCCAGACGTATTCGTTGAGGTAGCCCTGGAGCCACTTCTTGGAAACGTGACGGTGACTACCGCGAATCCCGTTTTTCACGATGGACCAGAAACCCTCGATGGTGTTCGTGTGAATGTCCCCGACTACGTAGCTGCCATCGCGGTGGTTGATTTGCCGGTGGTCGAACATCTCGTGCTTCATGGGGTGGTAGCCGAGGTACGTGTCTGTGTAGACGGTGGTCCCGGCCGCAACGTGCTTACGGAGGCCCCCGACCAGATTGGCCGCCGAAGCGTCCGGGATCGGGTAGGCGCGTGCTCGGCCCCCACGCTCGACCATGCCGAAAACGGGTTGCTTTTGGTCACGCGAGCGACCCCCCCGACCTCGGTGCCTACCGTCCCCATCGTGGCGGGAATTATTTGGGGGAGCGCCACGGGGCTTTCCGCCAACGTACGTTTCGTCAGCTTCGACCGATCCGACCAGCACCGTGTCGTCATCGACCATCAGCTCGTTACGAATCTTGGTGAACATGCGCCAAGCCGTCTTGTAAGTGACTCCAAGCTCGCGCTCCAGTTGCTTGGCCGAGATGCCCATACGGGTCTGAGCCATCAGGAAGATGGCGTGGAACCAAAGCTGGAGCGACGTGGACGACTTGTGCATGATCGTGTTGGCGGTTGGGTGAATGTGGTGACCGCACACGTCGCACGAGTACGAGGGGCGGCTCGCAACGCGATGGAACTTGCGTACCTCGCCACACTTGGGGCAGTGGGCGTGCTCGGCGTCCACCGTGGCGTAGTGACGCTCCCAGAGGTAGGCCAAGCAGGTCGCATCGTCTGGGAAGTCCCTCATGAGATCCATGACGGTGTAGGTAGAAGTGCTGCTCGTAGCCTTTTTTGGTTGATTCCGGTTCACTGGAGCCATGTAGGTACCCTACCATGAGGGTATACCTACTGTCAAGGGATAATTACCTGACCTGAAATACGTCGCCGAGCTGATCTGGGCAGTGCGAGTCCTCGACTCCGCTGAGTATTAGGGGACGCGCGTTCGGCATAGCGAATCAGTGATGCTCTCGTCTCCTTCGTATGGGTCGCTCATTCTGTTGTTCCTCTGGCGCCGTCGATCTTTTTGGGCCAAGCCAGTGTTCCTTGATATCCACCGAACCAGGACCAGATCGCGACTCGGAACTTCAACCACGAGCAGCTCCCTCCGGCCTCACTCGGCACCTCGATCCTGACGAGCGAGTCCGCGTCAGAGAACGAGTAGACCGTGCCAAAAAGCTGACCACATCGGCAACCGACCGTCTAGGTAGCGAGTCCGGCGCGGCGGTTGTCGAACGCCTGAAGCCACCGTGCGGGTCTCAGTCCCTACGGCTGGGGAGCTCTCAGCTCGTGGCCTTGGAGTAGGAGATCGTTGAGGCGACCGGCGGCGCGCTCACGGCGACGTGCTCGCCCCACTTCGAGAACTTTGTCGTAGCAGAGCCGCTTGAGGCGGTCGTGATTTTCTCGACTGG
>JBEKCO010000070.1:0-6870 GCA_050014835.1 Acidimicrobiales bacterium
TTGCCCTCGACACCGGTGAGCTCACGAACCTGCACACGTTCAGCCATCTACAAAGTCTGCGCGATCACGGTCGCGAGGTGGTGGACGCGACCCCTCAGACGTTGCCGGTCACGGCACTAGCTGTTCCCTCCACAGACGTTGGTGACGCGGTAGAGGTCCACCCGCGGGAGGACTCCCGGTTGTCGATGTGCAGGTGTCGTATCCCTCACATCGACCGGAGGCCCTCTATGGCTCACCGTGACGCCCCCCTCACCCCTCGGGGCCGACTTCTCTCTGCCGGCGCATCGCGACGGGAAGCCCGGTCGCGCACGTCGCGGCCGATTCGAGGCCGGACGTGTGCGGTTGTCACAAAAGCGTCAAGATAGGGGCGTGAGGATCTCTTCGAAGGCCGACTACGCCATCCGGGCCGTCGTCGAACTCGCCACGCTCGCAGACTCATGGCCGGTAAAGGCGGAAATGCTCGCGGCCGCGCAGGACATCCCCGGAAAGTTCCTGCTGAACATCCTGTTCGAGCTGAAGCGCGCCGGCATCGTCGCCAGCCAGCGCGGCAACGAGGGCGGGTTCCGGCTCGGTCGCGCCGCCGCCGAGATCAGCCTGGCCGACATCGTCCGGGCCGTCGAAGGACCGCTGGCGCAGGTCGGCGATGTCCGACCCGACCAGCTCGACTTCAAGGGCTCGGCCGAGCCGCTCATCGAAGTGTGGATCGCCGTGCGCGAGCACATCCGTTCGATCCTCGAGTCGGTGTCGGTCGCCGACATCGCGACGCGCAACATCCCGCTCACCGTCCGGCTCATAACGGCTGATCCCGAGGCCTGGATGCCTCACACCCCCGGGACGGTCCCCGGCCCTCAGGCGGTCCGCGTCGCCGGTTCGACCACGCGGACCCGCAGCGTCGTCACCTCCGCGACCCGTAGGAACTGACCCGGACCGACGAGAGGTTCCCGCCCGGCGAGCCCCCGTCTCCGCCTCCGCGGCCAGCGCACCGCAGGATCACGATGACCGCGTGACGCGGCCGTCGACGAGCTCGTCGCCGGCGTCATCGAGCGCCTGCGGACGACCGGGGGCCGGGCGACGACCGCCCGCCGGTTGATCCTGCGATCGCTCTTCGCCTCGCCGCGCCACCGCACCGCCGAGGACCTCGCCGCGGAGGTGCAGGCAGAAGCGCCCGACGTCCACCTCTCGACCGTCCACCGCAACCTCGAGGAGCTCGAACGGCTCGGCGTGGTGACCCACGTCCATCTCGGAGACGGCCCGCGACCTACCACCTCGCACCCACGACGCACTGCCATCTCGTCTGCGAGGAGCGTGGGGCGGTGATCGAAGTCGGCGACCAGCTCTTCTCCACGCTCGCCGCGGCGAACCTCGAGGAGTTCGGCTTCACGACCGACCCTCACCACTTCGCCATGCGGGGGCGCTGCCGCGACTGCAGTCGACGGGCTCGGCTGGACTGACCCGGACGACCCGCGGCATCGCGCTCCTGGGCGGGTAGCTACCGGGTCCCCGCCGCGATGTGCCCGGCGAGCCCGGGGGGATAGAGCGGCAGGTCGGTCCGCGGGTTGTCCAGGTCGCGCCAGACGCCCGTCTTCGGTTCGGCCTCGACGCCTTCGAAGCGATCCTTTTCGTAGAGCGAGGCGTCGGCGAACTCGGTCTCGTACAGGAGCAGGATCTCGTGGCCCGGCTGCCCCTCGAAGACGAAGAGGTTCTCCACAGCACCGATGAGGCGCGCCTTGCCGAGCTCGATGCCGAGCTCCTCGGCGAGCTCCCGACGCAGCGCCTCATCGCCACGTTCGCCGAAGTCCACCCCTCCCCCGAACGGTCGTTGAAAGCGGACGCCGGCGAATTCGTCGCGGCTGTTTGACACGAGGATCTCCCTCGTTCCCGGTCGACGGATCAGAGCCAGGGCCACGACCCGCGGCTTGCGTTTCGCCACGCCGTGATCATGTCGGATCGGTGAGTGACAAGTGTTCTTATTGGAACTAATCAAGTTTCTTGACTCATTCCAGATCGCGTCGTAAGGTCCTCCCCGTGACGACGACGCAGGACGACGTCCAGCTCTTGCGCTCCGCAGGAAGGCGCGTGACGGCGGTGCGTCTCGCCGTCCTCGAGCAGGTCGGCGCCCAGCCCCACGCGGACGTGGAGACGATCTTCCGCGCCGTCGACAATCAGCTCGGCAGCGTCTCGCGTCAAGCGGTGTACGACACGCTGCGCTCGCTCGTGTCGGCCAGCCTCGTCCGCCGCGTCGAGCCCGCGGGGAGCCCCGCCCGCTACGAGACCCGCGTCGGCGACAACCATCACCACGTCGTCTGCCGCGTCTGCGGCGCGACCGCCGACGTCGACTGCGCCGTCGGCTCGGCTCCCTGCCTGGAACCCTCCGAGCTGCACGGTTTCGTCCTCGACGAAGCGGAGGTGACCTACTGGGGCCTGTGCCCACGCTGCCAGTCCGCGACCGCCGCCCGCCCGCCCAGACCCTCCCGAGCGCGTCCCGCCAAACCCACTACGCAACGAGACCGAAAGAGGTGACCGAGATGCCAGGAAAAACGGACAGCCCGAGGAACTCCCGGCGCCCGACGACGACCGACGCCGGGATCCCCGCGCCGAGCGACGAACATTCGCTCACGGTCGGCCCGGATGGACCGATCCTGCTCCACGACCACTACGTCATCCAGAAGATGGCGCAGTTCAACCGGGAGCGCGTGCCCGAACGCGTCGTCCACGCCAAGGGCGGCGGTGCCTTCGGCGTCTTCGAGTGCTTCGAGGACGTGAGCCAGTACACACGGGCCAAGGTCTTCCAGAAGAACGCCACGACCGACGTGCTCATCCGGTTCTCGACCGTCGCCGGTGAGCTCGGGTCCGCCGACACGGTCCGGGACCCCCGCGGCTTCGCGATCAAGTTCTACACAGACGAGGGCAACTACGACCTCGTCGGCAACAACACGCCGATCTTCTTCATCCGTGACCCCTCGAAGTTCTCCGACTTCATCCACTCCCAGAAGCGCCGGGCCGACACCCATCTGCGCGACAACAACATGCAGTGGGACTTCTGGACGCTCTCCCCGGAGTCCGCGCACCAGGTGACCTTCCTCATGACCGACCGGGGAACACCCCGGACCTGGCGGCACATGAACGGCTTCGGCAGCCACACCTTCATGTGGATCAACCCGGTCGGTGAGAAGTTCTGGGTCAAGTACCACTTCAAGACGGACCAGGGGATCGAGAACTTCACCGACACCGAGGCGAAGGCGATGTCGGCCGAGGACCCCGACTACCACCTGCGCGACCTCCACGCCGCGATCGAGCGTGGCGAGCACCCGAGCTGGACGCTCGAGATGCAGGTCATGGACTTCGCGGACGCGGCCGACTACCGGTTCAACCCCTTCGACCTTACGAAGGTGTGGCCGCACTCGGACTACCCCGCCATCAAGATCGGGCGCCTGACGCTCAACCGCAACCCCGAGGACTACTTCGCCCAGATCGAGCAAGCGGCGTTCGAGCCGTCGAACATGGTTCCGGGTGTCGCGCCGAGCCCGGACAAGATGCTGCTCGGGAGGATGTTCAGTTATCCGGATACGCACCGCCACCGGATCGGGACGAACTACCTCCAGCTCCCGGTCAATCGTCCCAAGTCCCCCGTCAACTCGTACAACAAGGACGGGGCGATGCGGTACGAGAACCCGGGAGATCCCGTCTATGCACCAAACTCTGTCGGCGGACCGGTGGCGGACCCGGCTCGCTTCGGCGACCCCGCGGGCTGGGCGGTGACCGGTGAGATCGTCCGTGCGGCCTACGACCTCCACAAGGAGGACGACGACTTCGGACAGGCGGGAACGCTCTATCGCAACGTGCTCTCGGCCGCCGACCGTGAGCACCTCGTCGGGAACATCGTCCGGCACGTGAACAACGGCGTCACCGCACCGATGATCCCGAGGGTGCTCGACTACTGGAGCCAGGTCGACGCCGATCTGGGTACACGGGTCGCCGAAACCCTAAAGACGAACAGCTAACGGCCAAAGGCCTCTCCACAAGCCGGCAGCCGACCATCCCGGACGAATTGGTGGAAATGAGTTCGCGAGCAGCAGTTCGCGCTCTACGACACATGCGCCACCTGTGCCACCCTGTGCCGAGCCCGGCTCGGCTGTCGGTTCTCGGCACCTGCCAAGTTCGCCGACGCGGTCTCGCTGGGTCCCCGCCTGTCCCGCGGCCAAGGTGAACACTCCGCCAAGGTCCGAGAGCCCGTTCCCCGTCGGCTCGTTGCATCCCGGCTTGAGCCTTCGCGCCAGCGAAGCAACCCACCGGGTCAAAGACGAGACCCCATTCCCTCTCTCAGGTGGTCACGCCGGGCGGCGCGGTCGAACGCGGCCAGACGAGCGGCTTCGCTAACCGTCCCTCACACTGCTTGAACTACTGTCGGCGATCAGAATCAGCGAAGCGACGCCCTTGTATTTGCACGCGCCGGCCGATACTGAAGGAAGGACCCCGTTCGACGGACCGGCCGAGCGCAGCAAAGCGAGGGACACGCCGCGGACGGTCATCCTGACGGAGATGCTTCACAGATGGCTGATGCGAATGAAATGAGTTCCGTTACGTCACGCGGCAACGAGATCAGTGATGAGTCTCGCGCCTTTGACGAGACCAGCCGGACTCCACGCCACCTGAGGGATGAGGGATTCGTTTCATCCGAAGTCGTTCAACGCGCCCTCTGCGTCGTAGCAGCCCTGGGATTGCTCGTGCTCGCGGCGGAGAACTTCGGAGTCGCGGTGAGCTCCCCTTGGAGAGCTCAGATTTCCTCCCTGGGTTTCGTGCTCGCGCTCGGCCTCACCGCAGCTGCGTGCAGCGTTCGGTCCAAGCGGGCTCTCAATTGGGTGATGCTGGCAGTGCTCGTCGTCGCCATCGCTCTGACGTCAACCGAAGCGATGGCGATCCTCCTCGGCCGTCACGGGTTCGGCGAAGACGATGGCACCTTCGTCCAGTACGGCACGAGACTCCTCCTACGGGGGGTGAACCCCTTCACGCACTCGATGGCACCGGCATTCCAGCTCTACGGAACGCCACCAGTTCCCACGGCACTGACGAACGGGTCGATCTCGACGGCCTACGACTACCCCTCCTTGCCGTTGCTCCTCACCGTGCCCTTCTACTGGCTGACAAACGGCGTTCAGTCCGTGTCGGTCGCGGCGGTCTTCTTCCAGTGCGCCGCCGCCGTCGTCCTGTACGTGATGCTGCCCCGGGGACTGCGCCCCCTGGCGGTGATCACCATCTTCGAGATCCCGCTGCTCTTCACATTCGAGGTGTCGGGGTCCTTCTATCCGATGCTCTTGCCGTTCGCACTCGTGGCGATCTGGAAATGGACCGAGATTGGCCGCACGGGCCGCCTGTCCGGAGGTGATGTGGCGCGTGCCGTCTGCCTCGGCCTCGCCTGCGCGGTTGAGCAGATCGTTTGGATCATCGCGCTGTTTCTCGTCGTCGGGATCTGGCGAACTGGATCTCGCAGACTCGGAAATCTCGGCTCGGCGCGAGTCACGGCGCGATTCGCCGTATTGACCCTGGCCACCTTCGGGCTCGTGAATCTCCCGTTTATCATCTGGGGAGCACGCGCCTGGGCGCGAGACGTCTTTACCCCGTTTACCCAGCAAGCCATCCCCTTCGGCCAGGGTCTCGTCGACCTGACCATCCTGCTCCGCTTCGGGGGCGGAAACCTCGGCTGGTACTCGGATGCCGCACTCGCGCTGCTTTGCGGCTTGCTCGTCGCCTACGTCGTCTGGTTCCGCGGATTGTGGCGAGCCGGAATCGTGCTTGCCGGCGCGATGTTCCTCGTGAGCACGCGCCCTCTGGACGGGTACTGGCTCGAGGTTGCGCCCCTGTGGTTGGCGGCCGTCGTCGTACCGGGACCGGCGCCGCGGCCAGCACCAGTGATCGGGGCGTTGTCGCGACTAAGAGGCCTCCGGATCGGGTTGACGGCTGCTGTTTTCGCTCCGACACTGGCATTTGTCGGCCTGGCGCTCTCGGCGACGGCTCCGCTACAAATTCGCGTCGAATCGGTGAGTGTCGAGCTGCAGCGGCAGGACATCTGGAGGGTTGTCGTTCGGGCCACGAATCTGACGCGGAATCCCATTCAGCCGCACTTCGCGCTCGATCCCGTAGGTCAGCTGACCCCGTACTGGACGATCGATTCCGGACCAGCCGTTCTGCAGGGTGGTCACGCCGCCCGCTACGTCCTCAGCTCGCCCAACCTCGAAGCGAACCCACTCATCACCACGCCGTTTGTCATCTCAGCAGTTGCAGCGTCGCCTGATTCCATTTCGACGAGCACGGTATTTCAGGCGAGGCGCCTTCACATCGTGCTGACGCCGAGCGAGATCGACAACCCTGTCCCGGTCGGGCAGGTGGTCGTCATGCACGCTCAGGTTGAGAATTCCTCCGGGGTGCCCGTGTCAATCGCGGGGATCCAGGTCGCGTTGTGGCGGACCGCGTTCGGAGCAGGGCGCGCCCTGAAATCTCACGCCTCCATCAACGGCCGACCGCCGATCAAAGGCGTCGCGTTCGCCGATACGAACGGCTCGGGCGTGGCGACATTCCGCGTGAATGACCTCGTGCCAGAGGGTACTCGCAGCCCGCCGGTCTACCTTCTGAGCTGGATCCAGCCGAAGAACTCTTACCCATACGGTTA
The DNA here is from genome assembly GCA_050014835.1 of Acidimicrobiales bacterium. Classification (GTDB taxonomy): domain Bacteria; phylum Actinomycetota; class Acidimicrobiia; order Acidimicrobiales; family Bog-793; genus Bog-793. Next base: position 6,665 of record JBEKCO010000070.1, read on the forward strand.
TTCGACTCCCGTCGAGGTGAAGTGGTACTCCCCGACTTCGCCGGCAAAGCGCTAACACCCCCGCTGGACCAACCAGCCACCGCTAAGAACGCGCGCCAATAGGCAGCTGACAAAGACATCCACCGGTTGTCGTGGTGGCCCGGGAAGGATCTCGGGTGCACCCAACCAACGACAAACCGGTGGAGGTCCCCATCATGCTCGCGCTC
>JBEKCO010000071.1:0-6350 GCA_050014835.1 Acidimicrobiales bacterium
CCGTTTCCGGTGAGGACGCAGACCACCTTGGAGCCCGCCGGCACGTCGGCTTTCAGGAGGCCCGCCACCGACGCCGCCGAGGCGGGCTCGCAGAAGACCGATTCCTCCTCGGCGAGGAACCGGTAGGCGTCGAGGATCTGGTCGTCGGTCACCGCGCTGATCGCGCCGCCGGACTCCGCGGCGGCCGCCGTCGCCCCGGTCCACGACGCCGGATTACCAATCCGGATCGCCGTGGCGATCGTCTCGGGCTTGTCGATGGGGTAGCCGGCGACGATCGGTGCCGCACCAGCGGCCTGGAATCCGAGCATCCGGGGCAACCGGGTCGACCTCCCCGCCTCGTGGTACTCGCGGTAGCCGCGCCAGTACGCCGTGATGTTGCCGGCGTTGCCGACGGGGATGCAATGGACGTCGGGCGCGTCACCGAGCGCGTCGACGATCTCGAAGGCGCCAGTCTTCTGGCCTTCGATCCGGAACGGGTTCACGGAGTTCACGACGACGATGGGCGCGCGCGACGGCAGCTCGCGCACGACGACGAGCGCGGCGTCGAAGTTGCCCCGCACCTGGAGGACCTGAGCGCCGTGCACGAGCGCCTGGGCGAGCTTGCCGAGCGCGACGTGGCCCTCCGGGACGAGAACGATGCAGGTCATCCCGGCGCGGGCCGCGTAGGCGGCGGCCGACGCCGACGTGTTCCCGGTCGAGGCGCAGACGACGGCGCGCGCGCCCTCCTCGAGGGCTTTGGAGATCGCGACCGTCATGCCCCGGTCCTTGAACGACCCCGTCGGGTTCAGCCCCTCCACCTTCAGGTAGACCTCAGCGCCAATGCGATCAGAGAGCCGCGGTGCCGGAAGAAGCGGCGTGTTCCCCTCGAGAAGCGTGACAAGTGGGGTTGCGCCGCTGACGGGGAGGAACTCGGCGTAGCGACGAATAACACCGGGCCAGGTTCCGCGCGCCGCGGCAGGCGCCACCGTGCCGTCGGGCCGTGCTCGCCTCATCGGCCGGTGCCTCCTCCTACCGTTCCTGCCCGACGACCCGGATCAGCCCGCCCACCCGCCGCACCGAGTCGAGCAGGGCAAGATCGCCGAGGGTCGCCTGCACGTCGGACTCCCGGGCGAGGTGGGTGATGAAGACGAGCCGCGCCTCGTCACCGAGGCCGACCTGTTCCATCGAGCGAACCGAGACGTTGTGCCGGCCGAACACCGCCGCCACCGCGGCGAGCACGCCCGGGCGGTCGGAGACGTCGATCGCGACGTAGTACTGGGCGCGCAGCTCGCCGATCGGCCGCATCTCGACTCGGTGGCGCGGCGCGAATCTCCGGCCGCCCCCGGGACCGAGGGACCCCGCGGCGTCGATCACGTCGCCGAGCACCGCGGTCGCGGTGGGACGCCCGCCGGCACCTCGCCCGAAGAGCATGACCTCGCCGGCCGCGTCACCCTCGATGAAGATGGCGTTGAACGGGCCACGGATCGTCGCCAGCGGATGGTCGACCGGGACCATCGCCGGGTGGACGCGCACCGCGATCTTCGCGGAACCGTCCTCCCCGTCGAGCTGCTCGGCGACGGCGAGCAGCTTCACCTCGTAGCCGAGACGATGGGCGAACTCGATGTCGGCGGTCTCGATCGCCTCGATGCCTTCGCGGTAGACGTCGGCGGCGACGACGTCGGCACTGAAAGCGATGCCGGCGAGGATCGCCGCCTTGGCGGCGGCGTCGTGCCCACCGATGTCGGCCGAAGGATCGCGTTCGGCGTAACCGAGGCGCTGGGCGGTCTCCAGGGCCGTGGAGTAACTGATGCCCTTCTCGCTCATCTCGGTGAGGATGTAATTCGTCGTCCCGTTCACGATTCCGAGAATGCGGCGGACGTGCTCACCGACGAGAGAGACCCTCAGCGCCCGCACGAGCGGGATCGCGCCCGCCACAGCCGCCTCGAACAGCAACGGCCGCCCGGCCGACTCGGCGGCCGCGAACAGTTCCGGCCCGTCCTGGGCGAGCAGTTCCTTGTTCGCCGTCACGACGGGTTTGCCGGCGTGCAGCGCGGCGAGGATGAGCGATCTGGCGGGCTCGATCCCGCCGATCAGCTCGACGACGACGTCGACCTCCGGATCGGCGACGACCGCGGCGGCGTCGCCGGTGATCCGCTCGAGGCGGCGGAGCTTGCCGCGAGTTTTCGTCGCGTCGTGGACCGCGATGCGGGTGATCTCAAGCTTCAGCCCGACGCGACGGTCGATGCCCTCGTGGCCGTCGTCGACGAGCTCGGCGAAAGCGGCCCCGACGGTGCCGAGTCCGAGCAACCCGAGACGCACGACGTGCGGCGCGGCACGCCGGACATCCCTGCTCATCGGCACAATCTAGCGGCTCTCACGATTCCAGGCGAAGGAGGTCGTCGACCGTCTCCCGCCGCACGACAACGCGGGCGCGCCCGTCGCCCACGAAGACGACCGCGGGACGGCCGACCCGGTTGTAATTGGAAGCCATCGAGAACCCGTAGGCGCCGGTCACCGGCGTCACGAGCACGTCGCCGACCTTGACTCCACGGGGGAGTCTCGCCTCGGCGACCACGACGTCGCCCGATTCGCAGTGCTTTCCGACGATCCTCGCCGCGTACGGCCGGTCCGCCCCGACGCAGCGCGGGAGGAAGGCCTCGTAGCCGCTCCCGTAGAGGACCGGCCGGGGGTTGTCACTCATGCCCCCGTCGACGGCGACGTAGTTGCGGATCCCCGGCAGCTCCTTGACGGTCCCGACCCGGTAGCAGGTCACCGCGGCGGTCGCGACGACGGCGCGCCCGGGTTCCGCGGTGACCTTGACGCCCGGGGTTAGTCCCGCCCGGGCGCACTCGGCGTGCACGGCATCTGCCCACTCCTCGATCGTCGGGGCCTTCTCGTCGGAGAGGTAGGCGACCCCGAGCCCACCGCCCACGCACAGCTCGGCGAGGCCCCGGGCCGCGACGACCGGCGCGAGCACCTCGGCGACCCGGGCGAACGACTCGGGCCGCATGATCTGGCTCCCGATATGGGCGTGGACACCGACGACCTCGACGCCTCGCAGGCCCCGCAGGGCGTCGAGCGCCTTCTCCGCCGCGCCCGAAGCGAGGGAGAACCCGAACTTCGAGTCCTCCTGGCCGGTCGCGATGAACTCGTGGGTGTGCGCCTCGATCCCGGGGTTTACCCGCACGAGGATCCGCTGTCCCGACCCGACCCCTCGCGGATCCGCCAGACGCGCGAGCCGGTCGATCTCGTCGAACGAGTCGACCACGATCCTTGCCGCCCCGAGACCAACGACGGCCTCCAGCTCGGCGTCGGACTTGTTGTTGCCGTGGAAGACGATCTGGTCCGGTGCGGCTCCGGCCGACAGCGCCACGCCGAGCTCACCGCCCGTCGAGACGTCGAGCCGCAGTCCCTCCTCGATCGCGAGCTTCGCCATCGCGCGGCAAAGGAACGCCTTCGTCGCGTAGGCGCTTCCCGGCCCGAAGGCCCGCACAACCATCCGGCAGCGCGCCCGCAGGGTCGCCTCGTCATAGACGAACAGCGGTGTGCCGAACTCGGCAGCGAGCGACTCGAGGTCGACGCCGCCCACCTCGAGCCGTCCCTTCGCCGTGGTTGCGGCGCTGTCGGGCAGCAGGTGTCGTGCGACCGGGACCTCGCAGGGTACGGCGACGGACCCGGCGTCGCCGCCGGACCACGAAGACATCACATCGACTCAGGCGCGGACACGCCGAGGACCCCGAGCCCGATCGCAAGACCGATGCGCGCCGCCTCGACGAGCGCGAGGCGCGCCAGGGAAAGGGGCAGCGGCACGTCGTCGCCGAGCACCCGGCACTCGTGGTAGAAGCCGTGGAAGTCCGCGGCGAGCTGCCGCACCCAGTTCGTCACCTTGTACGGGGCCCGCGCCACGGCGGCGTCGGCGAGCACGCCCGGCAGGTCGATGAGCCGCCGGACGACCTCGAGCTCGTGCGGATCGACGAGCAACGAAAGGTCGATCGGGTCGGATGGCGGCCGCACGACCCCCCGTTCGGCGGCGACGCGTTCGATCGAGGCGATCCGGGCGTGGGCGTACTGCACGTAGTAGACGGGGTTCTCCATCGACTGGCGGCGCACGGCGTCGAGGTCGATCGTCGTCGCCTGGTTGATGGACCCCATCAGCGCCAGAAGCCGCGTCGCGTCGGGCCCGACGGTGTCGATGAGCTCGTCGAGCGGGACGTACTGGCCCGACCGCTTCGACATCCGGCCGCTCACGAGCGAGACGAGCTGGCCGAGCTGGACCTCGAGGCGGCTCGGGTCGACGCCGAGCGCGGCGACCCCGGCGAGCAGGCTCGGTACCTGGCCGTGGTGGTCCGCGCCGAAGACGTCGATCACGCGATCGAACCCCCGGACGAGGAACTTGTCACGGTGGTATGCGATGTCGCCGGCTAAGTACGTCTTCTCGCCCGCCGACGTGACGAGGACGCGGTCGCGGTTGTCGCCGTGCTCGGTCGAGGCGAACCACGTCGCGCCGTCCTTCTCGTAGACGAGGCCCTTTCCCCGGAGGATCGCGATCGTCTCGTCGACCTGCCCGCTCTCCTCGATGAAGGCCTGGCTGTACCACTGGTCGTAGACGATGCCCAGGCGGGCGAGGGTCGCGCGGATGTTCTCCACGACGGCGTCCGACGCGAACCGTCCCGCAGCGATCGCGTCGTCGGGACCCTCGTAGCGGGCCGCGAGCTCGAGGAGGTAGGCCCCCTGGTAGCCCTCCTCGGGTGGCGCAGTCCCCGCCCGGCGGGCGAGCAGACTCTCACCCAGCAGTCGGATCTGGTTCCCGGTGTCGTTCAGGTAGTACTCCCGCTCGACGGCGTAGCCGCAGCGCCCGAGCAAGCGGGCCAGCGCGTCGCCGAACGAGGCGAACCAGCCGTTGCCGACGTGGAGCGGCCCCGTGGGATTGGCGGAGACGAACTCGACCTGGACGCGCTCGCCATGGCCGATATCCGGGCGCGCGTAGTCATCGGGACCCGCCGTGAGGACGACGGCGAGCGCCTCGTGGAAGTACGAGGGCGCGAGGCGGAAGTTGACGAACCCGGGCCCGGCGACCTCCATGGCGACGACATGGGGCAGGCCGGCACGGGCGAGGCGGCCCGCGAGGTCCTGGGCGATCCCGCGCGGTCCTCGGCCGGCGCGGGTCGAAACGACGAGCGCGATGTTCGACGACAGGTCGCCGTGTTCCGGCCGCTGCGGGCGCTCGAGCGTCACCTCCCCCGGCTCGACCTCGATCCCGGTTGCGGCGAGGGCCTGCACCATCCCGTGGACGTACGTCTCGTTGGTCGTCACGACCCGAAGCCTCCGGTCGGTACTCGGCTACCATGCTGCGCATACGACGTGCCGGGCGCCGTAGTCGGGACATCCGCCCTCGCAGCCGGTCGGCACGGTCCAAGCCCTCGTAGCTCAGGGGATAGAGCACCGGCCTCCGGAGCCGGGCGCGTGGGTTCGAATCCCGCCGAGGGCGCATCTGCGATTCTCGTCACGGTGTGTCGCGCCGGTCCCACGTCATCACGCCCGATCCGCCTCGGGGACCCTCGACAGCTCCTCCTCGGCGAACCCTTCGAGCTCGGCAAGTGCCACCCCTGATGAAACGATGACGTCGACGCCTCCCTGGTGGACGACGACCACGTTCCGATCGCCCTGGCGGTAGGTGAGCATGAGCAGCCCGACGTGCTCGACCCTCCTGATCGTGACGCCCGCGGGCCGCGCCTCCGCGGCGCTCGGCCGGAGCACCGTCGTGACCACGGCTGAGTGAAGCGGGGCGCGTGCCGGATCCCCGTACACGCAGCGCGCCGTGGACCGGACGCCGGCGGTCGTCGACTGCTCGACGACGCCGGACGCGGCCGAGGCGGGCACGGGGACGTAGTAGTCGACCTCGGCGAGCGTCGGGCAGAGCGTCGACGCGCTCGGCAGCGACGCCGGGTACGCACCGTAACCGGCGGGGCCGTTCGACCCGCCGCAGGCCGAGGCGGCGAGTCCCAGCCCGGTGGCGAGCGCAACCCCACCGACCGTCCGTGGGCCCCAGTGCGATCCCCGGTGCGGCGACATCGCACCAGCATACGGACGGGTCCGGGGGCCGACGGAGAAGTTCCGCCGGAGATGGCGCGCCCGGGCGAGCGTTCACACTTTATTGATGCGCCCTGCACAACATTTGACAGATTCTTCACAAGTTCGCCGGGAAAGTGGCCCCGTGGCCGATTTCCTTGCGGTGCTCGGTGTGGTCGCCTTCGCCGTCCTCATGTTCGGCATGATCTGGGCGCTCGAACGCGTATGACCGCCGTCCAGGGCGCGTTGCTCGCCGTGTCGCTCTTGGTCTTCATCTACCTCGGTTTCGCGATGTTCCGGGC
>JBEKCO010000072.1:0-6079 GCA_050014835.1 Acidimicrobiales bacterium
GGCGATGAACCTCGACCGGATCGGCCGGATCCCCGGGCTGATCGGGTGAGCAAGCCCGTGTTCTTGCACGCAATCCTTCGCTGACCAAGCCGAAGGGCCCTTGCCGACCAGCCAACTAGGGGTGCCCGGCGGGTTCCGGCCCGTTGCGCCGCCAGACGTGGTCGTCGGTCCCACCCCGTTTGTTCGTCGGCGCCGTCGCCCGCATGGCAGTGTGGCGCTGACCCGTCCGCGGCGTATTCGCGTTTCGACCCGGTCCGCGATCAGGGTCGAGCTCGCCCATGGTTACGCTCGGAGAATGGACATCGTCGAAGCGAAGAAGTTCGTCGCCGAGCATCACCGCGCCGTGCTCGCGACGACACGGGCGGCCGGCAGGGTGCAGCTTTCGCCGGTGGCGGCCGGCATCGACGGCGACGGGTACGTCGAGGTCAGCTCGCGCGAGGCCGCGATGAAGACGATCAACGTGAAAAGGACTCCTTACGCCTCGCTCTGCGTGTTCACGGAGCGCTTCTTTGGCGACTGGGTCCAGGTTGAAGGCGACATCGAGGTGGTGTCGCTGCCGGAGGCGATGGAAGGCCTCGTCGACTACTACCGGCGGATCTCGGGAGAGCACCCCGACTGGGACGACTACCGGGCCATGATGGAGCGCGACCGCCGCGTGCTCCTGAAGATGACCGTGCGGCGCGCCGGGCCGAACAAATCCGGCTGACAGTGCGGACCCGGCGTCGTAACGTGCCGGAGAAGCGAACGAACAGGAGACAACATGGCGCTGTTTCCGACGCGGGCTTTGGGCAAGACCGGCATGGAGATCACCCGGGTCGGGTATGGCTCCTGGGCGGTCGGAGGCGGCGGCTGGCGGTTCGGCTGGGGTGACCAGGACGACGCGGACTCGATCGCGGCGATCCGCCACGCGGTCGAGCTCGGGATCAACTGGATCGACACCGCCGCGGCCTACGGCATCGGCCACGCGGAGGAGGTCGTCGCCGCGGCGCTCGGGGGATTCGCGCCGGCCGACCGACCGTACGTCTTCACCAAGGGCGGGACGATCGTCGACCCGGAAAACCCGATGCTCCCGCCGGGCCGCGTCGGGGACCCGACGAGCCTGCGGCGTGAGGTCGAGGCGAGCTTGCGCCGGCTGCGGGTCGAGCACATCGACCTCTATCAGATGCACTGGCCGGCGGCGGACGGGACCCCGCTCGAGGCCTACTGGGACGTCTTCCTCGACCTGCGGGATAAGGGCCTGATCGCCGCGGCGGGGCTTTCGAACCACGGTGTCGACCTGCTCGACGCCGCGGAGGCGCTCGGCCACGTCGACTCGGTCCAGCCGCCGTACTCGCTCATCAAGCGCCGCGCCGGCGAGGACGTGATCCCGTGGTGCGCCGCCCACGGGACCGGGGTCATCGTCTACAGCCCGATGCAGGCGGGACTGCTCTCCGGGGGGTTCAGCGAGGCGCGTGCCGCGGCGCTCGACCCGGAGGACTGGCGCCGGACGAGTTCGGATTTCTCCGGGGCGGAACTCGTGAAGAACCTCGCCCTCGCGGACGCGCTGCGGCCGATCGCCGAGCGACACCGCGTTTCGGTCGGAGCCGTCGCTGTCGCCTGGACTTTGGCGACGCCGGGGGTCTCCGGCGCGATCGTCGGGGCGCGCAGCGCGTCCCAGGTCGACGGGTGGTTTGCCGCGGCAGACCTCCAGCTCGACGTCGCGGACCTCGTGGAGATCGCCGCCGCGGTCAGCCGGACGGGCGCCGGAGAGGGCCCGGTCCGCCCGTAGGCACTCCGCGGCCGGTCAGTCCCCCGACCGGGGCGAGGGGGCGGGCGACGAGCTCGCCGCGGCGAGCGCGGCGATGAGATGGGCGGTGCAGGAGGTCACCGCTTTGGCCGTCGGGATGTGGAGGCACTCGTCGGGGACGTGCGCGTTCGACCCCGGACCGAGTACCCCGGTCGTCACGACCTGGGCCGCCGGGTGGCGGCGCGCGATCGAGGTCACGAAGGGGATCGAGCCGCCCATCCCGAACGAGCGCGGGGGGTTGGCGAAGGAACGGACCGAGGATTCCTCGATCGCCGCCTCGAGCCAGGCTGGCAGCTCGGGGGCGACCCAACCCGAAGACGCCTGGTGGATCTCGAGGGAGACGGCGGCACCCGACGGGGGGTCGCGCGTGAGAGCCACGCGGAGCGACTCGGCCACCGCGGCGGCGTCGGCAGTCGGCGGGGTCCGCAGGGAGACCTTCACCGTGCTCGACGGGCGGAGCACGTTCCCGGCGGACTCGATGGTCGGGAACCCTTCCGCGCCGGTGATCTCGAGCGACGCTCGCCATGTCTGGCGGACGAGGCGAGACGGCGCGTCCGCGCCCTCGAGCTCCACGCCCGGCAGGAGGGGGAAGTCCCCCGCGGCCGCGTCGCCGAACTCGGCGGCGACCGTGTCGATCTCGCGCCGCCGCCGGGCCGGGATCTCGACGTCGCAACCCGGGACGAGCATGTCGCCGGTCGAGGAATCCTCGACGCGGTCGAGGAGCTCGCGCAGGACGCGGAACGACGACGGGACGACGCCGCCCGCCAGGCCGCTGTGGACCCCTTCGGTCATGACGCCGATCCGCAGGACGGCGTTAACCGTGCCGCGCAGCGAGGTCGTGACCCAGAGGCGGTCGTAGCTGATGCAGCCCGAATCGAGGCTGACGGCTAGCGCCAGGGGTCCGATCCGACCGGCGAGCGCGTCGAGCATCGCCTCAAGGTCGGAGCTGCCGCTCTCCTCGCTCGCCTCGATGAGCACGACGACGCGCCCGTGGGGCGCGCCCGCCGCCTCCAGGGCCTCGAGCGCCCCGAGCGCCGCGAACACCGCGTAGCCGTCATCGGCGCTTCCCCGGCCGTAGAGGAGGTCGCCCTGTCGCACCGCCCGGAACGGGTCGAGGCCCTCCCGCCACGCGCCGAGCGCAGGCTGCTTGTCGAGATGGCCGTAGACGAGGGTCGTCGGTGCGGGACCGCCGGCGGTCGATCCGACATCGACGAGGAGGCAGGGCGTCCGGCCAGGCCGCCGCACGACCTCGGTCGCGCATCGGGCGAGTGCCCGCCGACCGGCCCATGTCCGCAGGAACTCCGCGGCCCGGTCGATCGCGCCGTTTGACGCCCAGTTGTCATCGAACTCGGGCGAAAGGCAAGGGATCGCGATGTACTCGGACAGCGTGGCGAGCGCGTCGTCCTCCCAGTGCCGTTCGACGAACGGGCCGATCGCCGACAAGTCGCAGCTGCTCAACGGTGGTCACCTTCCTCGTGTCGCACGGGGGTTCAGCCTGGCGGACGCACTCCCGGGTCGAGCTCCGCCTGGAGCGTGCCTCGATGGTCACGGCCGCGTGGGGTATCCCGGCGCGGAATGAACCCGGGTGCTCGGTGCATCACGATCACTCTGCCAGATGTGGCGCAGCACGGCCCCGGCCCTTCGGCGAGAATGGGTTCGTGGTCCCCCGCCCGTTGTCCGCGATCGTGCTGGCCGCAGGCGAGGGGACGCGGATGCGCTCGGCGACACCGAAGCCGCTCCACCGGCTGTGTGGGCGGCCGATGGTGCTCCACGTGCTCGACGCCCTGGCCGAGCTGCCAGTCGAGCGGGTCGTCGTCGTCGTCGGTTACCGCTCGGTCGACGTCGTGAAGGCCGTCCAGGCCGAGGCGCCCCCGGAGCTGCGGATCGAGTTCGTCGAGCAGACCCAGCCGCTCGGGACGGGCGATGCCGCCGCCGTCGCGCTCACCGGGTTCGACGAGGGGGCCGACCTCGCGGACGGAGACCTCGTCATCCTTCCGGGTGACACCCCGCTTCTGCGGCCGGCGACGCTCGCCGGGCTCGTGCGAACGCACCGGCGGAGCGACGCCGCGGCGACGCTGCTGACCGCCCGGGTCGCCGACCCGGCGGGATACGGCCGAATCGTCCGGTCCAAGGACGGGAACGTCGCCCGCATCGTCGAGCACGCGGACGCGACCGAGGAGGAGCTCGGAATCGACGAGGTCGCGACGTCGATCTGCTGCTTCCGGCACGGCGTCCTCGCGCCGGCGCTGCGCCGGATGTCACCCGCGAACGCGCAGGGCGAGTACTACTTGACCGACGCGATCGAGGTGCTCGACGAGGCGGGTTACCCGGTCGTGACGGTGGTCGTGCCCGATCCCGTCGAGGCGGCAGGGGTGAACGACCGGGCCCAGCTCGCGGTGGCAGAGGCGGTGCTGCGCGAACGGCTGAACGAGCGGTGGATGCGGCGGGGCGTGACGATGGCCGATCCCACCCACACCTACCTCGACGCCGGTGTCGAGCTCGCCGTCGAGGTCGTCCTCGAACCCGGAGTGCACCTCGAGGGCACGACGTCGATCGGTAGGGGGGCGGTCGTCGGTTCGGACTGTCACCTCGTCGACTGCGTCGTCGGATCCGGGGCGAGGATCTCCCAGACGGTCGCGCACAACGCGACCATCGGCGAAGGGGCCGTCGTGGGCCCGTTCGTCGTTCTGGACAGGGGGAGCCGAGTCGAGGCACATTCGACGACCGGGGCGTTCCGCACGATCGAGTTCGACGATTCCGGTAAGGACTGATGGGAGAGGGGAAAAAGATGGAGCTCGTGCCGCGTCGACGTCTCGAGTTGTTCAGCGGGAGATCGCATCCTGAGCTCGCGCACGAGATCGCGGACAACCTCGGCGTCGCGCTCGGCGAGGCGAACCTGCACGATTTCGCCGATGGGCAGATCCACTGCCGCTACGACGCATCGATCCGCGGTTCGGACGTCTTCATCATCCAGACCCACAGCCACCCGGTGAACGACTCGATAATGGAGCAGCTGATCATGATCGACGCCGCCAAGCGCGCCTCCGCGCACCGGATCACCGCCGTCTGTCCCTACTACGGCTACTCCCGGCAGGACCGCAAGTCGACGGGGCGCGAACCGATCACGGCGAAGCTCATCGCCGATCTGCTCTCCGCCGCGGGCGCCGACCGAGTCGTCAGCGTCGATCTGCACTCGGGGCAGATCCAGGGTTTCTTCAACTTCCCCGTCGACCACCTCACCGCGCTGCCGGTCCTGTGCAACTACCTCGCCGAGCAGGACCCGCACGAGCTCGTCATCGTGTCACCGGACGCCGGACGGGTGAAGGTCGCCGAGCGGTTCAGCCAGCAACTCGGTACCGACCTGGCCTTCGTCCACAAGCGGCGGCTGACGAGCACGGCGAACAGCGTCGAGGCCCGCGAGGTGATCGGTGTCGTGAAGGGCCGGCGCTGCGTCGTCATCGACGACCTCATCGACACCGGCGGCACGATCATCGGTGCCGCCGAGCGTCTGAGGAACGAGGGTGCGACCGACGTCTGGGCGATGGCGACGCACGCCGTGCTCTCCGATCCGGCGCTCGAGCGGTTGCGCGCCGACACGATCAGCCGCGTGGTCGTGACGAACACGCTGCCGTTGCCCAAGGAAAGGCTGATCGACAAGGTCGAGGTGCTCTCCGTCGCGCCGCTCATCGCCGCGGCGATTGACGCCGTGTTCGAAGACACTTCGGTCTCGGGCATCTTCGGGGGGAACAACCTCGTCTGAGCGGAGCGGTCCCGGCGTCTCGATCTTCCGCCCACCCGGGAGGGCGGGTCCGGGCGCTGCGGGTAGTGCGTTTCGCGGCGCCGCTGCCCCCAGGGGACCAGTTCCGGCCCCTGTTGCAGGTCGCCTAGACTCGACGCGGAAAAGTGCCGTGTCGCGGCCCACAGACGGGGCCTCGCAAGATGCGGTCGCGATCGACTGGATTCGAACCCCGAGGAGCGCGTTGACATGGATGAGGTTGCTCTCGTCGCAGAACCCCGCAGCGACAAGGGCTCGCCCGCGACCCGGCGTCTCCGAGTCCAGGGTCGGGTGCCCGGCGTCGTCTACGGCCACGGTGTTACGCCGCTCCCGGTGAGCGTCGACGAGCGGGCGCTGCGTGGCGCGCTCTCGACCGCAGCCGGGGCGAACGCGCTAATCGACTTGACGATCGGCAAGACGCACCACCTCGCACTGGCCCGTGAGCTGCAGCACCACCCGGTGCGCCAGACGGTCGCGCACGTCGACTTCATCGTCGTGCGCCGCGACGAGATCGTCGC
>JBEKCO010000073.1:0-5799 GCA_050014835.1 Acidimicrobiales bacterium
CACCCGGCGCTGGCGCTCGTCGAGATGAGGCTGCACCGTGTCGAAGAACACCTCGAGCGTCTCAGGGCTCAACTCCACGCCACGAGCGTACTACTCGCGTGTTATTCTGTGGTGGACCCTAATCGTCGCTGGCGTGAGTGACGCCGAGCTTGTTCGGGCCACCGCTTGTGAAGGATGGAGGGTGGCTGACTTGTTGGTCCACCTCCGACTCGATGCAGAAGCGTTGCTGTATGGACTGGCGGTGCCGTGCGACGATGCCATCGACCGCGACTTCATCTCCTACTGGAAGGACTGGCCCAGCCCCGTTCAGATCACCTTCGCCGACGTGCGCTGCACCTGGGCGTTCGCCGCTGCCTACGCGACCGCGGACAGCCTGCGCGGTCACATTGACGAAGCGATGATCGCGGCCGCCACGGCGAGCCGCGCCGCGCCAGCCGTCCGGGTGCGCTTCCAGAACCACGTCCTCGCCATCGACGACCTCTTGGCGATGTTCGCGGTGGAGTTCGCCCTCCACCACCTCGATCTTCTCGTGGCTGTGCCCGATCGACCGGGACCAGAGCCGGACGCCCTCGAACTCGTGGTCTGCACCCTTGACGGACTGCTCGGTCCCCACCATCCCGCGTCATGGGACCAGCTCACCTATGTGCGAAAGGCCACTGGCCGTCAGCCGCTTGATGCCGCCGACAGAAAGGAGCTTGGTTCGGAGGCGTCCCGGTACCCCGCTTTCGGGTAGGCCCGCTGGCCAGATCGTGATCAACGCGGCCGTTGGTGCCGCCTCGCTCAGTCCCGGCGGTCAGGGACAGTCGCAGCGGCTCGTCTAGACGCGCATTATGGGACGCGCCTGCCAGCGGATCTGTGACGAGTTTCTTTCCGACATCGAGCTCCTAACGTCCGCGCGGAACGGTTATCCCGCTCATGCGGAAGAGCGCATCCACGGCCTGGTTCGCATTGATCGGCACGAGTCGGGTGCCAGGGTGAGCGTTTTGCCACACTCGGAAAAGCTCGTCGATGAACCCCTGCCCAACCTGTTCGACGCCGGCGAAATCGATCTCGACTTCGTCGAACATTTCAAGTTGGGCGCCCATCCGCTTCGCCTCAGAGCGAGAGACGAATACGCCCTTTTCGAATAGAGACACTCGAACGGTTGAGCGGTTGAAGCCCGTTTCGAGCGGGGCAAAGGAGCGGAAGACGTCGTTTGGCACGACCTGCGTGTCGCTGTCCACTTCGCACCTCACGAACGTCCCGGTGCGCTCGACCGGCAAAGAACCGATCGCTTGATCGTCTCGTGGGGAGTCCACTGTCCAGACGAACGTTCCGCTGCTTAAGACAAAACGGCTGACCATGCGGGAGGTGAAATAAATGCCAAGTCCGCTGTGCGCTATTGGCGCGGTGGTCTGCTTCCCCTTGGCGAGTTCGCCGATGGCATCCACATCGTCGTCGAGGTCGCGTTCATCCCGCACGTTGCGAAACACGCCCACCCCATCGTCTTCGACCTCGAAGGCGATCATCTCGTTGCTAATGAACCAGCGAACGTCGACCCGTTGCCCTTTCGAGTGGTCGATCGCGTTGTTGAGCATCTCGGTAAACGCGAAATTGAGGATGGAGCCGACGTTCGAGTTGTCGAGGACGACTGGGTCGCGCCGTTTGATCTCGGCAAATTCATTCGACCAGACCTCATCCTCTCTCAAGCCACCGAGCGGATAGCGGTAGGCAAATGTGGCGACCTTGCGGTAGCGACCGCCTCGCCCGGTTCCCTCGTGTACGAGGATGCCATGTTCCACCATGGCCCGGAGCCAAACACTGGCAGCCTGCCGGGTCACGCCGGCCACTTTTGCCACCTCGCCCGATGTCACAGAGTCATTGGCGCTGAGAAGCTGATCGATCGCCTCCGGAATCCGACTCGGATCTTTACCTTTTGCCATTTCGACCGCCTGTAGTTTACCTTTTTACCTTTCTGGGCAGTATAGGCAGACAATGTAAAAACGTAAACTACGTTCGTTCGGCCAGGCTTCGACCTGGCCGAACGAACAGGATCGAGCCATCGGGAGCGACCCGTTCAAGGGGCGATTCACCGACCGGGCGGCGTGATCCGCCTAACCGGCAGCGGTTGGGGCAGTTGGGCGCGAGCCGCAGGGCGCGCGTTAGGGGGCTTGGCCGCGCCGAGAGAAGTACGGGTCCATTTCCTTTTCCCGACCGCCCTTATCTGAACCTTGAGCGAGCAGTGGTGCCGGTGAGTGTTCCGGCGCGATCCGCAGAGCGGGCAGGGCAGAAGGAAGACGGGTCGTTGCATTGGTTTCTATAGGGTGCCGGCCGACGTCGTTGTTGAACGTGGAAGAGTCGCTACAGCCGAAGTTCCTCTGTCCTTCCTCACCATACGCGTCATTGACGTCAATGCAGCAGAGCGCCTCTCAAGCGTCTGTGAACGCTGCAACAGCCGCTTCAGCCACAATCACGTCCTCCTCCACGCTTCCGCCGCTCGAACCAACGGCACCGACTAGCTTCCCGTTCATGCGCAGTGGGACGCCACCTCCGAAAATAACAATCCTGCCTTTGTGAGTGGTCTGGAGGCCGTAGAGTGGCTGACCAGGCTGACATTGCTCAGCGAGAGCAGCCGTAGAACTGTTGGTCGCGAGCGACGTATATGCCTTGCTCAGTGAGACTTCGATAGCTGCGAGCGATGCATTGTCCATTCGGTGCTGAGCCTTCAGATTGCCGCCGTCGTCCACAACAGCAATCACCGATGGCACGTTTATCTCTGCGGCTCGCTTCTCTCCAGCCGCTAGCACAGCCATCGCTTGTTCCAAGGTGATAGCCATTCCTAGCCCTTCTGTTGGTCCTGTGAGTGTCCTGCAGCGCCTCGCCTTTTGCAGAGTAGTCCCCCAGCTCAGCCAGCTGATCGAGGTTCTGGCGCCCTTCGCCTTCGAACGCCGGAGGCCCGACCAGGGCGTGATCCCTCACGTCGACCGTGGGGCGGTCGATACGTCGCGTGCCTTCGGGAACCGGGCCGCCCGACCCTACGAGCTATGGCAGGGCGCGGCGGAGGACGGCGGCGAAGTCCTTGGAGTCGCTGGCGAAACCGGTGTGCCCTCCGGGGAAGTCGATCAGCGGCGTGCCGAGCCGTTCAGCAAGCGCGACAGCCGTGCGCTGCGCGAACTGGCCCTTGGAGGTGGTCCCCCCGGCGACCACGATCCGGACCGGGGTGCCCTGAAGAGCGGAAAAGTCCGGCTGGTAAAGAGCAATCGGCAGGAGGCCGTGACGAAAGAAGCGCTCGCTCGTTGCCACCGCCTCGTCCGAGGGCGGCTGCGGCCTGGCGTCCTCACCCTGAGGGCGCATCGTGATGCCACTGAAGGTGGAGAACCTCTGCCACGCGGCACCGATGCCTTTGTTGCGGTAAACGTCGTAGACGTCGTCGATTGCGGTGCGCGCCTCCTCGGCGTCGGGCAGGAGCAGGGCGAGCGGGGGCTCGTGGGCGACGAGGGTCTTCACGTGGCCGGGGTAGTGGGCGACCAAGGCGAGCGCCGTGACCGCGCCACCGCTGTTGCCGAACACGTGCGCGGGACCGTTGCCAACCGCCTCCAGCACCCGGCGTACGTCGTCGGCGAGCAGGTCCGGCTCAGCATCCTGGTCGGGGTCGTCAATCGTGCTGCGGGCGAAACCTCGGGGGTCGTAGGTCACGACGGTGTAGTCCTCGCCGAGCAGTGGCGCGATCGCGGCAAATCCCGAAGCGCCCATGGGATGCCCGACCAGCATGAGCACAGGGCCTGAGCCTTGTACCTCGTAGTGCAGGCGCGCTCCCGGAACGCTCAGCGAGTGACTCGCTGTTGACGACATTCTCACGTCACTCCTCGGTCGGGTTCGGAGCCGGGCAACGAACGCAGAGTCAGTTTGGCAGCTCTGGGCCGAGGCGCCGAATGGCTGATCGGCGCTCTTCGGGCCGCCGAGCCAGCCAGGAGGGTATGAGGGAATATTCGGTGATCGGTGTCGAAGCGCGTAGCCCATAACACGCGGTCATTTGGGCAACGGGGGTGTGGCAGAAGTGCCGCTCTGGGTCAGGAAACCCTTGCAAGCACGAAGAGCCCGAGTCCGCTAGACGCCGCTGAAATGCGAAGATGCCGCGTCGCGCCTCGGCCGCCTGCAGGACGCGGAATCCCGCGTTGCGCAGCCACAGATCGACGAGGTCGGCGATGTGGTGGTCGTCCTTGACGATGACGACCGTGCCGCGGTCGGCCTTGGCGACACGTTCGGCTGGCACCTGACAAGCATGGCGCGCGCGGTGCCACCAGCGGGGGAGCGGACCTTGACGTCGCGGAATTCCCTGGGTGGCGCCGTCGCCACAATTACTCTGTGCCGATGGCCCTGCACCCGAGGTCGCGTACCGCGCGCGACGCCGGGGTGTGGGGTGGATCCCGGGGTGTGGCGTGTTCGTGAAGATCTGCGGGGTGACGAACGAGGAGGACGCGCTCCTCGCGGTGGCGATGGGCGCCGACGCGATCGGGTTCGTGCTCGCTCCCTCGCCGCGCCAGGTGGCGATCGGGGCGGCGCGCGACATCGCCCGGCGTCTGCCGCCGGACGTCATCACCGTCGGGGTCTTCTGCGACGCCCTCGCCCAGCGCGTTGTCGACGTCGTGTGCCAGGCGGGCCTGCGGGCCGCCCAGCTGAACGGCCACGAGACCGAGGAGGACGTCGCCTTCGTCGCCGAGAAGGTGCCGCTCGTCATCAAGTCCTTCGCCGCGAACGCCGCGGTGCTGAACGACGTCTCCCGTTACCGGGCCGACGCGATCCTCGTCGACGCCCCGGCGCCCGGCCCGGGCAAGGTCTTCGACTGGCGGCTCGCCGAGCGGATGCCGCGCTCGCACCGGCTGATCCTTGGGGGTGGGCTCGACCCCGACAACGTCGCCGACGCGATCCAGCGCCTTCGTCCCTGGGGCGTCGACGTCTCGACGGGCGTCGAGACCGCGTCGCGCAAGGACCCCCGGAAAGTGCGCGCCTTCATCCAGGAGGCCCGGGCCGCCCTTCCCGAAAAACAAGGTCCCCGCCCAAACGCCCCGTACGACTGGCAGGAGGAATTTTGACTCCTCCCCACGGCGAAAGCCGGGGGCTTCTCGCCCCGGACCCCATTTCGGTGAAGGCGGGGAAGGACCTCCGGGCGAGCTGATCGCGGGCGGTCCACCCCAGCTCGTATTCCTATACAACTCATAGTATTGTCATGCCATGAAGGCGGCGATCATCGGGGCGTCGGGCTATCTCGGTGCCGAGCTGTTGCGGCTGCTGGCGTCCCATCCCGATCTCGATGTCGTCGCCGCCCAGGCGGAGGCCTCGGCCGGGGCGACGATCGCCGAGCTGTTCCCGAGCCTCGGCGGGCCCTACGCCGGCCTCGTGGCGACGCCGACCGACCCGGCGGCGCTCGCCGGTTGCGACGTCGTCTTCGTCGCCGTACCGTCCGGGCGGTCGCAGGCGATCGTCCCGCAGCTCACCGGGACCGTGCCCCTCGTCGTCGACCTCGGCGCGGACTTCCGCCTCCGGGACGCGGCCGCCTACGAGCGCTGGTACGGGTTCGTCCACACGGCTCCCGAACTGCTCGGGCGAGCCGTCTACGGCCTGCCCGAACTCCACCGCGCCGAGCTCGTCGGCGCGTCGCTCATCGCTGCGCCGGGCTGCTACGTGACGGCGGCGGCGCTGTGCCTCGCGCCCCTCGTCGCCGCGGGGCTCGTGGAGCCCGGCGGGTTGATCGTCGACGCCGCGAGCGGGACCTCCGGGGCGGGGCGCCAGCCCTCGGCGACGACGCACCACGCGACGGTG
>JBEKCO010000074.1:0-5662 GCA_050014835.1 Acidimicrobiales bacterium
CTCGTCGGCAACGTGACGAGGGATCCCGAACTGCGATTCACCCCGGCCGGACAGGCGACCGCGAGCTTCGGGCTCGCGGTCAACCGGCGCTGGCAGAACCGCCAGACGAGCGAGTGGGAGGAAGCGACGTCGTTCTTCGACGTCGTCTGCTGGCGTGAGATGGCCGAGAACGTCAGCGAGTCGCTCGTGAAGGGCGCGCGCGTCATCGTCACGGGTCGGCTCGAGCAGCGCTCCTGGGAGACCCCGGACGGCGACAAGCGAACGAAGATCGAGGTCATCGCCGATGAGCTCGGCCCGAGCCTGCGCTGGGCGACGGCGCAGGTCGTGAAGAACGAACGGCGCGGTCCAGGCTCCGACGCCAGACCCGCGAGTCGGGGCCCGAGGGCGGGTCGCCCCGCGGCGAACGAACCAGCCCCGGCTGAGGACGAGGAGCCCTTCTGATGGCGAGGAACAACGACCGGGAACGCTCGACGCGCCGCGTGCCGAAGGACAACGGCCGGCGGACGAAGAAGAAGGTGTGCATCTTCTGCAAGGACCGGATCGAGTACGTCGACTACAAGGACGTCAACCTGCTTCGCAAGTTCATGTCCGACCGCGGCAAGATCCGCGCCCGGCGGGTGTCCGGCAACTGCGCCCAGCACCAGCGCGACGTGGCGACCGCGATCAAGATGACGCGGGAGCTCGCCCTGCTGCCCTACACGCAGCGCACGACGAGCGAACGCCCCGGTGGGCGCGGTGGCGGACGCGGCGGGGCGCGGGGTCCCGGGTTCTCACGACCCCAGGAACGACCCGCGGTCGCCGTCGCTGACAAGAACGAGGAAGTGGAGCCCGAAGAGATCCCCGAAGTCGTGGTCGACGAGGTCGAGATGGACGCCGAGCCTGAAGGATCGGAGAGCACGGAGTGAAGATCGTCCTGCGGACCGACATCGAAGGCGTCGGCAAGCGCGGCGACCTCGTCGAGGTGAGCGACGGCCATGCCCGGAACTACCTGTTGCCCTCGGGTCGGGCGATCGTCGCGACGCGCAACATCTCCGCGCAGGCGACGGCGATGCGCCGGGCTCGTGACGTCGCGGACCAGCACGCCCGTGAAGCCGCCGAGGCGATCGCCAAGCAGCTCGTGCCTGTCGTCATCACCGTCACGGCCCACGCCGGCAAGGCCGGTCGGCTGTTCGGTTCGGTGACGCCAGCCGAGATCGTCGCTGCCGTCGCGGCGCAGACCTCGGTCGAGCTCGACCGGCACAAGCTCGTCATCCACGAGCCGATTAAGTCAGTGGGGACGCACGAGGTCGGGGTCCACCTCCACCCCGAGGTCGAGTTCGTTCTCACCGTCGAGGTGGTCGGCTAGCAAGTTCCCGCCACGCGGGGCGCGTAGGATCCCGTGCCGCGAGAAATGAGGCAGCCTTCCCGTACGGTTCCGCGATGTGGACGGGCCGACGGGAGCGCGCACGCAGCCTGAGCCGTCCGCGGAACACACAGAATCGTCGCGGTACTCCACCGGAAACGCACAGGATTGTCGGGTTTATCCCCGGGATTTTCGTCTTTCGATTCGCAACCGCGCGGGTGCAGTGTGAGCCCGACCATGTTGCAGCCGCTCGAAGAAGCCCGACGACGCCCGCGTCAAGCCGCGGCCCCGGCGATCGCCGGGCGCATCCCGCCGCACAACCTCGAGGCCGAGGAATCGCTCCTTGGAGCGATGTTGCTCTCGCGCGACGCGATCGCCCTGGCGATCGAGAGCTGCTCGCCGGCGGACTTCTACAAACCGTCGCACGCGCAGATTTACGCCGCGATCACCGCCCTCTACGGGCAGGGTGAACCTGCTGATGCCGTGACCGTCGCTGAGGAGCTCCGGCGCGCCGGCGTGCTCGAGGAGATCGGCGGCGCGGCGATGCTCGGCTCGCTGCAGTCGAACACCCCGGCGATCTCGTCGGCCGGGCGGTACGCGCGGATCGTCGAGGAGAATTCGCTGCTACGTAGGTTGATCGGCGTCGCCCAGGAGATCGCCGAGATCGGCTACGGGCTGCCCGACGACGTGCCGACGGCGATCGACCAGGCCGAGGCGATGGTCTTCGACGTCGCCCAACGCCGGTCCGCCGACAGCATCGTCTCGCTGCACGACCTGCTCGGCCGGAGCCTCGACCGGCTCGAGGAGCTCTACGACCGGGGTGAGACGATCACCGGGGTGCCGACGGGCTACACGGACCTCGACGAACACCTCTCGGGGCTCCAGCCCTCGAACCTCGTCGTCGTCGGCGGGCGGCCCTCGATGGGCAAGACCGCCTTCGCGCTCGGCCTGGCGGCGAACGCCGCGATGCTGGGGACCCCCGTCCTTTTCTTCTCGCTCGAGATGAGCCACCTCGAGGTCGCCCAGCGCGTGCTGTGCGCCGAGGCGCGCGTCGACGCCACCCGGATGCGCAACGGCCGCCTGCTCGAAGCCGACTGGCCGAAGATCTCGAGCGCGATTGGCCGCATCGGGGGCGCGCCCCTCCACATCGACGACAACCCGAACGTGACCGTGATGGACATCCGCGCGAAGGCTCGCCGGATGCGGGCCCGAGACGGGCTCGGGCTCGTCGTCGTCGACTACCTGCAGCTGATGAGCGGCCGCATGAATGCCGAGAACCGCCAGGTCGAGATCTCCGAGATCAGCCGGGGGCTGAAGATCCTCGCCCGCGAGCTCGCGATCCCCGTCGTCGCGCTGAGCCAGCTGTCACGCGGGCTCGAAAGCCGGGCCGACAAGCGCCCGATGCTCGCCGACCTGCGCGAGTCCGGGGCGATCGAACAGGACGCCGACGTCGTGATGTTCATCTACCGGGACGAGATCTACAACCCGGATTCGCCGGACCGCGGCGCGGCCGAGATCCACATCGCCAAGCACCGCAACGGCCCGACCGGAGCCGTGCAGCTCGCCTTCGTGACGAACTACGCCCGCTTCGCGAACATGGCCCGCGTCTAGGCGGACTGCTCCTACAGCCGCCGTACAGGTCGTTCACAGGAATTTGTCAGCCCGGTGATGCATGATTCCCTGGTGACCGCAGCGTCAGGGCGGGTCCTCGTCGTCGACGACGAGGCGAACATCACCGATCTCGTCGCGACCGCGCTCCGCTACGAGGGGTTCGAGGTGGCGACCGCCCCGACGGGGCGCGCCGCGCTCAGCGAGCTGGAGTCGAACCGGCCGGACCTGCTCATCCTGGACGTCATGCTCCCCGACCTTGACGGCTTCGAGGTGGCGCGCCGGATCCGCCAGGACGGGCGCCGGGTGCCGATCCTTTTCCTCACGGCGAAGGACGCGACCGAGGACAAGGTCCGCGGGCTGACGCTCGGCGGCGACGACTACGTCACGAAGCCGTTCAGTCTCGAGGAGCTGATCGCCCGGGTGCGGGCCGTGTTGCGGCGGGTCGCCGACGGAGTCGGCGCGTCGTCGCGGCTCGTGTTCGCCGATCTCGAGCTCGACGAGGAGACGCACGAGGTCTTCCGCGGGACGACACCGATCGAACTCACACCGACGGAGTTCAAGCTGCTCCGCTACTTCCTTTTGAACCCGCGCCGGGTGCTGTCCAAGGCGCAGATCCTCGATTACGTCTGGGAGTACGACTTCGGCGGCGACGCCAACGTCGTCGAGACCTACGTGAGCTACCTGCGCAAGAAGATCGACACGCTCGGGCCGCCGCTCATCCACACGCTCCGGGGTGTCGGATACAGCCTGCGGGTCCCCGCTGCGAACTGAGCGTGCCGTGACGCGGTGGCGTGAACGGGCCAGGGCCGTCGCCGCGGCCATCGCCAGGCGGTGGCGGCGGCTGTCGTTGCGGGCGCGTCTGTCGCTCGGCCTCGTCGCCATCGTCGGCGTCGGGCTCGTCATCGCCGACGCCGTCATCTACGACGAGGTCCGGTCGTATCTCGTGGGCCAGGTCGACTCCGAGCTCAACACGGCCCTGCAGCCCGTCGAGAGCCAGCTGACCTCCGGGACCGGCGGGTTCAACGGGAACTTCGGGTTCGGCCGGGACACGCCGTCCGGAACCTGCGGCGCCCTCATCGACTCGGCGGGGATCCTCACCGAGACGCCGGCGTCGAGCCTCGTCGGGCCGGCGCCGGACTTCCCGGCGAGCCTGCGCACGCCGTGGCATTCCTCGGCGGCGAGCTACTTCTCGGTCGGTGCCGAGGGCAATCCCTCGTTCCAGTACCAGGTGCTCGCCCAGCCGGTCATCATCCGCAACGTCAGCTCCTTCGGCAGCGAGAACCGCGGCTACGCCGTCGTCGCCATCCCGCTCACCGCGCTCGACAGCACGCTCGGCCAGCTCGTGACCATCGACCTCGCCGTCTCGGCGGCCGTGCTCGTCGTTCTCGCCGTGCTGGGGTTCGTCCTCGTGCGCGTCGGCATGCGGCCGCTCGTCGAGATCGAGCGGACGGCCGGCGCGATCGCGGCCGGCGACCTCTCCCGTCGCGTCGTGGAGGCCGACGAGCACACCGAGGTCGGACGGCTCGGCGCGTCCCTCAACGAGATGCTCTCCCAGATCGAGCGGGCCTTCGCGAAACAGCAGGCCTCCGAGGCACGGTTGCGCCAGTTCCTCGCCGACGCCTCCCACGAGTTGCGCACGCCGCTCACGTCGATCCGCGGCTACTCGGAGCTCTTCCGGCGCGGGGCCGCGGAGAGGCCGAAGGACCTCGCCTCGGCGATGCGGAGGATCGAGGACGAGGCGGAGCGAATGGGCGTGCTCGTCGACGACCTGCTCCTCCTCGCCCGGCTCGACCAGGGCCGCCCGCTGGAACGCAACCCCGTTGACCTCGCCGGGGTCACGCGCGAAGTGGTCGCGGACGCCACGGTCCTCGAGACGGGGCGACCGATCACGGTTGAGACGTCGTCGCCGGTCATCGTGCTGGGCGACGAGCCGCGGCTGCGCCAGGTGGTCGCCAACCTCGTCCGCAACGCTTTCGACCACACGCCGGCCGGTACCCCGGTCGAGGTGCGCGTCAGGGTCGACAACGCCCGGGCGGTGCTCGCCGTGACCGACCACGGACCTGGGATCGCCCCGGAGCACCTGCCGAGGATCTTCGAGCGCTTCTACCGCGCGGACGCCAGCCGGGCGCGCGAAAGCGGCGGGATGGGTCTCGGGCTCGCGATCGTCGCCTCGATCGCCGAGGCGCACGGCGGCTCGGCGCGCGTCGAGAGCGAAATGGGCTCCGGCGCGACGTTCATCGTCGAGATCCCGCTCGAGGAACCAGCGCCCGCTTCGGCGGAGGACAGCAGTTCGCCGACCGAACCCGGGAGACCGTCCGTCTGATCGGACCGCATCGGCGCGGCCGCGCGTCCCGAGCCGCCGTCGGCCCGACGGACGCGAAGTGACGGGAGCGAGTCGCCGTGCCGGTCGACCGGACCGCCGGTCGAGCCGAAGCCGGGGTCGGTGATTCGTGGCACTGCCGCGTTGTCAATTCCGCGACCCCGCTCTGTGCTGCCTTTGCGGTCTCATCAGGTTCGTTGAATCTCCCCGCCAGGCCGTCGCTGGCGTCGGGCGGGTTCGGTCACAAGGGTCGCTGCCACGATCCACTAAAGAGGTTTTGGTAATACCCTGACATCCGTGGTAGTCATGGGAGACTCTCTCTATGGCGCCAGCTCCTCGTTCGACCGCTGAATCCGCACCGAGACGCGTCGCTCCGCGTCGCGACTTCG
>JBEKCO010000075.1:0-5189 GCA_050014835.1 Acidimicrobiales bacterium
TCACATCAAGAGCAGGCCTCGATGATCCGCCGCTACATCACCTGGCGGAACCACAACGCTCACGACAAAGCACTACGTGAGCTGGTAAAACGCGCAAACGTTGCCTGACGCGGCACTAGCTCCAGAAAGTGCGGGTGGGGAGCCGCTAGCGTGGCGCCGTCTATGCCGGGCGCGCAAGATCCGCCACCTCGGTCGTGGAGCTGAGCGACCGGGGAGGCCGGGATGATGAATCGGGCAGGCGGGCTAAGGACAGGGATCGGACGGGTCGCGGTGGCGGCCCTGTGCCTCGGGGCGTGCGGATACCTCGCGGCGGGCACCGCGTCCGCGTCGGTGCGGCACGGTGGTTCGTCGGGGACCAGCTTCACGATCACCGGGGCGGGCAAGGGCACCTTGAAGGCGGGTTCGTACGCCATCTGTATCAACAACCTCGTCACGAAGAACGGGCTGACGGACGTGGCTGACCTCGTCGGCTCGATCTCGGGGTTCACGAAGGGCGTGGCGGGCTGGAGTCTCGACGTGAACGAGAAGAAGATCGGCATGTTCAAGCTCTCGGGCACCCCGGGACTCGAGCCGTACGCCGAGCTCATCCCGATGCCGAAGAACCTGTCCCAGGACATGACGGTCATCGAGGCCGACACCTTCTACGCGAAGAGCGGGAAGGTGACGCTCGGCGCGGAGTCGGGCTCGATCTCGGCGACGCTGGCGACGATGAAGGGCGCGTCGATCCTCCTCGTCGGCAAATGGACGTGTAAGTAGCAGTCGCCGGTATGGGCCGTCGCCGTCCCGCCCCGGCGACGGCCGCCGTCATCGCGACATCGCCGTCCCGCCCCGGCCGCGCAGCGGCGTCGATCCATCAGACGGGCCGCGCTACTGATCGCCCGGTCGCGGCGACGTGTCGCGCGCTGCGAGCCGCTCAACCGGGGCCCTTTCGGCTCAGTTCGTGCCGGACATGCCCTTCTCGATCGGGCGCGCGTTGACGAAGATCGGACCCGAGCGCGAGCAGGCAAGGAAGGGGAACGGGACGATCTTCGCCGTCGTCTGATCCGGTGGGTAGACGCGCAGCCCGGCGGCGTGGACCGGTGCACAGGTCCCCGGGAAGACGCCGACGTCGACGATCTGCACGACCGCCGACGCCGTGGCGCCGTCGGCGATCGTCACGACCGTCGGCTTGGCGATGCTGTTGTAGTGCGCGGCGCTGCCGAGCTGGGTGCCGGCGAGGTTGACCGCCGAGACCCCGGGGTAGTCGAACATCGTGCACGTGTGACCGGAGAGATTGGTGAACTCGAGGTTGTAATACACGCTTCCAGCCGTGCCGTCGCCCTCGGTGTTCATCCAGATGACGAGCCCGGAGGTCGTGCAAGCGGGCGGGGCGGCCGCGCCGGCCGGGCCCGCGACGGAGGCGCCGACGAGCGAGGCGATCGGCGCGAGCGCGGCGGCGCACGCCAGCACCGCGACGCTGACCAGACTCCGGGAGGAACTTCTTCGCTTCTGCATCGGGTGCCCCTTTGGTCGGATGGATCGAGATGCTCTGCGGATTATGTCCGCGCCAAGGCACCGGGAGGGTGCAGCGGCTTACGGGCCACGCCGCCGGAGAGAAGTCCGACGGCGTGGTGAAGGTCGGTGCTCCGTCACTCACCGGTTGCCGTGCCGTCACCCGCGGCGGGAGAAGCCGGACGGGAAAGGCGCCGGGGACCCGCGAATGCCCAATTCCGGCTCGCGCGGCCTCGACAAGCGGGCCGGCCGTCGCTTATGCTGACAGCCAGTCAGAGACGCCTTTCACGGGCGCTTCAGCACCGAGCGCTCCTTCGGGGGCGCTCGGTCGCGTCTGGGGGCTGGTCCTTTCCGGGAGGGCTCCCTGGCCCGTGGCCGGTCGCGGGGTTCAGCGTGCGGGCGGTGCGGGCTGTGCCAGTTCCGGAGGGTCCGCGGCCGTCGTGACCACGACCTCTTGTGCGTCGGCGATGCGGGCGAGCTCGACGAAGGTCGTCGCGAACACCGAGTGCGGCGTTCCCGCCGAGGCCCAGATCTGAGCGAACCTTCGCAACGCCGTGTCGATGAGCGCGTCGAGCTTCGTCGGGTGGCCGATCGGCGCGACGCCACCGATCGGCTGGCCCGTCGCGGCTCGCACCTCGTCGGGATCCGCCCGGCGCAGGTCGGCCCAACCACGATCCCCGGCGACGAGCGTCGTGTCGACCCGGTGCGCGCCGCTCGCGAAGATGAGGACGGGCACGCCGTCGGCCATGAAGACGAGGCTGTTCGCGATGGCGCCGACCGGGCAGCCGAGCGCCGCCGCGGCGTGGGCGGCCGTTCGGGTGGAATCGCTGAACTCGCGCACCTCGCCGGCGACCCCTGCGGCGCGCAGAAGATCGGCGACGCGCTGAGTTCCCCCGTGCACCGCTTCAGCCTCGCGCCGCGACGGACTCCCTGACGAGCTGGCGCGTCCTGAGGAGGGTCTCGCGATCGACGACGACCTCGGTGAGCCCGAGCGCACGCAGCACCGTGATCACGCGCCAACCGAGGTCCCAGCGCGCGCTGATGCGGGCGAATTGCGGGTAGAGGTGGTGGGTCAGGTGTTCGCCCTCGCCGAAGATGAGGACGGAGAGCATCCTCACGTTGATCGCGAAGCGGGCGCCCTCCACCCAGACCCTGCCACGGTGGCAGTCGGAGTTGATCGCGCCGCCGAACCGCAGAAGCACCCAGATGTGGACGCCGAGGGCGGCGACACCGGCGACGACGCAGCCGAGCTCCCAGGCCGGCGTGCGGGCGACGCCGAGGGCGAGCGGCGCGAACGCGGCGAAGAGCGCGGCGTACACGAGGCCCGTGATGACGGCTCCCCGGATGGGCTTCGAGAAGATGCGCCGGTCGAGGTCGTCGAGCGGGCGGTCGAGCTTGGGGATGTCGTAGGTTCCGTCCTGGATGTCCGGGAGGCGGGCCTCGGCGTGGAAGATCGCCGCCATGTGCCAGGAGACCCGCCGGTACCCGTCGATCCCCTCGCGCTGGGTGATGACGATCGGCGAGTGCGGGTCGTGGCGGATCTCGTCGATCCAGGTGTCGGTGTAGAGGTGGTGCTTGCGGTGGATCCGCCTCCACTCCCAGTGGCGCATGAAGACGGTGAAGTAGGTGAGCCACCGGCCGGCGGCGTAGACGGAGGGCTTCATCCGGTGCGAACCGTGGGTGATGCCCCGGTGCAGGAACACCGTGATCGTCAGTCCGGCGAGGTCGGCACCGAGCAGGCCCGCGGCCAACGCGAGACCGATCAGGGCGAGCAGGCTCATCGGTTCACCCCCGTCACGTCTTCCCGGATCGACGGTAACGGCATCGCCGCCGGGCGTGTCGGCCGGGGGCCCCCGGAACCGCCGTTCGGGTGCCAGGCCGCACCGGCGGCATTAGGTTCGCGATGCGCGCCCGCCTTCGGGCGCGGGACGCGGGAGGGTTGATGGCGGTCACGCGCATCGGGCTGCAGGTCCCGAACTTCACGTTCGCCGGCGTCGCGGACCGGGACCTTTTCGAGCACCTCGCGGCGATCGCCGTGGCGGCCGAGGAGTCCGGCTTCGACTCGCTCTGGGTGATGGACCACTACTACCAGATCCCCGGCGTCGGGCCCCGCACGAACGCGATGCTCGAGTCCTACACGACGCTCGGCGCCATCGCGGCCCGGACCCGCACCGTGAGCCTCGGCGCTCTCGTCACCGGTGTCACCTACCGCAACCCGGCGCTGCTCGCCAAGATCGTGACGACGCTCGACGTGATCTCCGGCGGCCGGGCGATCCTCGGGATCGGCGCCGCCTGGAACGACGACGAGCACGCCGGCTACGGCTTCTCGTTCCCGCCGACCGCCGAGCGCCTGGCCCGGCTGGGCGAGGCCCTCGAGATCTGCCGGGCGATGTTCACCGAGCCCGCCCCGAGCTTCGCCGGCCGCTACTACACGATCGACCACGCCCTCAACTACCCGCGCCCCGTGCGCCCCGGCGGCATCCCGATCCTCGTCGGGGGCGGGGGAGAGCGGCGCACGCTCGCCCTCGTCGCCAGGTACGCCGACGCCTGCAACCTCTTCGGGGACACGGCGACGATCCGCCACAAACTGGCCGTCCTCGCCGGTCACTGCGAGAAGATCGGTCGTGACCCGGCCGAGATCACGAAGACCCGCCTCGGCGGACTCGTCGTCGCCGAGACCGCGGCCGAGGCCGAACGCCAGGGCCGGGCGATAGCCCAGGCCCGCCAGATGGACGAGGAGCGCTTCCGTTCCTACGTCGTCTGCGGGGACCCCGACGCGGTGTGCGAACAGGTCGCCGCCTACCTCGACGCCGGGCTCGACGGGATGATCTTCAACCTCGGCGACGCCAGCCCCGACACGGTCCGCCTCGCCGGCGCGACCCTGGCGCGGGCCTTCGGCTGACCGCCGCCAGCTCAGGCGGGCGTCGTAGAGATTCGTCGGCGCGTCGCGCATCAGAGTTCGTCGCCGCGCAAAGGTCGCGGAGCATCCACAGCGCCGGGACGAATCGTCGTGACCCCCACGTCGGGTCCGACCACCGTCTCGCCCGTGGGCGCGCGGGCTGCAGAGAGAAAGGGCGCAACCCGCGGGGGGAAGGGGAGAGCCGCTCGCTAGTGTGCGTCGGGGACGGTCCCGTCCCCGAACCCCCGGTGCGAGGAGAGAGTCATGATCGGCGAAAAGGTCGAGCAGTTCCAGAACAAGGGCACTGACCTCAGCGGTCTGCAAACCAAGATCGAGGACTACCTCAAGTCGGAGGGTTTCACGACCCAGACGTCGGCGCCGAGCTCCGAAGGCGCCGTGATCCAGGCGAAAAAGGGCGGCTTCCTCCGCGACGTCATCGACGCCGATCGCGCGCTGTCGATCTCGATCACCGGTCAGCCGAACGACTTCACCGTCAAGGTCGGCATCGGCAAGTGGCTGCAGCACCTCGGCATCGCGGCGATCGAGACGTTGCTCATCTCGGATCTCTTCCTCGTCGTCGACGTCGGCGAGACGGCCTGGAACTTTGAGGTCGAGGAGAAGCTCGTCAAGCAGATCGAGACCTTCGTCGGCTAGTCGGCCTCTCCGCCGGAGGAGTCGAGCTAGTGCCGCGTCAGGCAACGTTTGCGCGTTTTACCAGCTCACGTAGTGCTTTGTCGTGAGCGTTGTGGTTCCGCCAGGTGATGTAGCGGCGGATCATCGAGGCCTGCTCTTGATGTGA
>JBEKCO010000076.1:0-4607 GCA_050014835.1 Acidimicrobiales bacterium
GCGCCTGGAAGTGGAGGCCGATCGCGTCAAGGCCGAAACCGAGAAGGACGAAGCTGAACGCGTGCGCCTCGAGGCCGAGGCCGATCGCGTCAAGGCCGAGAGCGAGAAGGCCGAAGCCGAACGCGTGCGCCTGGAAGTGGAGGCCGAACGCGTCAAGGCCGAAACCGAGAAGGCCGAAGCTGAACGCGTGCGCCTGGAAGTGGAGGCCGATCGCGTCAAGGCCGAAACCGAGAAGGACGAAGCCGAACGCGTGCGCCTCGAAGCCGAGGTCGAACGCGTCAAGGCCGAGGGCGAGAAGACCGAAGCCGAACGGGTGCGCCTCGAAGCCGAGGCCGAACGCGAGCGGCTCGTGGCACAGCTTCATCAATCGCAACGCATGGAGAGTCTCGGCGAACTCGCCGGAGGTGTTGCACACGACTTCAACAATCTCCTGGCCGTTATTCTGAACTACGCGTCGTTCGTTGCCGAGGAGTTGACCAGTGCCGCCGCGACTCCCACAGGTACGCATTGGGAGGGACCGCTCAAGGACGTCGAGCAGATCCAGTTGGCGGCTGAGCGCGCCAGTCTCCTAACTCACCAGCTTCTCGCCTTCGCCCGCCGAGAGGTGGTCCAGGCCCGCGCTCTCAGTCTCAACAGCGCAATCACCCGAATGGAGCAGATTCTGCGCCGCACGATCGGCGAGCAGGTCGAGCTCGTCATCAGCCTCGCACCCAGTCTGCCGATGGTCGTGGCTGATCCAGGCCAGATCGAGCAGATTGTTCTCAACCTGGTCATCAACGCTCGTGACGCCATGCCGGCAGGGGGCACGCTATCGATCGCCACGTCGACAAGGGAGATCACTACGGAGCAAAGCTTTATCGCGGGCGCTCCGGAAGGGTTCTACGCCTGTTTGCGCGTCAGCGACACCGGCGTGGGCATGTCTTCGGAGGTCCGCGAGCGCGCGTTCGAACCTTTCTTCACGACCAAGCCCAGAGGCGAGGGCACGGGCCTCGGGCTGGCGACCGTGTACGGAATCGTTTCGCAGTCTGGCGGTTACACGAAGATCGACTCCGATGAGGGTGTCGGGACGTCGATCAGCATCCTTCTCCCCGCTGCCAAGAAAGACGCCACGCGGGACGAGCACGACGAACGCGTGGGTCACCTCAAGTCACTGGAGGGAACAGAGACGATCCTCGTGGTCGATGACGAAGAAGCGCTACGCGAAGTGACGCGACGGATACTTACCCGCAACGGCTACACCGTCGTCACCGCATCCAGCGGTGCTCAGGCGATAGAACTTGCGGCCTCGCACGTCGGACCCATCGACCTCGTCCTCACCGACGTGATCATGCCGACGATGCACGGACCGGCCGTCGCCAACGAGGTGAAAAAGCTCCGACCCGGCATCCGAGTGCTTTTCATGTCCGGTCACGCCCAACCCGTCCTCGAAGCAGAAGCTGTCCTCGGAACGGAGTTCCTGTTGGTCGAGAAGCCTTTTGACCAGGTGACACTGCTGGAAAACGTACGCAAGGCGCTCGATCGCGATGAGTAGTGAGCCCGTGATCCGGGTCGTCGTGATCGACGACCACGAGATGTTCCTTCAAAGTGTCGTGCGCCTGCTCCAAGAGGACCCCCAGATCGTCGTCGTCGGCACGGCACTGACCGCTGCGCAGGGCATCGAAATCACCCAGCAGTTTCGGCCGGACGTCGTGATCATCGACTATCACCTGCCGGACATGGACGCTCCAGGTGCGATCAAGACGCTGCGAGAGGTTCATCCCGCTGGCAAGATCATCACTTTCACCGGAGCGGAAAGCCCCGGTGCACTCTACGCCTCGATGCGAGCGGGCAGCTCTGCATGGGTGCGAAAGACCAGGGCGATCCAGGAACTCCGCGATGCGGTACAGCATGTGGCTGCAGGTCTGCCAGTCACCAACGACGAGATGGAGTCGGTCCCGCCGCTCGACCAGCTGGTAGTGCATTATCAGCCGATTTTCGAGCTTGCTAGTGAGCGAATCGTCGGGTTCGAGGCTCTGGCCCGTTGGCAGCACCCAGAACGGGGATTGCTCTACCCTGACTCGTTCCTGCCACTTGCTGAGGATACCGGCTACGTCATCGAGATCGACCAGTGGGTCTGGGAACAGGCGGCATTGCAGCTCAGGGATTGGCAGCACAAGTACTCGGCACCTTCGCGCATGTGGATGAGCGTCAACATGTCGGCGAGTGATCTCGCGGATCCGGCTCTTTTCGAGACGCTCTTGGGAATAGTCACAGGTGCTGGCATCGAGCCGACCGATCTCGTGGTCGAGGTCACCGAATCGTTGCTGCTCGACGACACCGAAAAGACGATGGAGTTCCTCATGCGGCTCAGGGACCTCGGGGTGGGCCTGGCGCTCGATGACTTCGGCACTGCCTTCTCGTCGCTCTCCTACGTCCGCCGGTTCCCCTTCGACCATTTGAAGCTCGACATCTCGTTCACGGCGGAGTTGCCCCATTCGGTGCGCACGATGCTGCTAGTGGAGGAGATCTGCCACCTGGCCACCTCAATGGAGATGAAGACCATTGCCGAAGGAATCGAGCGCCAGGAGCAGGCTGAAGCGCTCCGTGGGTTCGGCTGTGAATACGGACAGGGGTACCTGTTCTCGCGGCCGGTTTCCGCTGCAAACTGCGAGGCTCTCCTCGCGGTCGGGTAGGAGTCATCTTCCCGATGACTTGAGCCGTCGGTCGGAGACTGTTGACGTCGACCCTCCCGACGCGGATCCCACCTCACCCTCTTGCATCCGTGAGTGACACGTGACTAGCGATGGCAGGAGCGACAGAACGTCTCCTCTTCGTGGTCGCCCAACGGTCTTGGCGGGACCAGCGGCCATTCAGATCAGACGGATCTGGAGCGCGACACGCGTCCCACAACGTTCAGCGGGACTTTCGGGTTCAGACTGTCCCCGACCGTCTTTAGAGGCGCCCCCGGCAGGACTCGAACCTGCGACACGCGGTTTAGGAAACCGCTGCTCTGTCCCCTGAGCTACGGGGGCGGTGTCCGTCGCGACACGCCAGGCTCGCGATTCTTATCGCTCCCGACCCCCGCTCGTTCAAAAGGGTCACCTCCGCGGTCCAGCTCCACCCGGGGTGGCAGCGGGACCTACGCCCGCGCGGCAAACGCGATGGTCGCGACCACGGGCAAGGGCGCCACCCGGGGAGCAGAATGGCGTCACCGATTGGTACCGGGACCGACGCGGAAAGGACGCGGCGGACCGCACCTGCTTGAAAGGTGACCAGGTGAAGGACTTCAAGACGTTCCTTCTGCGGGGCGACGTCGTCGAACTCGCGATCGCGGTCGTGATCGGCATCGCTTTCGAAGCGGTCATCACGGCCTTCGTCAGGGACCTGATCACGCCGCTGATCTCGATCCCCGGGAAGACGAACTTCGCTGCGCTCCATTTCACGGTGAACGGGAGCACCTTCTCCTACGGCGACTTCGTCAACTACGTCATTTCGTTCGTCATCCTCGCCGCTGTGATCTTCTTCCTCGTCGTGAAACCGCTGAACGCGATGGCGACACGACGACAGGCCGGCGCCGCTCCGACGACGAAGACCTGTGAGCACTGCGCGAGCACGATTCCGGTCGCGGCGCGGGTCTGCGCATTCTGCACACGCGACGTGTCCGCCTAGCTGGGTCCTGGGACCGCAGGCGCTAGTAGTCGGGGACCAGCACCGCAGCCACCCCGGACGTCGGGAACACGGGTGCCTTCGGTGCAGACGGCGGCGTGATCGACACGCCCATGGGGCGCGACGAACCGGTGCTGTGACGCGCGTTCGTCCGGTCCGCTCTCAGGGTCCACGCGACGGGTACCCGGGTTGCCTGTGTCTCGTCCACAGTGTCGAGATGTTCCGGCAAGGACTGATGGCGATGATCGCCGTCGTGTCGGTCCAGCCATTGTTCGCCGTGGTGTCGGCGTAGACCGTCCCGTTGCTCCCGATCGCGATGTCGTTGGGCAGAAACGTGCCGCCCACGCGGGGAGCCGAGCTCTGCCAGGACGTAAGGAGAGTTCGGGTCCGCGTTCTTTCAATCCGGATGATCGAGTGTCGTCAGTCGCCGAAGACGCTACTTGGAGGCCCGGTGGCGAGCGCGGCGGGAACGCCGCACCCGCGTCGCAGATCGCCCAGGTACACGACGTGCCCGGTTTTTGTCAGCTCGACCGGACAGAACGCGTTGTCGGTCGAGACGTAGAGATCCCCGTTACCGTCGAAGACGACTTCCGACGGGTAGAGCAGGTCGAAGCCCGCGCACGGCGCATGTCCGCGCCGGGCCGGCGTCGAGGCGACGTGCCGAGAAGCTATTCCGCCGAGAAGATCAAACCGTGGCGCAGATGTTGCCGACGCCCGGCCCCGTGTAGGTGTCGTAGTTTTGCGGCCCGAGAGCATGCCCCGGAGTACCGGGGGCCGGGGCGACGTCCACGGTGCCGTCCGCACCGAGGCTGATCGAGTAGTACCGGGGGTTGTCCGGCCACCTCCAGCTCGCCGCCGGGGCCGACGAGTTGGTTCGGTGATGTCAGCCAGTATCCGTGCACCGTGTCGAAGGCCTGGACCGCGGTCTCGACGCTCGCCGCATCGGCGTTGCACGCCGCCAC
>JBEKCO010000077.1:0-3702 GCA_050014835.1 Acidimicrobiales bacterium
CGACGAGATTCTGGCGGTATCGGCCGGGACCGCCGACCGACTGCGCTATTTCTTGGGCGACAGCGTGCCCATCCGGATAATCCAGAACGCGATCGATCTTGACCTCATTGCTGGTGTTGCCCCTGCGGTCCCAGACGAGGCAGGCGAGTTGCTCTTCGTCGGCAGGCTTCTCGAACACAAGGGTGTGCACCTGCTGATCGATTCCTTGGCCAAGCTTCAGAGCGGACGGCCACTACGCCTGATCGTCGTGGGGACTGGTCCCGAGCGAGCCAACCTCGAGCAACACGCCCTCGAAGCCGGTGTGGGCACGCTCATACGGTTCCGCTCGGACGTCTCGGACGCGAAAGAAGTGTACGCGCTCATGAAAGCTGCGGAAGTCTTCGTATGTCCCTCGGTCCGGGAGGGATTCGGGATTGCATTGCTTGAAGCGCTCGCATGTGGCACGGCGGTCGTCACGACCTCTCACCCAGACAACTACGGTCGCCTGCTCGCGGCTCGCTCGGATCGAGGGTATCTGGCCGAGCCGACGGTGGACGCGATCACCACGGCGATTCAACAGGCACTTAAGGACAGAAGTGGACCGAGGGAAGCCCCAGAAGGGTGGTTGAAGGAGTTCGATTGGTCAGTCGTTTCCGAGAAGTATCTGGAAGCCCTCAGAGCGGTGACTTCTCGCGCTGGACCGCGCGGGCCTATCGAAGCCGAAGCGACTTAGCGTGTTTGCTGAAGCGAGTTGTGGCGTTCGTGCAGGTGTCGATTCAATCTGTACGGAAGAAAGGGAACCCGTGTCGAACTCCGATCTAGCCGCTGTTGGGTCAGTGCGCGTGACGTTCGTCGTAATCGCTTATAACGAGGAGGAAGGGATTGCGCGCTGCCTGAGGTCGATCGCGGCCCAAGAGGGGCTTTCCAGCTACGAGATTGTTGTTGTGGACGACTGTTCCCAGGATGCGACTCAGTCCGTGCTGTCGCAATTGATGATGGAGATCCCGGAGCTGCAGGTTGTTCGACTTGCCGCCAATCTTGGCCGAGGGGCGGCTCGATCGACCGGTGTGCGCGCGGCACGGGGGGATTTCATCGCGATGGTCGACGCAGACATCATGTTGCCGCCGGATTGGCTCGTTCGATGTCTCTCCAGTCTTGAGGGACGCGATGTCGTCAGTGGTACCGCGGTGCCAGACGGGGACGTGGGTTTTCTCGCTAGGAGATTCAAGTTGGAACCGAAGGTCGTTCCCAGCACCACCCGCACCACGGGGAACAACGCTCTATTCCGCCGAGAGGTCTTCAGCCGGGTCGTTTACGACGAAGACCTACGCGAAGGCGAGGACGTCGCTCTCGACCATGAAATGGACACAGCGGGGGTCGTCCGGGAGGTAGTGCCAGGACTGCGCGTCGAACATCGCGAGAACAAGACGTTCTCCCGAGAGCTGAAGTGGCTGTTCCAGAGCGGATTAGGCGCTTCCCGACACCTCGAGCGGTATAGGGAAGTGCGCGGACCGGATGTCGCCTTCGGCACGATGTTCCTGATCAGTATCTTGTCGTGCCTGGTGAGCGGAGGACGGGCCAGGCGCTTGAGCGCTCCAGTTGTTTGCCTGGCTGGGATGTCTCTGGCGCACGTCGCCTCCAAGTTCGAAGTACGAAGGGACCCCGTGGGCTTCTTGGGCGCGGCGGCAACGGACTGCGCGCTTCTGTCCTCTTACTTTGTGGGTCGACTCGTCGGACACATCCGGCTTCGTTTCGATCCGCGTGCGAAGTGAGCGACGCCTTCAGCCGGATCACCCTCGTCAAGCTGCGCGGGGAAAGGGAACGTGGCGCGCTTACGGCTGTTGCAAGCTCGGCTCTTGGCCCGAGGTCCTGAGCGCTTCCCAGTAGGACTCGCAGCTCACGGGACGACGGGTTACGTGTTTCGTCGCACGCTCCCAACGCCTTCCTGATCTGTGCAACTCGTCGATGCGACGTCAGCCGTTAGACATTCGGTCGGGCAGAATTTCGATGCCAAGCAGTGACTCATAGACACGTCGCAGGGACCAGACGATCTCAAGGGGGATGCGCGCATCGTTGTCGCCTAGGCCTTCGGCTCCGGCGATCCAGTCGTGTGGGATCGTGACCACCGCCGGCCGGTCTCGGCCGGAGCGCGCGACGAGTTCCTCCTGTCGCCGCCGAGAGCTGACGATCAGGGCATCGACGACGCGCGGCGCCGATTCGTCGCCTTCGTGATCCCACGCGACGACCCGGATTCCCACCCGTCGGGCGAGTCGCAACCCCCTGACCAGGTGAGAGTCTGAGCGGCCGTCACGGAGCAAATCCGCATGACGGAGATCGACGATCGAGGCGCCGTGAAGCCGGCACCACAGCAGCCGCATTCCGAAGCACCGTCTCGTCGCGTCGATGTCCTGCGTCGGGATGCCGCACTTCGCGAGCAGCTCGCGTGAGGGAGCGGTTCGAATCACTCCATGGCCTGAGACGACGAGCAGAACGCGAATCCTGCGGTCGAGGACGAAACTGATTAATCCTCCAAAGAAGCTGACCGAGCGGACCCATTTCACACGCAGAAAGGTTCCGGGTGACTCACTCCGAAGGGCACGAAAGGCGGGCAACACGAGCAGGCATGTCCACGCAACAGAGATCCACCAGGAAACTGCGCCCAGCGCCAACGAGATCGGTAATCCGATGAGCCACGCTGGATATGCGAGGAGATCGGGCCACATGGTGATCTGTTCGGCTATGCGGTTCGGGTGGGTGACGAAGAGCATCGCCGTGCCTTGGCCGTTGCGTTTACCGCGAATTACCTCCTGGGCGACGTCACCCCAGTGCATTGACATCTTGGCTTTCGCCGCGCAGACAACGCGAAGTCTCGCGTCTTGTAGGCGCCAGCCGAACTCCGTGTCCTCACAGTAGGCAAAGCGTTCGTCAAAGCCTCCGACGGCGTCGAAGGCTGAACGCAGCACTGCCATATTCGCGGTCACGGTGATGCGTACCGGCGCCCCGTCCGGGAGCTCGTTGATCGTGCCCCTGAAGCACGTATCGAGGCTATAGATGGGTCCGCAGGTTGCATCGGCCAATCCAGCCCTGAGGGGCGCGGTCAACTCGGAGAGCCATCCCTCCTCGGGCATCCCCCCGGAGTCGCAGAAGGCAATGATGTCGGCCCGCGCGGCACGTACACCGACGTTGCGCTGATGCGCGATGGTGATAGCGACCCCGAACGGTCCTACGAAGTCAACCCAGCGAACCCACGGATGCGTACGACGAATGGCGTCGAAGCGCTTGCGCGACGCGTCCACGACGATGCATTCTCCTTGATTCTGGTCAATGTGTTGCCGCAGCACCCCGAGGGTTTCTGCCAACTGTGGCTCATCTTTCGACACGACAACGACCGTGACCCGCGGCACGTCAGTCATTGACAGCGTTGGTCACCGTCTCCGTGGACGGCATCGTCGAGTTGACTCGCTGAGGCTCGATGATCAAGTGAATAACTCTTGGCATAAATGGGCTCGTGAAGCGTCCTCTCGTAGAGAGCCTTCGTCGCGACAGCGACATCGCGCCATGTCCATGCGGTAGTCCACTCGTATGCGGCAGTGACTCGTGCCGCCACCTCATCTGGCGAGGCATGAAGCGCGGCAACGATTCCATCGCGGAGGCCCGCTGGTGCTGTGCGGTCGTACCGAATCACGGCCAGCGCGGGGACATCGGCGAGCTCTGGGAGGTCTG
>JBEKCO010000078.1:0-4879 GCA_050014835.1 Acidimicrobiales bacterium
GCTGATGGTCAAGTCCTGAACGCCCTGTAAACGATCGCCGGTGAGCGTCAGGTCGCGTGGCGCTCTGTTGTTCTCCTTCGCTGGGTCGTGCGGTCCTCGGCCGGCGGCTGGTCGAGCCCGAGCTCGGCGCGCAACAGCTTGAGCTGGTGACGCTCAAGGTCGCCCACCGAGACTCGGCACCAGCGCTCGGCCGAACGGATCATCGTGGCGAAGGCGAGCTTCATGGTCGCCTTCTCGCTCATCAGCCTCGGGATCACCTTGGTCCGTCGGCGCTCCTCGTCGAAGCTTGTTCGGCGAGGTTCGTCGTCCGCACGCGGATGCGGTGTCGGACCGGGACCCGGTGGACGGGACCCGGTGGACGGCCAAAGGGCCTCCCGGTCGTCGGTGAAACAGGCCACCGCGGCGGGGAACGAGCGGGCGTAGGTGCTCTCAAACCGATCGGCCGCCGCCCGGGGGGCGTCGAGGCTCGGGGCATCCCGCACGGCGTAGAGGTGGGCCAGCACCTCGGGTGCCTCGTCGTCGGGGAGCTTCGCTCGGATGTTCGAGAGCCGGTGGAGCCAGCAACGGATCCGGACCGAGGAGGGGAAGACCACACAGACCGCCTTGATCATGACCGGGGTCCCGTCGGTCGCGACGGTGGTCGGTGCCCGCATCCCCCGGGCGAGCATGTTGCGGAAGAACTCGATCCAGGCGGCCGCAGACTCCTTGTTGCCGACGGCCAGGTGCAAGAGGTGCTTGCGGCCTTCGGAGTCGATCGACCAGGCGACGAGGAGGGCCTCCTTGGCCCCCTGGCGGCGGAGCGACTCGAAGATGGCGTCGGTGAGGTACTCGGCCGAGATCTCCGAGAGGTCGCGGGCGACAAAGGCCTCGTAGTCCTCCCACAGCCGGTCGGTGATCTCGGAGACGGCGGACTTCGAGATGAGCAGCTCGCCCGTAGCGTCTCGGAAGGCGTCCTCGACGTCCCGGGTCGACAGCCCCCGGGCGGGGTCTCGGTGACGAGGCGGTCGGCCGCGTCGGAGTTGCCGTCGAGAAAGCTCATCAGGCTCGAGCGGTAGGGCTCGGCGGTGGCACGCACCTGGGGCACGCGCACCTTGATCGCACCCTCGGCCGAGCGGATGCGGCCTGGTTCATACCCGTTGCGCAGGCCGCCACCGGGCGCTCTTCGCTCGTAACGGCCGCGGCCGCCGAGGAAGTCGGACTGCTCGGCCTCGAGAGCTCTGGACGACGAGGCGGGTGACGGTGTCGACGAGGGACGAGACGACGTTGGTTCCCTCGTCGAGCTCGCCTTGCAGCAACTGGTCGAGTTCCTCGCGGACGAGCATGGACGACGGTACTGTCCTCATTGGCCTGAGCCTCCTTGTCGTGTGTTTGCGCTTACGACATGCTTGCTCAGGCCGATCCCGTTTCATGCTTGCTCAGGCCGATCCCGTTTACAGGGAACTCAGAACGCGCGCCGATAGGCGTCCTCAGCCGTTCCACCGCTTGGCCCATTTCACGAGCTTGATCGTGATGATGAGCGCAATCGCCAGGGCGAGCGCGGCGGCGCGATGGATCGAGAGGCGATCGGTGTTGCGTCGGAGCTGGCCGAAGTTCGACCGCCACGAGTTGGTGCGCTCGACGGGCTAGCGCTGTCCGAGCACGACGGGACGCTTCTTCAGCCGGGTGTGCTTCGGGCCGTGCGGGCGGACCTTCGGGATGGCCGAGTCGAGATGGCGCAGTGCACAGGCCTCTCGGACGGCGTCGTAGTCCTAGCCCCGGTCGAGATGGACGATCCCGACGTCGTCGTGCAACCCACGCCGCGCCAGGGCGTCGAGCGTCGGGGCGAGCAGTGTGCAGTCGTTCTGGTTGGCCGGCGCCGACACCCAGGCGACAGGGATGCCGCGGGCGTCGGTGACGACCGACCACTTCCCGCCGCGTTTTTCTCGGTCGACGGAGTTCGGGCCGGTCGCCTCGCCGCCGGAGGGCACCTTGTGGAGCGAGCCGTCGACGACGAGGTCGCCGAGCTCGAGCCCGATGATCCGGTCGTAGCCGGAGAGCGCCTCGTCGACGAGCGCTCGCACACGCCCGTCGCCAGCCACTCGTCCCGACGACGGCGCAGCGTCGACTCCGAGGTGTCGGTGATCCGGCCGGCGACGTCCCAGCTGCAGCCGGTCACGAGACGGACGAGGATCCCGAAGAAGCACTTCCGATCGCTCGTCCGCGGGCGATGGCAGCCGAGCGGGTGATCTTCGACACGAGGGGAAGGTGTCCTGCGACCGCGTGGAAGACGGCATCGACCACCTTGGGTGCGAGCGCGAGCATGATGGGGACCTCCACCGGTTTGTCGTTGGTTGGGTGCACCCGAGATCCTTCCCGGGCCACCACGACAACCGGTGGATGTCTTTGCCAGTCGCCTATCGGCGCGCGTTCTTAGGACGTCACCATCTCGGCCGACCGTAACTTTGAAATACCAGCCCCGTTCGTCTCGGTAGACGCCCTCGGGTGTTGTCGGCACTACTCCTCCGTGAGAACTCCGTGAGATGTCCTCCGTGAGAACTGTGAGAACCGTTTGGTTCTCACAGAGGGTTACCGGCTCTCCTACTTCGAGCTAATATGCCACTTGAGCTGGTCGTATCTGGCTGGCGGGGGAGGACTCGAACCTCCAACCTCCTGATCCAAAGTCAGGCGTTCTGCCTCTTGAACTACCCGCCACTGAGTCAAGACCTCTACGACCTTTTCGCCAGCTCGCGGTACCACAGACTCGCAGGTCGAGACGACTCCAGCCTCGCACAGGAGGGCCTTGACGCGCGCGATCTCGAGATGCTGGCGTAACTTCACGGCCCTACAAGACGAGCAGCGACCAGTGTCGCCAAGACGCGGCTCCACCGCAAAGTCGAAAACCGCTGATTGCTGCGAACGTCGCGACAGGAATCACCGATATTCTCCAGTGGAGATGGACGCGTTTCGGTTCTTCGCAGAGGATCGCGAGCGATGAAACGACTCGCGTCTGTCACGATCGCCGTTTGCACGCTGTTCGGTGTCTCGCTGTACGGTGGTGTCTCGCTGATGAACAGCGCATCGGCGCGAACCATGCCCGTCAGCACCTCGCGCGTCATCCCGTTGGGTTTGGTCGTTTCCGCGGGGCATTCGACGCCGTTGGCCACAGAGAATCCTGGACCGGCGAGCGCGGGGCGTCGCATAGTCACCGTGCTGCCCGACCTGCGTCCAACGCCTGCAGCCAAGTCCTCGGCGAGTGGCGAGCCGTCTCTGTCATCCGTCAAGAGTTCCCCCTCGGCCTTGCCCAGCTCGGGTGGAATTGCCCGACCTATGGCGAGGGTAAGCAATGCAACCAGCTGCACGTTTTCTTCGTTCAGATGGCAAGGAACTCCCTTCAAGAGAACCGTGCACTGCGCAGGTACCAACCGGTGGGTCGAGATCTCCGTGTTCGTTCCGGCGAATACTCGAAGCACACCCTTCACTGCTGAGGTTCGCATCACGGCGAGCAATCGCTTTGAAACCAGCACAGCGATCTGGCGGGTCGTCGTCGAGGCACTACACCGTCGGCCCACACCGACGACGACAACGCCGCCAGCCACAACCACCACGCCGGCGACCACGACCACGCCGGCGACCACGACCACGCCGGCGACCACGACCACGCCGACGCCGACGCCGACGACCACGCCGACGCCGACGACCACGCCGACGACCACGCCGACGACCACGCCGACGACCACGACGTCTACGACGACTACGACGCTGGCGCCTGCTGCACCCGTCATCACAGAACAACCAACGAAGCAAACAGTTCTTGCGGGCGATTCCGCGAGCTTCACCGCCGCGGCGTCGGGCACTCCGACCCCCAGTGTCCAGTGGCAGTACTCATTCAACGGCGGCACAAGCTGGGCGAAAGCCTCCGGCGCCTCCTCGGCCTCGCCGACCTACTCCTTCACGGCGTCGAGCACGGAGAACGACTACGAGTACGAAGCGGTGTTCACGAACACCGGCGGATCCGCAACAACCAACCCCGTGACGCTAACCGTCGGATCCCTCAACTGGTCCGGCTACGTGGACACAGGCCCGACAGGCACCTTTACCTCAGTCAATGGCGACTGGACTGTACCGACTCTGACTTGCAATTCAGGCACGAACGCCTACGCCTCGGCGTGGATCGGGATCGACGGCTACGGGAGCAGCACGGTCGAGCAGGACGGCATCGAGGCAGACTGCAACCAGAACAACGTGGCTTCGTATTACGCCTGGTATGAGATGTACGGCGACCCCGCGGTCTACAACGGCGACGAGGTCGAGCTCAAACCGGCTTCCGGGTACCCGGTGTCTCCCGGTGACACCATCACCGCCTCGGTGAGCGTGAGTGGTTCGAGCTGGACGCTGTCGATCAACGACTCGGCGTGGTCCAGTCCTTACTCGACGTCGATCTCGTTCTCGGGCGCGTCGAAGGCGTCCGCGGAATGGATCGTCGAGCGGCCGGAGGTCTGCAGCCCTAGCTGCTTGCTCACTTCGCTCGCCGACTTTGGATCGGTGACCTTCACCAGTGCGACAGCGACGGACAACGGGACCGGCGGATCGATCTCGGCCTTCTCTGCGTCGGCGATAGAGATGCTCGCCAACAATCGAACGACGGTGTTGGCCGCGCCCGGACCGCTCGGCGCTTCGGGCGAGAACTTCACGGACGACTGGGAAGCTCTCGGTCCTTAGCCTGGAACCACCGCGCAGATAGGCCTTTGAAGGCCTGACCATCCGCGGAAAAGGTGCCATGATCAGGAAGAATTGGACTCACCAAAGAACCAATTCGCCAGATCAGAAAGGCACCTTTTCGATGTCATCTTCTCACAGCCCCTCGCGCCTGTCGGTGATGTTCGATGACGACCACGCCGTC
>JBEKCO010000079.1:0-3567 GCA_050014835.1 Acidimicrobiales bacterium
CGGTCAGCGGAAGTCGCGGGAGCGGCCGACCGCCATGTTGAGCTCGAGCACCTCGAGGCGCTCGGCGACGACCGACCGGGCCGCACCGGCACCCTCGAGCCGGCCGCGGACGAGGAGCGCCGGGGCCGAGGAGACGGCCCCACGGTGGTGGGCCCACAGCCCCGGCGAGCAGATGACGTTGACGACCCCCGTCTCGTCCTCGAGGTTGACGAACACCGTCCCCCCGGCGGTCGAGGGCCGCTGGCGGTGGGTAACGATCCCCGCCACGCGCACTCTGGCGGGCCCGTCCACCTCGACGAGCGAGGCCGCCGGGGCCACGCCCTGGCGGTCGAGCCACTCCCGCAGCGGCGCTACGGGGTGGCTCTCGGTCGACACGCCCGTCGCCCAGAGGTCGGCGGCGAGGACGTCGACCTCGTCCATCGCCGGCAGCGCGGGGGCGACCGCCCCGGGGACCATGCCGGGCAGGCGGGCGGGGCTCCCGTCGGCGAGCACGCCCGCGGCCCACAGCGCCGCCCGGCGCGAGGTTTCCCCGGCGCGGCCCGGCCGGTCGAGGGCGCCGAGCCCGGCGAGGGCGTCCGCCGTCGCCAGCGACTCGAGCTGCGGGCGGGTCGGCCCGATCCGGCGCGCGAGGTCGTCGATGCTCGCATACGGCGCCCCGGCGGCGATCCGCCCGGCGAGCTCGGCGCCAATCCCCCGGATCGAGGCGAGGCCGAGCCGGACCGCCGTCGCCCCGGCACGCCCCGGGTCGTCGACGAGTGTCGCCGCGGCGGCGCTCGCGTTCACGTCGGGGCGCAGCGTCGCGACCCCGTGGCGACGGGCGTCGGCGACGAGGCTCTCGGGCGACCAGAACCCCATCGGCTGGGAGTTCAAGAGGGCGGCGAGGAACGCCGCCGGGTAGTGGTGCTTGAACCACGCCGAGGCGTAGACGAGATAGGCGAACGAGACCGAGTGGGACTCGGGGAAGCCGAAGTTGGCGAAGGCGGCGAGCTGTTCGTAGATCGTGTCGGCGACCTCGCCGGTGATCCCGCGTTCGGCCATCCCCCGGTAGAGGCGCCCCCGCAGCCGCTCCATGCGCGCCGCGGACCGCTTCGAGCTCATCGCCTGGCGGAGCTCGTCCGCCTCGACGGCGTCGAAGCCGGCGACGTCGATCGCGATCTGCATCAGCTGCTCCTGGAAAAGCGGCACGCCGAGCGTCTTCTCGAGGGCCCTTTGCAAAAGGGGGTGGAGGTAGCGCACCTCCTCCTCCCCGTTGCGGCGGCGCAGGTACGGGTGGACCGAGCCGCCCTGGATCGGCCCCGGCCGGATGAGCGCGACCTCGACGACGAGGTCATAAAAGACGCGAGGGCGCAGCCGCGGCAACGTCGCCATCTGGGCGCGGCTCTCGACCTGGAACACCCCGATCGAGTCCGCCCGGGCGAGCATGTCGTAGACGGCGTCTTCTTGGGGGATCGTCGCGAGTTCGACCTCGGCGCCGTGGCGTTCGACGACGAGGTCGACCATGCGGTGGAGCGCCTCGAGCATGCCGAGGCCCAACAGGTCGAACTTCACGAGCCCGACGGCCGCGCAGTCCTCCTTGTCCCACTGGAGCACCGAGCGCCCCTCCCGACGGGCCCACTCGACCGGGCAGACGGCGATCACCGGCCGGTCGCAGATCACCATTCCCCCGGAGTGGATGCCGAGATGCCGGGGGAAACCCTCGAACTCGGCCGCGAGGCGCACCACCTCCGGCGGGACGCCCAGCTCGCCGGGATCGGTCTCGGCCCGGGCACCCGGCGGCGCGGGGTGGGCGATGCTCGCGACGAACGCCCTCCCGACCGCCGCCGACCAGGTGTCGACGGTCCCCGGCGGGTAGCCGAGCGCCCGGGCGACGTCGCGGATCGCGGAGCGCGGGCGGTAGGTGATGACGTTTGCCACCTGGGCGGCGTGCTCCCGCCCGTAGCGGTCGTAAACGTAGGCGATGACCTCGTCGC
Source organism: Acidimicrobiales bacterium (assembly GCA_050014835.1). Classification (GTDB taxonomy): domain Bacteria; phylum Actinomycetota; class Acidimicrobiia; order Acidimicrobiales; family Bog-793; genus Bog-793. The sequence goes on from JBEKCO010000079.1 coordinate 1,971, forward strand.
GCCGGCCGGACTCGATGTCTAAGTCGATGTCGGGCGGGCCGTCGCGGGCGGGCGACAGGAACCGCTCGAACAACAGCCCGAGGGCGACGGCGTCGGCGTTCGTGATCCCGAGGGCGTAACAGACCGCCGAGTTCGCCGCCGACCCACGCCCCTGGCAAAAGATGTTCTCCCGCCGGCAGAACTCGACGATGTCCCAGACGACGAGGAAGTAGCCGGGGAAGCCGAGCGCCTCGATGATGCCGAGCTCCCGGTCGATCGCCTCCCAGGCGCCGGGGACGCGCGCCGCGCCGCGCCGGCCGTAGCGACGGGTGCCGCCGGCCTCGACGAGGGTCCGCAGGTATCCCGCCTCGTCGGTACCGGGCGGCACCGGGAACGGCGGGAGGCCCGGGGCGATGAGCCGGAGGTCGAAGGCGCACTCCCGGCCGAGCTCGGCGGCCGCCTCGACCGCCCCGGGGTAACGGCGGAACCGCCGGGCCTGCTCGGCCCCCGAGCGCAGCGAGGCCCCGGCCCAGGCCGGGAGCCAGCCGTCCACCTCCTCGAGGCTGCGCCGGGCCCGGACCGCGGCGAGCGCCGTCGCCAGTGCGTAGCCCGACGGCGTCGCGTAGTGCGCGTTCGTCGTCGCGACGAGGTCGACGCCGGCGCGGGTGCCGAGCACGGCGAGGGCGTCGTTGCGCGCCTCGTCGAGCGGCGTGTTGTGGTCGAACAACTCGACGGCGACGTTGTCCCGGCCGAACGCCTCGACGAGGCGGGCGAGCTCGCGCGCCGCCGCGGCCGGTCCCCCGGCGACAAGCGCCGCCGGCACGGCGCCGCGCCGGCAGCCGGTGAGCACGCACCAGTGGCCCCCGTGGGCCTCGGAAAGGAGGCCGAGATCGAAAGCGGGCCGGCCCTTCTCCCCCCCGGCGAGATGGGCCCGGGCGATCGCCGTCGACAGCCGGGCGTACCCCTCGGGGTCCCGCGCCAGCACGACGAGGTGCGCGGACTCAGGATCGATCGCGCCGGCCCGCGCCTCGGGTCGGCGGGCAGAGCCGGTCGGCAACGAGAGCTCGGCGCCAAAGACGGTCCGCAGCGAGAGCTCCCGGGCCGCCGCGGCGAAGCGGACGACGCCGTAGCACCCGTCGTGGTCGGTGAGCGCGAGCGCCTCGAGGCCGAGGCACGCCGCCTCCGCGGCGAGCGCCTCGGGGCTCGAGGCGCCATCGAGGAAGCTGAAGTTCGAGTGGCAGTGCAACTCCGCGTAGGGCACCTCGGCCCGGCGGATCCCGGGACCTTCCGGCGCGGCGGAGACCGCGTGGTCCCCCGCGTGCTCCGCCGGGGCCCGTGGAGGCGTGTGCCCGTTCCGCCGCCCCGAGAGACGACGCTCGAGCTCGGACCAGGGGATGATCGGGTTGAACGAACTGATCGGACGACAATAGCGAACATATGTTCGATTCGCTAGGGGGCTCCACCTGCCCTATCGCGATCCCCGACCGCCCGGCGGACCCTAGTTGGCTGGTCGGCAAGGGCCCTTCGGCTTGGTCAGCGAAGGATTGCGTGCAAGAACACGGGCTTGCTCACCCGATCAGCCCGGGGATCCGGCCGATCCGGTCGAGGTTCATCGCCG
>JBEKCO010000080.1:0-3284 GCA_050014835.1 Acidimicrobiales bacterium
CTCGTGCTGGAAGGCGAACCACCGCCCCGTGCGGCCGAGGCCGGTCTGGATCTCGTCGACGATGAGGAGCAGGCCGAGCTCGTCACAGATCGCTCGCACGTCCGCGAGGTAGCCCCGGGGCGGCGGCACGACGCCCGACTCGCCGAGGATCGGCTCGAGCAACACCGCGGCGACGCGACCCGCGTCGATCGACCGCAGCGCCCCGGCGTCGCCGTAGGGGACGTGGCTGAACCCCTCCGGCAGGGGCAGCAACGCCTCGTGCTTGGCGGGCTGTCCCGTGGCGTGCAGGGTGGCGAGCGTGCGGCCGTGGAACGAGCCGAGCGTCGATACGACGCCGTAGCGCCCCGGTCCGCCCCAGCGCCGGGCGAGCTTGATCGCGCACTCGTTCGCTTCGGCGCCCGAATTGGCGAAGAACACCTGTCCCCCGGCGGGGCTCCCGTCGCCGATCAGTTCGTCGATCTGCGCCGCGACGTCCTCGTTGAACTCGTTGGCGAAGATGTTCGACACGTGGAGCAGCCGGCTCGCCTGGGCGGCGATCGCCCCGGCGACGACCGAGTCGGCGTGACCGAGGCCGGTGACGCCGAGTCCCGAGAGGAAGTCGAGGTACGTCCGGCCCGCGTCGTCGACGAGCCGGCAGCCGTGGCCGGCGACGAACCGGACGGTCGGCGGACGGTAGGTCGGCATGAGGTGGGTCACGACGCCACCACCATCGTGCCGACGCCGGACTCGGTGAACAGTTCGAGCAAGAGGGCGTGCTCGACGCGGCCGTCGAGGATGTGACCCGCCTCGACGCCGTGCCGGACGGCCCGCGCGCAGGCTCGCGCCTTCGGGATCATGCCGCCGACGATGGCGCCGGTTCCGACGAGCGCCTCGAGGGCGCCGGCGGTCGTCGACGAGACGACGCTCGTCGGGTCCCCGGGGTCGGTGCGCACGCCGCTCACGTCGGTGAGGAAGATGAGGCGGCGGGCGGAAAGCGACTCGGCGATCGCCCCGGCGACGGCGTCGGCGTTGATGTTGTACGCCTGGCCGCTCGCGTCGGGGGCGATCGTCGCGACGACTGGCACGAGGCCCTCAGCGAGGAGGTGGCGCAGAAGGACGGGGTCGACGGACTCCACGTCGCCGACGAAGCCGAGCGCGGGGTCGCGCTCGACGGCGGTGATGAACCCGACGTCCTCGCCCGACAGCCCGACGGCGACCGGGGCGTGCAGGTTCAGCGCGCCGACGATCTCGCGGTTCACCTTGCCGACGAGCACCATGCGCGCGATGTCGAGGGTCTCGGCGTCCGTCACCCGCTGGCCGTCGCGGAACTCGGGCGTCTTGCCGAGGCGCTCCATCAGCGCGCCGATCTGGGGACCACCGCCGTGCACGACAACGGGGAGCATGCCGACGCTCCGCATCAGAACGACGTCCATCGCGAACCGGTCGAGGACCGTCTCCGGCCCGAGGTCGGCGTCGCCGAGCGTGCTGCCGCCGAACTTCACCACGATGACCGCGCCCGCAAAGCGCCGGATGTACGGGATCGCCTCGGCGAGGGTCGCCGCGGTCCGCGCCGCGTCCCGGTCGGGGACGGCGCTCACGACGTCCTCATGTTCTCTTCGATGTAGCCGTGACCGAGATCGGTCGCGAGGACCCGGGCCGTGCCCGCGCCGAGACCGAGGTCGCAGGTGATCTCCAACCGGTCGCCGGCCAGGTACGCCGCGGCCGCGTCCCCGACGCCGCCGACGTCGAGGCCGGTTTCGACGACGGTCACCGGCCCGTAGGCGACGCGCACCCGGTCCGGGTCGAACGCGGCCCCCGAGGCGCCGAGCTCGGAGAAGATCCGACCCCAGTACGGGTCGGCGCCGAACAGCGAGACCTTGACGAGGAGGCTGCCGGCGACCGCGCGGGCCGCGAGCCGCGCGTCGGCGTCGTCGGCGGCGCCGACGACGCGGATCTCGGTGACGCGCGTCGTGCCCTCGGAGTCCCCGGCGAGCTGCCAGGCGAGGTCGGCACAGGCGTCGGTGAGCGCCACCGTGAGGTCCGCGGCGTCGGCCGCGCCGGCCGCGCCGCTCGCCAGCACGATGACGGTGTCGTTCGTCGACATGCAGCCGTCGACGATGAGCGCGTTGAAACTGTGATCCACCGCGGCACGCAGCGCGGCACCGAGCACCTCCGGCGTCGTCGCGGCGTCAGTCGTCAGCACGGCGAGCATCGTCGCCATGTGCGGGGCGATCATCCCGGCGCCCTTCGCCATCCCGCCCACCCGGAACGCCGCGCCCTCGCGGGTGACCTGCTTGGGATGGGTGTCCGTCGTGAGGATCGCCGTCGCGGCCGCGGTGCCGTCCGCGGGCGAGCCGCCTCGGCGCGCGACGAGGGTCGGCGCAGCTGCCTCGATCACCTCGATCGGGAGCGTGCGGCCGATCAGCCCCGTCGAGCACACGAGGACCTCTTCGGCGCCGACGCCGAGCGGCCCGGCGACGCAGGCGGCCGTCCGCTCGGCGGTGGCGAGCCCGGTGGCCCCCGTCGCCGCGTTGGCGCAGCCGCTGTTGAGGACGACGGCGGCGGCGCGTCCGTGCGTCGCGGCGAGGTGGGCGCGGCTCACCGTCACCGGCGCGGCACAGGCCCGGTTCGTCGTGAACGTCGCCGCCGCCGGGACCGCGCCCCCGGTCGAGGCGACGAGCGCGAGGTCCGCCACCCCGTCCGGCTTGATCCCGCTCGCCAGCCCGGTGGCGACGAAACCCCGGGGCCACGTGACGCTCACGGCATCACCGCCACCCGGGGCAGTCCCGCCGTCTCAGAAAGCCCGAGGGCGACGTTCGCCGCCTGGATCGCCTGGCCGGCACCGCCCTTTGTCAGGTTGTCGATCGCCCCGAGCACGACGACGTGGCGCGTGCGCGCGTCGGAGCGCGCCGTCAGCTTCGCCACGTTCGAGGCGTAGGTCTCCCGCGTCGACGGCGAATGCGCGACGACCTCGACGAACGGCTCGCCCGCATAGACGTCACCGAGCGCGCCGAGCAGCTCCTCGGTCGAGATGGCGTGCGTCGGCCGGGCGTAGCACGTGGCGAGGATGCCCCGGGTCATCGGCGCGAGGTGCGGGGTGAAGAGCACCTCGGCCCCGATCGCCTGGGCCATCTCCGGGCTGTGCCGGTGGTCGAGCAGCCCGTAGGCGACGAAGTTCTCGTTCACCGTCGCGTGGTGCGTCGTCGCCGAGGGCTGGCGCCCCGCCCCGGAGGTCCCGCTCGCGGCGTCGACGATCAACCCGCCGGGCTCCACGAGCCCCGCGGCGACGAGGGGCGCGAGGCACA
>JBEKCO010000081.1:0-3249 GCA_050014835.1 Acidimicrobiales bacterium
TCCGCGCTCACGACCTCGCGGATCCGGGCGTCGCCCGCCCGGACCCGTCGTTCCAGTTCCAACGCGAGGGCGATCTTTTCCTCCGTCGCCATCGAGCCGAGCGAGTCGTCCCACAGCTCGAGTTCGACCGGCGCGACGCCGTCCGGCTCCGCCAGGCCAACGTTCGGGTCGGGCGTGGCGAACGAAGCGTTGTCACGCGCCTCGGCGAGCGCGTCCCGGGCGAGGGCCTCGTCGAGATTGCCGACGTAGGCGAAGCCCTGACGCGCCCCGGCGACCACCCGGATCCCGATGCCGGCGGATTCGGCCGACGAAAGCGATTCCACCTCGCCGCCGTAGGCGCGCACCTCCGTCTCGCGCTGCCAGGCGACGAAGGCCTCGACCTCCTCGCCCGGCTGCCCCCAGGAGGCGATCCTTTGCGCCAGGTCGAGCAGCTCAGCCACCGGCCGTCCCTCCGATCGTGACCGAGGACACCCGAAGGGTCGGCTGGCCGCTCCCGACGGCGACCGACTGGCCGTCCTTGCCGCAGGTCCCCGGGGCCATGTCGAAGTCGTCGGCGATGGCGTCGATCTTCATCAACACGTCTGGCCCGTTGCCGATCAGGTTGGCGTCCCGCAGCGGCTCGGTGATCCGGCCACCCTCGATGAGATAGGCCTCGGTCATGCCGAACACGAAATCGCCCGTCGCCGTGTTCACCTGGCCCCCGCCGAGCTTGGCGAGGTAGACGCCGAACGGGGTCTGGTTGACGATCTCTTCCGGGTCCTCGGTCCCGGCGAGCAGGAACGTGTTCGTCATCCGGACCATCGGGAGATGCTGGTAGCTCTGGCGACGCCCGTTCCCCGACGACTCCCGCCCGTCCTGACGGGCGCGCAGGTAATCCCACATGTACTCCGTGAGCACGCCGTTCTCGATCAGCACGTTGCGCTGCGCCGGACGGCCCTCGTCGTCGATCGTCGAGGTTCCCCAGCTCTCGCCGACGGTGCCGTCGTCGACGAGGGTGACGAGGGGGCTCGCCACCTTGGTGCCGAGCCGTCCGCGGAAGGCGGACGCGTCCTTCATGATGTGGTCGGCCTCAAGCCCGTGCCCGCACGCCTCGTGGAAGAGGTATCCGCCGGTCCCGCCCTTGATGACGACCGGATACGCCCCCGACGGGGCCGGGCGGGCGGTGAGCTTGCCGACCGCGCGCCGGGCGGCCTCCTTCGCCGCCGCCTCGACGCTGAAACGGTCGAACAGCTCGAAGCCGATCGTGCGCGCCAGCACCTCGTAACCGGTCTGGAGGCCGCCATCCCCCGACGCGACGCACGAGACCGCGAATCGGGTCCTCACCTGGTCATCCGCCACGCACAACCCGTCGGAGTTGGCGATGACGATGCGGCGCCGGCTGTCGCCGTAGCCGGCGGACACCTGGACGATGGAGCCGCTCGCCGCCCGTGCCTCGTCGTCGGCGCGGGCAAGAAGCTCGACCTTGCGCGCCTTGTCGATGTCTTCCGGGTAGATCCCGATCGTGCCGACGGGATCGTCCTTACGCTCGACGAGGGCGACCGAACGCACTCCGCCGCCGCCGGCGTGCGCCACCGCGGCCGCCGCCTCGGCTGCATCGTGCAGCCCGCGGGTGGACAGATCGGCGGTGTGCGCGAACCCCGTCGTCTCACCGACGACGACGCGGATCCCGGCTCCGCGATCCCGGCCCGAGGACAGCTCCTCCACCCGACGGTCATCGAACGAGATCCCCGTGGAGCTGCGATCCTCGACGAAGACCTCGGCGAACTCCCCCCCGCGGGCGAGCGCCGCGACGAGCGCGCCTTCGATCGCGTCGCGCTCGGCGAGCACGGGATTCCTGTCACCCATCGGCTCTCGCTCCTCCCCGGTCGGCCCCAAATCACCGGCGGCCCACCCGGCGGCATCGAGCCGCAAGAAGAGCACGTCAGTCGCCAATCGTAACGGCGGTGGTCTGTGCGAACGACCCCGGGCCGGCTGGCTCGCCCGGGGAGCCTGACACCCGGTGCGCCCCGGTCCCTGACCCATTCCTTCCCTTTTTCAGGCAGAATCTTCGCGTCCGGGTCGGTGAAGTTCCGCGCCCGGCGTGCACCAGCCCGGTACCATCGGGGTCGCAGGCATACTGCTGCCCGGCCGGATCCGGCGGGCGCATCGAGGCGAACGAGGCGCCGGGAGGCGCTGGGAGGCGAGCATGGAAGAGTCTCGTGCGTCGCATATGGCCGAGACCACCCCGATATTCGGTGCCTACCGCCGCGGCTACGACCCTGAGCAGGTCGATCGCTACGTCGCTGCCCAGCAGCTCCGCCTCGACGAGTCATTGCGCCGCGCTTCGGAGGCCGAGCGCAAGCTCGCCGCCGCCGTTGGCCAGCTGCGCGAGCTGCACCGCCGGGTGGGCGCGCTCGAAGATCAGCGTCGACCTTCCCAGACGTTCAAGCTCGACGGCGTTGGCGAGCACATCCAACGGATCTTCGAGGAGGCCCGCGAAGGCGCGGACGCGCTCCGGGAGAAAGCTGAGGTCGAGCTGGCGGAGCTTCGCGAGAAGACCGCCGAAGAAGCGCAGACGATTCTCACCACCGCACGCAGCAAGGCTCAGCAGATCGAAGCCGAGATCGAGCAGCGCCGACGCGAGGAGCTCGGCCAGCTGGAAGAGCACCGCTCCCGGGCGGTGTCGCAGCTCACGTACCTTCACGAACAGCGCAAGAAGGCGGTGGCCGAACTGATGCGTCTGCGCGAGGTGATCGACTCGACGATCGCCGAGGTCACGACCGACGAGGACCCGGTCACCGATGTGGAACCGAATGGTCGCGCGCAAGATGAGTTCGATTTCACGCGGCGCGGCCCGATCAGCGAACGCCACCCCTCGATGACGAATCGTTACGTCTCAAATGGCCGCATCAGTTCGACTCCAACCGGAGACGCCCGGCCTTCAGCGCGGCCTCCGCTTCGCAACCTCAGACCCCCCGCCGACCGGGTGGGATCGGACGCCGCGAGACTCGTGCGCGAGCACCGAGCCGCGGTCGCGGCAGAAGCGGGTCCTCCGAGAGCCCGCGCACTCGGGCCGCGACCGCCGGGGCCCCACTCGGCGACCGTCTTTGACTTCGAGGAGCACTAGGTACCTTCGGGGCCGGCAAGGACTAGTTGGCTGGTCGGAAATTCCTCTGTTTGAGCAGGTAGAAGCTGTGAACGGTGCTCGCGATTCGTCGCGGCGTGAGCTTCAATCTGTTCATGAGAGGAACCGCTGAGAGCCAAAGCTCT
>JBEKCO010000082.1:0-3227 GCA_050014835.1 Acidimicrobiales bacterium
GCTCGGCAAGTTGCTCTACTGGGTTGTCACCAAGGGCCAGCGTGCCGCCGCTGCTCTCGGCTACGCGCCCCTGCCGGCGAACGTTCAACGGCTCTCGATACTGGACATCGAGCGTCTGGAGAACTCGGCGGGCAAGAAGATCTTTGCCTCCTGAGCGCTGTGTGATCTCCCGATGAGCGACCAACTGTCGGGGGCGTTGCGCGCACCGGATCCCGCCCTCGGAGCACGTCAAGCGCTCGTGCGCCGGAGGCGTGGATCCGGCGGCCGCGTCTACGCCGCGGCGCGCTGGATGGCGGCGGGACTGTTCGCCGCGCTCCTCGTCAGCCTCGTGGTCGTCATGGCGAACGACGCGAGCCAGGCGTTTGGGCGCTCGGGGATCGGCTTCATCTGGTCGGGGACCTGGAATCCCGCCGCCAACGAGTACGGCGCCGGAATCCTCGTCGTCGGCACGATCGTCACGACCGCGGTGGCGATGCTGCTCGTCATACCGGTCGGGCTCGGAGCCGCGGCGTTCCTCGCCGAGTTCGCGCCGCGCTGGCTTGCCGGGGCGTTCTCGGCCGCGGTCGACCTCCTCGCCGCGATCCCGAGCATCGTCGTCGGTCTGTGGGGGCTCATCGTCCTGTCCCCGCTGTTCGCTGGTGACGTCGAGCCGTTTCTCGGTGCGGTGCCGGTCGTCGAGTGGTTCTTCCACGGTCCCGCGTACGGGCCGAGCGTGCTGCTCGCCTCGGTCGTCCTCGCGGTGATGACCCTCCCGACGATGGTCGCCCTCAGCCGGACGGCGTTGCGCGGCGTGCCCCAGGCCGACCGCGAGGCGGCCCTCGCCCTCGGCGCGACCCGCTGGCAGGTCGTCCGCAAGGCCGTGATCCCGGGCGCGCGTGCGGGTGTCGCCGCCGCCATCACGCTGGCGATCGGGCGCGCGCTCGGCGAGAGCATCGCCGTGGCGATGGTGATCGGCAACAACCCTTCGATCCCGCACTCGCTCCTCGCACCGGGTGCCACGCTCGGCTCGGCGATCATCAACCAGTTCGCCGAGGCCAGTCCCGGCCTCGGGGCGAGCTCGATCGTGGCGTTGGCGGTCGTTCTTCTCGCGCTCACTGTCGCGGTCAACCTCGGTGGTCAAGCGCTTCTGCGTGCGAACGCGACGCGCCGGGCCCTAAGGGGCGGCGAGCCGAGATGAACCGCTCCCGGGATGCTGTCGCAGTCGGCCGCGACGATTCGGTTCTCGTTGGCGACGAAGGACGACGGACGTCGGGTCGAAGTCGGGCCTTCGTGCAGGATGCCGCACGCCGTTCGCTCTGGCGACGTCGCCTTGCCGGCCGCGCCGGGAGACTCGCCTGCGCACTGGCGCTCGTGGTCGGATTGGCGCCGCTCGTCGCCGAGCTCGCCTACACGACCGCGCGGGGCGTCAGGGGAATCTCTTTCGGTTTCTTCGTGCACGCCCCCACGCCGCCGGGCATTCCCGGTGGCGGGATCTCCACGGCGATCGTCGGCACGGCGCAGATCATCGGACTGGCGCTCGCTGTCGCCGTCCCGGTGGGTCTTTGCGCGGCGTTGTTCCTGTACGAGCGACCTGGCCGGCTCGCCACAGGGCTCCGGTTCAGCGCCGACGTCCTCGCCGGCGTCCCCTCGATCGTCATCGGCATTTTCGCCTACGCGCTCGTCGTGCGCGGCCTGCACCACTTCTCCGACCTGGCGGCGAGTTTCGCCATCGCCGTTCTGATGGTGCCGATCATGATCCGCGCCAACGAGGAGGCGATGCGGACGGTGCCGGTCGACCTGTGGGAAGCAGGTGTCGCGCTCGGAGCCCGCCGCTCACGGGTCGCTCGTTCGGTCGTGGTGCGCTCTGCCGTGCCGGGGCTCGTCTCGGGCAACCTGCTCGCCGTGGCCCGCGGCGTGGGGGAGACCGCGCCGTTGCTGTTCACGGTCGCGGCCCCGACTGCGGCGATGACCCTGCTCATCTTCTCGGAAGGCACCGAGGCGCTGCCCGCCGCCCAGGAGACGGCGTGGGCGACCGCCTTCGTCCTACTGGCTTTCGTATTCGCGCTGAGCGTGACGTCACGGGTGGTGGCGTGGGGCCTCACCCGCAGGGCGCGATGACGTGGACGGAGAGGACGAGATGACCGAGAACGAGCGAACGATCGCCGTTGACGGGATCGGGTCCCCCGGTCCGCGGCACCCTTCGGGCGTGACGACGCTCGGATCGGTGGCGGCCCGGTCCGCCGCTACCCGACGTCCCGCCGACCTATCGGCCGCGGCGGCGGTCACCCTCGAACACGTGAGCGTCTCGTTCGGGCGCCAGGTCGCGGTGCGCGACGTCACCCTCGAGCTGCCCGCCCGGCAGGTGACCGCCCTCGTCGGCCCGTCGGGGTGCGGGAAGACCACCCTGCTGCGGGCCATCAACCGGCTCCACGACCACATGGGCGGACGGGTCGACGGGTCGATCAGGATCGGCGATCTCGACGTCTACGCACCGAGCACCCCGCCGGAGCTCGTCCGCGGCCGGATCGGCATGGTCTTCCAGCGGCCGAACCCGTTCCCGACGATGAGTATCTACGACAACGTCGTGGCGGGGTTGCGGTTCAACGGCATCCGGAGAAAGTCGCTCCTCAAAGACGCCGCCGAATCCGCGTTGCGGCACGCCGCACTGTGGGACATCGTCAAAGACCAGCTGCACGCGCCCGCCGTCCGTCTTTCCGGCGGCCAGCAACAGCGCCTTTGCATCGCCCGGGCGCTCGCCGTCTATCCGGAGATCCTCTTGATGGACGAACCGTGCTCGGCGCTCGACCCGATCGCCACCGCGAAGATCGAGGACCTCATCACCGCACTGTCGCCGGACGTCACGATCGTCCTCGTCACCCACAACATGTTCCAGGCAGCCCGCGTCGCGGACCGTGCCGCGGTGTTCCTGCTCGGCGACGACCGCGTCGGCGAGCTCGTCGAGACGGGACCGACCGCCGAGGTCTTTACCTCGCCGTTCGACCCACGGACGACGGCCTACGTCGAGGGGCGGGTCGGGTAAGGATCCTGCCGGCGGTGCGCCCGGGCCGGAAGCGGGCGGGCGATGCCGGCTTGTACGCTCGACCCCGACAACGCGACAAGGGAGAGACGATGGCAGCACTCGAGCTGTCGACGGTCGTGCTCGAGATTCCGGACGAGCTCAACGTGATCGTCGGACAATCGCATTTCATCAAGACCGTCGAGGATCTCCACGAGGTCCTCGTCGGGAC
>JBEKCO010000083.1:0-3114 GCA_050014835.1 Acidimicrobiales bacterium
CTCGAGCTGTGGGACGACTCGCTCGGCTCGATGGCGACGGAGGAAAAGATCGCCCTCGCGTTGGAACTGGAACGACGGGTCCGGGCGGGCGACGCCCGGATCCGCGAGGTCGTGAGCGCGGACTACGGCGACGACCAAAGCGAATCCGCCGTCGCGACCTCGTCGGGCATCAGCGCCGCGTCGCGCGCCACGACCTGCTATCTCGTCGCCTACGCGGTCGCCGGCGAGGAGAACGACACCCAGACCGGCGCTGGCTACAGCGTGTGCCGGGCGCCATCCGAGCTCGAGATCGAGAAGGCGGCGGGGGACGCGGTCTTGCGGGCGACCCGGATGCTCGGCGCGACGAAGCCTGCGAGCGCCCGCGTCACGGCCGTGTTCGACCGGGAGGTTACGGCGACGCTCCTGGCGGTGCTCGCCGGGACGCTCTCGGGTGAGGAGGTCGCCAAGGGGAGGTCGCTCTTCGCCGACCGCCTCGGCGAACGAGTCGCCGCGCCGTTGTTCACGCTCGTCGAGGACCCGACGAATCCGCTCGCCTTCGGCGCCTCCCGGTATGACGACGAGGGCCTGGCCTCTCGGCGCGTACCGCTCATCGACCAGGGCAATCTCGTCGCCTTCCTCTACGACACCCACTCGGCGCGGCTCGCAGGGGCCCGCTCGACGGCGTCGGCGGTCCGCGCCGGGTTCAAGTCAACCCCCGGGGTGGGTGCGCGGGCGCTCGCGCTCGTCCCCGGCGAGCTCGACCAGGCCGGGGTGCTCGCGGCCGTCGGCGAGGGGCTGTTCGTCCAGGGCGTCACCGGCATCCACTCGGGTGTGAACCCGGTGAGCGGCGACTTCTCCGTCGGGGCGGAGGGCCTCCTCATCAGCCATGGCGAGCTCGCCCAACCCGTTCGCGAGATCACGATCGCGTCGACGATCCAGAAACTGCTCCAGGGCATCGAGGTCGTGGGCGGCGACGTCGAATGGCTCCCGAGCGTCGCGGCCGGCGTCACGGTCGCGATCGGTGACGTCGCGATGAGCGGGAGCTGAGGTCCGTTCCGGTCAGGGCTTCGCAGCCGTCGTCGGCGTCGCGGACGCCGTCTTATCAGTCGATCCCGCGGCGCCCGAGGGTTTCGGCGCGGCGTCCTTTGTCGAGGTCGAGACGGGCTCGGGGGCGCCGGCGGCGTCCTTGCCCGCCGACGATCCGTTGCTCGTCGCAGCCAGGGTCGAGCTCGTCGCCCGGTTCTCGGTCCGGTAGAAGCCGGTCCCTTTGAACACGATCCCGATCGATCCGTAGACCTTCTTCAAGGGTCCACCGCACTCGTCGCACGTCGTTAGCGGGGAGTCCGTGAAGGCCTGTGTGACCTCGAAGCCGTCGCCGCAGCTCCTGCAGACGTACTCGTAGGTCGGCATCGCGTTCCTCCGCCAGCCGGCCTGCTGACGCCGCGGCTAGCACTCCAGGAGTCTGAGTGCCAAGTATATCGGCCGCCGATCATGGCACGGGCGCCGGTCGCCAGCTCATCCCGGTGCGACGGGGTCGATGTGTTGCGTACACTCGGCGGAATGTCGGAACGGCACCTCGCACGTCTCGATCCTCTCGGTCCGGCGAGAATGGGTGACGTCGCGCCGCGGGACGCGACGCACCGGCGGGCCCAGGCGCGTTGCAAGGTCACGATGATGCCGGAGACGACGGCGAAGGTCGCGACGAACGCCATCACGAAGGGCGATGTGCTCGGCGCGGCACGCGTCGCGGGGATCCAGGCGGCGAAGAGGACCGCGGAGCTCATCCCGTACTGCTATCCGGTGCTCGTCGGACAGGTTTCCGTCAACTTCACGATCGGTGACGACTGTGTCGAGGTCGAGGCGAACGTCGAGGCGTTCGATCGCACCGGGGTCGAGATGGAGGCGATGGCGGCGTGCGCGATCGCCGCGCTCACCGTCTATGACATGTGCAAGTCCTCGGACCGGTCGATGACGATCGGTGAACTGCAGCTCTGGGAGAAAAGTGGCGGCCGGTCGGGCTCGTGGCGGCGCACCGACGGTGGCGCCCTGTCGCCGACCTCCTGACCGGGGCGACGGATTCACCGTCGCAAAGCGCCTGATCTTCGATCCACCGCCAGCGAGCGCCCGTCCGTTAGCGTCGAGTCGACCGTAGGGATCGGCCGACGAAAAGGAAAGCGACGGGATGGTCGTACTCGTCCTCGTGCTCATCTGGCTCGTCGTCGTCCTCCCGATCACGGTACGCAAGCTTTCCGAATTCCAGCTCGTCTCGTCGGTCGCGCGCTTCCACCACCAGACGGAACTCCTCGGACGCGTCCACGAGAACTTCGTCGGTTCGGCCCGTGGATCTCAGGGTCGTCGAGCTGGAGCACCTCCGCTCGACGAGGCCCAGCTCGCGGTTGTGCGGGCCGTGCAGGCGCGCATCGACGAGCGGCGCTCCCGCCGGCGTGAGGCGCTTCTTCTCCTGGGGTCGGGCATCCTTTCGACGCTGCTCATCGGGGCGGTGCCTTCGCTGCGCGCCTTCTGGGTCGTGGCGGTTCTGTTGGCGACGGTCACCGGCGTGTATCTGGCGATGCTCGTCCGGTGCGCTGCCGCCGAAGCGCTTGCAGCCGAGCGCGCGCGCAAGATCGTCGTGATGCCGGTCACCGTCGACGAAGCCGGGGCCGAACTCGAGCGGCGCGTCTTCGCCACTGGGAACGGGGGCCTCGCTGTCGTGCCGGAGTCGGTCGAGCCCGCTCGGCCCCGACCAGTCGCTCCCGGTACACCCGCTTAGCACCCGATTCTCGCTCCGGCGGACGACCCAGAGAAACCGCCAAGGGGCGAAACCGCGACCGCCGATCCGGTGTCCTTCTCGGCCGACGAGCAGTTGGCAGCGCGGGACTATTCTCGTGCGAGTTCCGGGTCCACGGCCCAGTTCTGGCCGTCTCCTGGGGGTGTAGCTCAGCTGGTAGAGCGCCACGTTCGCAACGTGGAAGTCGGCGGTTCGAGTCCGCTCACCTCCACTAAAGAACTCCCAGGTCAGAGGCTGTCGCACGAATCCTGACTGTCCTGCCCGCGATTTGGGTCAGGCGGGACAATTGGTGCATGCCGATCAACCTTCGTGAGGCCGATCGCGACCAGCTGTTCCTGCTGCCGCCC
>JBEKCO010000084.1:0-3598 GCA_050014835.1 Acidimicrobiales bacterium
GTCGCCGGCTTCCCAGTGGGACGTCCCGCAACCTTGCCGATCGCCTTTCGAGTGTTTGCCACTGCTTTTGTCGCTCGCGCGATGATCGAGCGGCGCGGAGAACTAGAAACCACTTTGTTCGTGCCTGCTTTCACGGTGGGCTTCGTCATCTTGTGGGGCATGGTCGGCTCGTTGATCTCTCCGACGGAGGGGTCGAGGTTACCCGATCGCTACGGCCACCGCCGACCGATCAGGCTTCAGCGATTCGCCCGGCCGTGCCCTGGGTTGCCCGGACGCGTCTCGGCCTCGGCCACGGCGTCGTCGAGGACGCGCCGGACGTGGTCCACCTCGACGCCGCGCACCCGAAGCCGCTTCATTCGGTTCCGTTCGCCGCTCACGAGCTCGACGGCTGACTTCGGAACGCCTAGCAACTCCGCGACGAGTTCGGCGCAGGCGACGTTCGCACGACCGTCGACCGGTGGGGGTGCGACCCGCACGTGCAAGGCGTCGCCGCGCGTTCCCGTGACGGCCGCCTTTCCCGCGCCCGGCTGGACGTAGAGACGGAGCAGGATCGTCGAGCGCTTGGCGGCTTTCGCCGCCTTCGAACCCTCGCGGGGCGCGTCCTGCTCGATCTCGAACAGGTCAGCTGCCGGACTACCCGGCACTCGAGGAGGCGACGCTCGACTACTGGGACTCGGACGGCACGTTCCTCGCGTCCGTCGAGCAGCGCGACGTCGCCAACGAGTACGTCTTTTACGACGGTCCGCCCTTCGCCAACGGGATGCCCCATTACGGACACCTGCTGACCGGATTCGTGAAGGATGCGATGCCGCGCTACCAGACGATGCGTGGCCGACGCGTCGAACGCCGCTTCGGCTGGGACTGCCACGGTTTGCCCGCCGAGACCGAAGCCCAAAGCGAGCTCGGCGTCTCCGGACGCGCCCAGATCACCGCGTACGGGATCGACCGGTTCAACGAGTACTGCAAGACCTCCGTGTTGCGCTACACGGCGGCCTGGCAGCGCTACGTCACCCGCCAGGGGCGCTGGGTCGACTTCGAGAACGACTACAAGACCATGGACGCCTCCTACATGGAAAGCGTCATCTGGGCCTTCAAGAGGCTCCACGACCGCGGGCTCATCTACGAGGGCCTGCGGGTCCTGCCGTACTGCTGGGAGTGCGAGACGCCGCTGTCGAACTTCGAGACGCGCCAAGACGACGCCTACCGCGACCGCGTCGACCCGGCGATCACCGTCGCGATCGCCGTTGACGCCGTGCCGGGCGGAAAAGGTCCCGCGGCGGGTCCGCTGCAGGCCCTCATCTGGACGACGACCCCGTGGACGCTGCCCGCGAACCTCGCGCTCGCGGTCGGGGGTTCGATCACCTACGCGATCTACGAACGGGGCGGCGTCCGTTATCTCGTCGGGGAGTCGCGGGCCGACGCCTACGGCCCCGAGCTCGCCGGCGCCAAGCTCGTCGGCACGGTCGAGGGCCGCGAGCTCGTCGGCCGTACCTACCGGCCGCTTTTCGGCTATTTCTCCGGCGAGGAGAACGCCTTCCGGGTGCTCGAGGGCGAGTTCGTCTCGACCGAGGAGGGCACGGGGATCGTCCACATGGCCCCCGGGTTCGGTGAGGACGACCAACGGCTCTGCGAGGCCTCCGGCATCGCCGTCGTCTGCCCGGTCGACGACCGGGGGCGGTTCGACGGCCGCGTCCCCGACCTGGCGGGCCTGCAGGTGTTCGAGGCGAACGAACGCGTCATCGAGCATCTCGCCGCGACGGGTGCGCTGCTTCGGCGGGAGGAGTACGTCCACAGCTACCCGCACTGCTGGCGCTCGGACACCCCCCTCATCTACCGCGCCGTCCGGTCGTTCTTCGTGGAGGTCACCGCGATAAAGGAGCGGATGGTCGAGTTGAACCGGCGGATCCACTGGGTCCCGGAGCACGTCGGCCAGGGGGCCTTCGGCAAGTGGCTCGAAGGGGCGCGGGACTGGTCGATCTCGCGCAACCGTTTCTGGGGGGCCCCCATCCCGGTCTGGCAGAGCGACGACCCGGACCACCCACGCGTCGACGTCTACGGGAGCCTCGACGAGCTCGAGGCGGACTTCGGGGTCCGCCCGACGGACCTCCACCGCCCGGCGATCGACGCGCTCACGCGGCCGAACCCCGACGACCCGACGGGGAAGTCGACGATGCGGCGCGTTGGGGATGTCCTCGACTGCTGGTTCGAATCCGGCTCGATGCCGTTCGCTCAGCTCCACTACCCATTCGAGAACACCGAACGTTTCGAGGAGCATTTCCCGGCGGATCTCATCTGCGAGTACGTGGGCCAGACCCGGGGCTGGTTCTACACGATGCACGTGCTCGCCACGGCGCTGTTCGATTGCCCGGCGTTCTCGAACTGCATCGCCCACGGCATCCTGCTCGGCAACGACGGTCGCAAGCTCTCCAAGCGGCTGAAGAACTTCCCCGACCCCGAAGAGTTCTTCGCCTCTGACGGCGCCGACACGATGCGCTGGTATCTGCTCTCCTCTCCCGTGCTGCGCGGGCTCGACGTCGCGATCGAGGAAGCCGCGATGTCCGAGCCGGTGCGCGTCGTGCTCAACCCGATCTGGAACTGCTGGCACTTCCTCTCGCTCTACGGCCGCAGCGACGGGGTCGCCGGGCGGGTCCGCTCCGACCAGCAGGGGCTCCTCGACCGCTACATCCTCGCCAAGACCCGACGTTTCCTCGAACAGGTCACCGACGCCTTCGACGCCTACGACCTCGCCGGGGCGGCCGCGGCCTACTCCGGCTACCTCGACGCCCTGACGAACTGGTACATCCGCCGGAGCCGGGAGCGGTTCTGGCGGCCGTTCACCGGCGACGCGACGGCCGACGCCGACAAGACCGACGCCTACGACACGCTCCACACGGTGCTCGACGTCCTCGCCCGCGTGAGCGCGCCACTGCTCCCGTTCCTCGCCGACGAGGTCTACCGGGGACTCACCGGCGCCCGCAGCGTCCACCTCACCGACTGGCCCGCACCCGAGGCGCTGCCCGCGGACCCGACCCTCGTCGAGTCGATGGACCTCGTGCGCGAGGTGTGCTCGGCGATCCACTCCGTGCGCAAGGCCCGCGGGCTGCGCGCCCGCCTGCCGCTGTCCAGCGTCGTCGTCGCGCACCGCGACGCCGCCCGTCTCGAGCCGTTTGTCGACCTCATCGCCGACGAGGTGAACGTGAAGTCGGTCGAACTCGAGACCGAACCCGACAGCTTGGCGACGAACTCGCTCGTCGTCGTCCCCGCCGAGATCGGGCCCCGCCTCGGCCCGGCGACGCAACAGGTCATCGCCGCGGTCCGCGGCGGCGAATGGCAGCCGACGCCCGACGGCCGCGTCCTCGTCGCCGGCGTCCGGCTCGAGCCCGGCGAGTTCAGCCTCCGCCTCGTCCCCCGCGACCCCGACTCGGGCCGGGTGATCGACGGCGAACGCGGCGTCGTCGTCCTCGACACGGCGCCGACACCCGACCTCGAGGCCGAGGGCACGGCGCGCGACCTCGTGCGCCTCGTCCAGCAGGCCCGGCGCGACGCCGACCTCGTGATCACCGACCGGATCGAGCTCACCCTCGCCGTCCCCGACGAC
>JBEKCO010000085.1:0-3073 GCA_050014835.1 Acidimicrobiales bacterium
GATCGTGACCGGGGCCGCGACATCAAGTTCGATCTCCCTTTGGGTGGCGGCAAGCGTGCGAAGCGGCGGTGGTAGCACGACGCGGATCACGGCAAGGTCTGGACTTCGATAGAGAGCACGCGAGGCAGGTCGTGCACAATCGCCGACCAGTGATCTCCCTCGTCGGAGGAGGTATAGACCTGACCGCCGGTCGTGCCGAAGTAGATGCCGCACGGATCGAGGTCGTCAACGGCCATGGCTTCGCGCAGCACATTGACGTAGCAGTCACGCTCAGGCAGACCCGCGCCTAGCTCCTCCCATTCGTTACCGCCGACACGGCTGCGATAGACGGCCAGTCGGCCATCCGGCGGGAAGTGGTGCGCGTCGCTTGTGATCGGCACGACGTAAAGCGTCTCCGGTTCGTGCGCATGGGTGTCGATGACGAACCCGAAGTCGGTCGGCAGGTTGCCGCTGATCTCGTACCAGGTCTCCGCGCCGTCGTCGCTCCGCATCACGTCCCAATGTTTCTGCATGAACAACACGTTGGGGCGCTCGGCATGTAGCGCTATCCGGTGCACGCAGTGTCCGACGAACGCGTCCGGGTCGGGGATGTGGTTCGATTGCAGGCCCACGTTGGCCGGGCTCCACGTCGCGCCGGCGTCGTCAGTCTTGAACACGCCTGCCGCGGAAATCGCGACCCACATGCGCTCGTTGCTCGTCGGATCGAGCACGATCGTGTGCAGGCACATTCCCCCGGCGCCCGGCTGCCACTGTCGCCCGGTCTCGTTCTCACGAAGCCCGGCGATTTCGCTCCAGGTTGAACCCCCGTCGGTCGTGTTGAACAATCCGGCGTCCTCGACGCCTGCGAAGACGGTGTTGGGATCGGACAACGAGGGCTCGAAATGCCAGACTCGAGCGAACTCCCAAGGATGAGGCGTCCCGTCGTACCACTGGTGGGTGCCCGGCGTGGACGCGTACGCGAATTCGTTACCGACCGCCTCCCAGGTCTTGCCACCGTCTTCGCTGCGTTGGACGACTTGGCCGAACCACCCCGAAGTCTGGGAGGCGAAGATCCGATCGGGCGCGACTGGCGATCCGGCCATGTGGTAGATCTCCCAGCCTGCGAAGTGTGGTCCCTCGACCATCCAGTCCTTCCGCAGGCCGTCGCTCGTCAAGATGAACCCGCCCTTGGCGGTGCCTACAAGTACGCGAATTCGACTCATTGGTCTCCTCCCGACCTGGCCGGGCGTTCCCGAGACCGGCATCGCCTGTCGGCGAGCTTCATTCCGTGCCGGAATGATCCGCCCATGACTAGGGCACGACGACGGGATGCCCAGCGATTTGGGATATACGAGGTTTCCGCCTGATGCTCCAGTGGCGTTTGCGCGCGTCTCCTCAAGCGACCCGGGTTGGTCCGAAAGGAGGTTAGAGGCAAGGACTGGAGGATCGTGTCGCCAGCGCACGCGTCGCCGCGACGGCGGCGGGCGAGCCGACAGACCACAGGCGTCCCAGACGTCCCCGGACGGGGCGCCGTGCCCGGATCGATCCCCCGCGGGAAACGCGCCCCGCGGCCCGTCCGCCGGGCGGGCGCCCAGGGCGGCACCCCGTCTAGCCTGCGGCCATGGTCCCGACGGGTCGCCTCCTCGTCTTCTGCGCGACCGCGTGCGTGCTCATCGTCGTACCGGGGCCGAGCGTCCTCTTCGTCGTCGGTCGCGCCCTCACCTTCGGGCGACGCGCCGGGCTGGCGACCGTCGTCGGCAACTCCGGCGGCGTGTACCTGCAGGTGATCGCCGTCGCCTTCGGCATCGGGACGATCGTCGAGCGATCAATCGCCGTCTTCACAGTCATCAAGCTTGTCGGTGCCGCCTACCTCGTCTTCCTGGGAATCCAGGCCATCCGCCATCGTCGGCGCCTGGCCCAGGTGCTCGAGACGACCTTCGAACCGAGGACGACGCGCCGCCTGCTGCGCGACGCCTTCGTCGTCGGGGCCGCCAACCCGAAGACCGTGGTCTTCTTCGCGGCCATCCTCCCCGAGTTCGTCAACCGGTCAGCGGGCGACGTACCCGTCCAGATGCTCGTGTTGGGCGCGATCTTCATCGCCCTGGCGCTCGTGTCGGACGGCGTCTGGGCGATCGCCGCTGGGGGGATCCGCCAGTGGCTCACGCGCACACCCCGCCGGCTCGAGATCGTCGGCGGACTGAGCGGCCTTGCGATCATCGGAATCGGCGTGCGCCTCGCACTGGTCGGTCGCAACAGCTGACCGGGTGGCGACAGAACGGAGCACCCGGCACCGGGGAGGGAAGGAGTGACGTGGGCAAGGCCTCGGTCCAAGTGAGGTCGATGCGGCCTTCGGACCTCGTCGAGGTCGCCCGCGTCACCGACGCCGCCTTCGGCGACATCATCGGGAAGCTGACGGGTCGCGAAGTGGCCCCACCCGTGATGCCGCCGCTGCTCTTCCCCACCCGGCTCGCCACGGACCGGGAAGGCTGCTTCGTCGCGACGGGTGCGGCAGACGAGCTGATCGGGGCCGTGTTCTCCGTCGCCCGCGGCACGCTCGGTTGGTTCGGCCCACTCGCGGTGTCGCCCGACGCGCAGCGCCGCGGCGTGGGCCGGGCGTTGATCGCGGCCTGCCTCGACGGCCTGAGCGACCGTGGGGTACGCCTCGTCGGGCTCGAGACCTTCGCCGAGAGCCCGTTCCACGTGGACCTCTACTCCAGGTTCGGCTTTCGCCCGGCGTGGACGGGCATCGGCTTCCGGCGGGGCATCGACAAGACCGCCGTGCCCGCCGACGTCGCGACCGGCGCGGCACCGCCGAACCTCGACTTCGTCTACGAGGGCCTGGACCTGACCGCCGAGGCCTCGGTGGCGGCGACGCGTGCGGTCGGAGCGACGTTTTCCACCGCCGACGGTCTCGCCATCGTGCACGTCGAGCCGACCTTCCGGAGCGAAGGAACGGGCTTCGTGCCGTTCGTCGCGGCAGCGACGCGGCCCTCTTTCGACCGGCTGATCGACGCGGTCGAACACGCCTGCGGCGAACAGGGTCTCGGGACGATCGAGGTGCGCGTCCCAGGCTCGGCCTGGCCTACGATCGACC
>JBEKCO010000086.1:0-2703 GCA_050014835.1 Acidimicrobiales bacterium
TACGTGCTCACGACATCGCTGCAGCCCGAGCAGGCGTCGGTGACCGACATCGTGCGGCACTACAAGATGCTCCAGAACGTCGAGCGCAGATTCCGCGTGATGAAGGACTTCCTCGGTCTTCGCCCCGTGCACCACCGAACAGAAGAACGCGTCCGCGGCCACATCGCGCTCTGCGTCATCGCCGCGGTGATCGAAGCGGTGATGGGCAACGACTTGGAGCACGCCGGCGTGAAAGACCCCGACATCGCCGACCAGACGATCTCGCCGCGCCGGGCCTTGGCCGAGCTCGGGACCATCCGGCTGCACAAACTGAACGCTGGACGTCACATCGAGCTCGTCGACCGACCGACAAACCTGCAACGTCAGATCCTCGACGCCTTGCGCATCGAGGACTCGACCTGGGGAAGAGCCAAACTCTCCTGAGCAGCTCCTACGCGTGACGCGTAGGGGAAACAACTATCTGTCACGCCACTGCTACCAGCACATTCGCGAAACAGACGCTGAACTCCGGTCGGCGATCTCGCCGGCGCGTGGTCGGTCCTCGAGCGCCTTGGGGTGCGCTCCCTCGTCGACGCCGTCGTCGGTCCCCGCCGTGGCGACGCGTTGGCGTCGGTCGGCACCTACATCGCGCTCGCGACGGCGAACCGCGTCGTCGCCCCGTGCTCGAAGCTCGCCTTTAGCGAATGGTGGGACAAGACCGCCGGAGACCGGCTCGTCCGCCTTCCCGTCGGGGCGACCGATCACCGGCGCTTTTGGAACGCGATGGACCAGATCTCGCCTGGCCAGCTGGTCGAGATCGAAGAGGCGATCACCAAAGCGGCGATCGAGACCTTCTCCCTTAACTGTGGCGGGCTCGTCTTGGACATGACGAACTTCGCCACCTACATCGACTCGGCCAATCCACGGGCACCGATCGCGCGTCGCGGACACGCCAAGCAGAAGCGCAACGACCTCCGTCTCGTCGGCCTCGGCCTCGTCGTCACGAGAGACGGAGGCGTGCCGCTCTGCTCGCATGCCTATGCCGGGGACCGCCCCGACGTCACCCAGTTCGCCGATGTCGTCGAGCTCCTCGCCCGGCGCTTCGCCCCGCTCGCCCCGGCTGCCGAGCTCACCGTCGTCTATGACGCCGGTCAGGACTCCGCCCACAACCAGTCGGTGATCGAGGCGACCGGGATGCACTTCGTCGGGGCGCTGCGGCCCTCCGACCACCCTGACCTGCTCGCCGTCAATCGCCGGCGCTATCGCCCCCTCGACGAGGAGGCCTTCCCCGGGGTGCGCGCCTTCGAGGCGCGCACCGTTGCCCTCGGAAGCCTGCGGCGTGTCGTCGTCACCCACTCCGACGAGCTGCACCACAAGCAGTCCCGGGGCTTCGACCAGACGATGGCAAAGGCGCGACGGTGCCTCGTCGAGCTGCAACGCACGCTTTCCGGCGGGCGGTCGCGGAGGGGACGAGCAGCGATCGAGGCCGAGATCGCCGAGATCACGAGGGCGCGCTGGGTGCGGCGCTGCATCGAGACACGCCTCACAGGCGAGCGCCCCGGCGGGTTCGTCCTCAAGATCGAAGAGGACCCGGCGCGACGGGCGCTGCTCGAGGAGGAGGTCTTCGGCAAGCGCATCTTGTTCACCGACCACGAGGACTGGACGGTGCCGGAGATCGTCGGTGCCTATCGCTCGCAGTGGCACGTCGAGGCCGACTTTCGCCAGATGAAGGACCCGACGGTGGTCTCGTTCTCCCCGATGTTCCACTGGACCGAGCAGAAGATCCGCGTTCACGTCTTCTACTGCGTGCTCGCTCTGCTCGTTGCCCGCCTCATGGTGCGCGAGGCCGAGCGGGCCGGCCTGGCGATAAGCGTCCGACAGCTGCTCGGGAGCCTCGCCGGCATCGAGGAGACCGTCCTGCTCTATCCCTCGACGGGAGGCAGGCCGCGGGCTCGGCGGATGCTGACCGAGATGGATCCGACCCAGGAGCGCCTCTTCGAGCTCTTCGGCCTCGGCGCCTATGCCCCGCAGCGATGAGCTCGCTTAGGTAATACGCGACAGGACGCCAAAAACACCTTTCGACGAGGGAGAACGTCGCCGTTCCGTCAGCTATCTAGGAAAGTCGCGCTAAGGCACGGTCCTCTACGAACTACTCGCGCTCCGCCAGCCGATCAGCAAGTGCAAGCCAGAGTTTGCGGTCTGCGTCCGAAAGCTTCTCGGCTGCGGCAATCAGATCGACCAGCCAGGGCTCACGCTCGCGATCAAGCACCTGAACGCCGATCCTCGGAATGAACGCCGCCTCTTCCGAGGAGTCTTCGGGGTCAAGGGCTGTCAGAATCTCGCCGCTGACGAAGAAGTCGAGCAGGTTGTCCGTGAGATCGCCGTTGTCACTTTCCGGACTGACGAGGAGCTCCCGAATCTGACTCCTGCGGTAGGTGCCGGCCGGACGCGTCAATCGAGGTGTGCACGACCGCGGCGGCAAGGTTGAAGAACTGGTCCGTTGTTGTGGTGCCGGGTGGCCTTGTCGAGAAGTCCACCAAGACCGACCGTGCCCGGAAGGTAGCTCTCGATGCTGTTGGCATCGCCCTCCTCACCGAGTACCGGAGGTTGTCCCGTTCGTCGTGGAATTTGAGGTGGCGGTCCCCCGCCTGACGCCTGCCTTCTGGTAGGTGTTCGGGCGACCACCAAGTCACTCGGACAGCAAGGGGACCACCACCATGAAGA
>JBEKCO010000087.1:0-2664 GCA_050014835.1 Acidimicrobiales bacterium
CGGTTCCTCGCCGAGGAGGAATCGGTCTTCTGCGAGCCCGCCTCGGCGGCGTCGGTGGCGGGCCTCCTGAAAGCCGACGTGCCGGCGGGCTCCAAGGTGGTCTGCGTCCTCACCGGAAACGGCCTGAAGGACCCCGATATCGCGATCAGCGGCGCCCGGCCACCCGAGGCGGTCGACGCGACGATCGACGCGGTCCTTGCCGCGCTCACGCTGTAGAGCGGTCGTCCTCGCCGCATCGTGCGGTGGCTGCGGGAGACGGCGGGAGCGACCTCGCCGAGCCGGGTTTGCTTGTTCCTCGCGTAATGGGGTGTTTTGAAACTGGTATATCTCGTTAGCAGGACTTAGGGGTTCGTTAGATCGCTGGCTCGAGAGGCAACCTATCCGTAACGTCGGTGGCAGGATGGAAGCCTCGCAACATCGCCATCGACAGGGAGGGCACATGACCAGGGGAGCACATCGCTTCGCAGCGCTTTCCGGGCTCGCGCTCGCACTCGCGAGCGGGATGCTGGCTTTCGTGGGAGTCGCGCCCGCGTCGGCCGCGCCCCTGACGCTCGTGGTCGCGGGACCGGCGAGTCCCCAGACGACCGGGACGGGATTCGGCGTCACCGTCAGCGGCGCGACCGCTTCGGCGAGCGTCACCCTGGCGCTCACGACCGCGCCCGCGGGGAGCACGCTCACGTGCGCCGCGAACACTGTGACGGCCAGCGCGAGCGGCGTGGCCACGTTCACCGGCTGCGCCATCAACGAACCGAGCACCGGGTCCGGCGATGTCATCGGGGCGTCGGACACCTCTGGCGACACCGCCGGCTCGAGCAGCGCGTTCGTCGTGCTCGGTCCCGCCAGCAAGCTCGTCTTTGCGACGGAGCCATCCAGTTCGGCCACGGGCGGCACACCGTTCACCGTTCAGCCGGTCGTCTCGATCGAAGATGCCGCGGGCAACGTCGTCACGACGAACACCTCGCGGGTGACCCTGGCTCTCGCCGGGTCGCCCACGGGCGCGGCGATCACGTGCACGGCGAATCCGCTCGCCGCGACGGCAGGAATCGCGGCGTTCGTGGGCTGCTCAATCAACCTGGCGAACTCCTACACGCTCACGGCGAGCGACGGAACGCTCACGGTCGCGTTGAGTTCGGGCGTCGACGTGAGCGTCGGCTCCGCGGCGCGTCTCGGATTCACGACCGAACCGAGCACCGCGGCGGCTCCGGCAACCGCATTCGCCGTCCAACCGGTCGTCTCGGTTGAAGACGCCGGTGGCAACCCGGTCTCCTCCGGCGGGGACAGCACCGCCTCGGTGACCCTGGCGCTCACGAGCGCCACTGCTGGCACCGCGCTCGCCTGCACGGCGAACCCGGTGGCGGCCGTGGCCGGCGTCGCGACTTTCACGGGTTGCAGCATCAACAAGGCGGGGGAGTACACGCTCACCGCGAGCGTTCCGGGCCTTGCCTCCGGCGTGAGCACCGCTGTGGCCCTCGGGGGGACGACGGCGATTGCCTTCGCGCCCTCCCACCCGGCGAGGATTCCCGCCGGGTCGAGTGTCACCTACACGGTGACGGTCACCGTGAAGTCGGGCTCCGGGGCCCTCACCGGAACGGTCACTTTCTCGGTCGACGGCACCGCCGAGTCAGGGTGCACGAGCCTCGCCCTCAGCTCGGGGACGGCGAAGTGCACGATCGCCTATCACTCCGCACTCCGGTACACGGTCTCCGCGGCATACGGCAACGATCCGCTCTACATCGGCTCGTCGAACCAGGTCGTCCAGGTGGTTCAGGACAGAACTCTGCCCAAGGAGACAGACACCGTCCGCCCCGCCGGTTCGCTCCCGTACGGGGCAGCCTTCCACCTGCGGATTCACCTCTACGGCATCCGGGGCGCCGTCACGGGGCTCGTCACTGTCAGGTTTGCCGGGAAGGTGCTCTGCAAGGCGGCGCTCTCGAACGGCGTCGAGAACTGTGCGGCGAACTCGTCGAAGATCGGACCCGGGATGCACAGGCTCGTCGTGATCTACCGGGGCCAGGGGTTCTACTTCTCACACAATCAGGCCCTCGACGTCACGGTGACCTGATCGGACCTGTAGCCCTTTTCAGCTGGCGAGGGCCGTCGCTTCTCCCGGATTGAGAGAGGCCGGCGGCCCTCGCCTTGTTGCCCCGGCAAAGGCCCAATCGCACCGGCCGTGCAGGCGCCCGTCGCTGGGTCGGGCCGCGGCCCAGGTGGAGGGTGGACCGGGATGGACGCGGTCGGACGATCGTGTGGCGGGCGGCGGTTCCGACCGCGCGATCCGACGAACTCGCCCCCTAGTCTGCTGCGAGCGGGATCGAGCCGTCCGTCGGGCGGACCTCGGGCGACCGCCGGGAGGGGGACAAGGTGCAGCGCGGATCCGTTCGATCAGGCCTGGTGGCTGCCCTCGGACTTGGTCTCGTCGGTGCTACGGGTTCGCTATTCGTCGCAGAACCGGGGGCCGCCGCGGCGGCGCTCCCGAACCCGTGCACGCTCGTCGCGCCGGCGCTCGGCGTCGCGCCGTCCGCGGTCCATGCCGTGGCACAGAGCTCGCAGGTCGACGGGATCACCGTCCGCACCTGCTCGTTCACCCACGGCTCAGTCCATGTGACGGTGAAAGTCGCTCCCGCCGCCTACGGCTCGGGCGGTTTCGGGGGCGTCCCGGGGCTC
>JBEKCO010000088.1:0-2503 GCA_050014835.1 Acidimicrobiales bacterium
GGGCGAACGCCGGTTAGCACGATCCCGACCGAGCTCGGCGGGTCGACGCTGAGTGGCGGGGTCTATGACTCCGCAGCAGGCACGTTCGGACTCACCGGAACGCTCACGCTCAACGGGGGGGGCGACGCGTCCACTGTCTTCATCTTCGATGCCGCATCGACGTTCATCACCGCGTCGTCGAGCAGTGTCGTGCTCGAAAATGGCGCCCAAGCCTGCAACGTCTTTTGGGTCGTTGGGAGCTCGGAAACGCTCGGAACGAACACGAGTCTCGCCGGTACCACCCTTGCGTTGACGTCGATCACACTCGACACTGGTGCGACAGTCACCGGACGTGAACTCGCCCGAAACGGGGCCGTCACCTTGGACTCGAACACGATCACCGTCCCGACGTGTAGCGCATCCGCGCCCACGACTACGACGACCGCCACGACGACCACGACGACCGCCAAGCCGACCACGACGACCACCAAGCCGACCAGGACAACGGTTCCGGCTACAACGACGACCACCGTCAAGTCGACCACGACAACCGCTCCGGCTACAACGACGACCACCGAAGTCGTCCCGTCGGGGTTCCCCGCGACTGGAGGCGGAGGCACCTCAGGTACGAAGGATGAGAATCTCCTGTGGTTCGGCGCCATTGCGCTTCTCGGCGGAGCGGGAGCGGCGATCGTCGGGATACGCCGTCGTCGCCTCACGCGCAGCTCGCTCACCTACGCTCCTGGAAACTCCGAGCGGCTCGGATAGGGGCCAGTTGTCGCGAAACCATGCGTTCCGATGTGCCGACGCCCCGATTCGCCAGCTGCTCGAACCTGAAGCAACGCGGGATCGAGCCGAGGGCTCCTACTCCAGGGTGATCCAATCCGTCGACACCGTCGACTGACGCACCTAGAGACCGGTCGAGTCATCGTGCGCCGGTGGTTCGCTCTCTCACTCCTCCTTGTTACGGGCGGCTTCATCTCGCTTGGCTTTGGTCTCGCGGCCCAGGAGACTCCGCCTGCGCCCCCCCATAATCTCGGGTCGATCCGACCGTCGACCGTCACGTCGTCATCGCAGGCAAGGACGCCGGCGCCAGAGACGAAAACCCCCCTCGAAGTCAGTTTGGCGCGGTCCGTGCCGGTCGCGCTCGACATTCCCGCGATCGACGTGGCAGCTCCGGTCACGTCGCTCGGGCTGAATCCTGACGGAACGGTGCAGGTGCCGAGCGAGTGGCAGGAGGCCGGTTGGTATCGCCTCGGTCCGACGCCCGGGCAGCTCGGTGCAGCGGTAATCCTCGGCCACGTGGACTCGGTCTCTGGCCCAGCGGTGTTCTTCCGCCTCGGAGCACTTCGGCCGGGAGAGACGGTCAACGTCACGTTGGCCGACGGCGTCGTCGCGCATTTCGTTGTTGACGCCGTTGATGTCTATCCGAAGAGCAGCTTTCCCGCGCGAAGCATCTACGAAGCGTCACCAAGTCGAGCCACCTTGCAGCTTGTGACCTGCACCGGCGAGTTCGATGCTTCGACTCATCACTACCTGTCGAATCTCGTCGTGTACAGTTCTCTCTCCTCGGTGACGCCCCCTCGGAACTAACGCGCTCCTCGAGAACGGGTCAACGCCGTATCGGCGTACTTGCTGAGTGCTCCACAACGCGAGTGCGCCTGGCCTCCGGAATGTCCCGGCACCGTTCCTGCGGTCATATGGCCGCTGAGAAGACGTCGAACTCCATCTCCAAAGGTTGTCTGTCGGTGTGACCCGCCGGTGACTAAGGCAGGGTGCACGAATTCATCCCCGCTGGAGGCACACGGCGATCGTCCCCGGCCCAAGGTGCGCGCCGGCAACTGGACCCATGTAGGCCGAGATGGTCTTCTCCGTGGGGAAAATGGGCTTTAGCAGAGCGAGGAACGCGTCGACGTCTTCTGCGTCGGCGTGGGTGATGGCGAGTTTGCGGATGGGAAGCGCAGCAGCGACTCTGTCCGCGAGGTAGCGGAGGGATCTCGCTCGCGTCCGTTGACGTGACTCACCTTCGATGACGCCATTCCTCAATTCGACGATCGGTTTGATCGAGAGCAACGAGCCAAGAAAAGCCTGCGCGGAGCCGATGCGGCCACCTCGGCGGAGGTACTCGAGACTATCCACGGTCCCGAAGATCTCGAGGCTCGCAACCTCGGCACTCACCGCGTTACAGAGCACATCGAGGTCGTTCATCTCACGCGCTCTTTCTGCGGCGTCCAACGCCAATAACCCTTCGCCCATCGTCCCAAGGCGCGAATCGATGACGCGAACCGTGATGTCACCCTTTGCTTCGTTTGCTCCCGAGCACGCTGCCTGAAAGGTGGCGGACAGCGAAGACGAGACCGTCACGCAGCAGACCCCGTTAAAGCCCTCGTCGCGAGCGCGAAGGAAGGCTTGTGTAAACGCGCCGGGAGAGGGTGCCGCCGTCTTGGCGATGGCGCCAGTGGCACGCACGCGGCGCCAGAACTCCTCTGGGGTGGCCCTGGTGAGATCCTCGGTGCCGAGTCGA
>JBEKCO010000089.1:0-3827 GCA_050014835.1 Acidimicrobiales bacterium
GCGGGTGACCGCCGAGCGCGACGAGTACCTCGACGCGCTCCAACGGCTCCAGGCCGAGTTTGAGAACTTCCGGAAGCGGACTTTGCGCCAGCAGACCGACCTCCTCTCCCGGGCGTCCGAAGCGGTCGTGGAGCGGCTCTTCCCGGTTCTTGATGCGCTCGATCTCGCGCTCGCCCACGTGGGTGACGACGAGGCGACGGCCGCCCATCTGCGGGGCGCGCTCGGGCAGATCAACTCGTTGCTGCGCGAGACGCTCGCCCAGGAAGGCCTCGAGCGGATCGACGCGGCCGAGGTTCCGTTCGACCCGACGATCCACGACGCGGTGGCGCACATCCCCCGCGACGAGCCCGACGACGTCGACGCGGCGGCGGAGCTCCCGGCCGACGACGGCCCACAAGTCGTCGAGGTCATGCGTGCGGGGTACCGCCTGAAGGGACGGGTCCTTCGACCTGCGATGGTGAAGGTGAAGGGCTAGGGGTCGCGTGGCACCCCAGCGGGAGTGGTTCGAGACCGACTACTACAAGGTCCTCGGGGTCCGGCAGGACGCGCCGGACAAGGAGGTCACGCGCGCCTACCGCAAGCTCGCCAAGCAGCACCACCCCGACGCCAATCCCGGGCACGAAGACCGCTTCAAGGAGATCTCCGCCGCTTACGACGTGCTCGGGGACCCCGACAAGCGCAAGGAGTACGACGAGGTGCGTCGCCTCGGCGCGGCCGGTCCCGGGTTCGGGCAGTCCGGCGGGTTCAACTTCAATATCGACGACCTTTCCGATCTCTTCGGGGGCATCTTCCGCCAGTCCGGCGGGCGACGTCGCCCGGGATCGGCCGCCGCGTCCCGGCGCGGTGAGGACGTCGAGGCCGAGCTGCACCTCGACTTCGCGGAGGCCGTCGAGGGCGTCGTCACGACGGTGAACGTTACGACGCCGGTCGCCTGCCGGACCTGCGGCGGTTCGGGGTCGAAACCGGGCACCATGCCGGTCGTCTGCCCGCGCTGCGGCGGTTCCGGGATCGTGAACGACAACCAGGGCTTGTTCTCGCTGGCGACGACCTGCACCGAGTGCAACGGCCGGGGGACGAAGGTCGTCGACCCCTGCCCGACGTGTTTTGGGACCGGACTCGAGCGGCGCGAGCGCCGGGTGAAGGTCCGCGTGCCCGCCGGGGTCGAGGACGGGAAGCGGATCCGCGTGAAAGGTCGCGGCGAACCGGGCCGTGGCGGCGGGCCAGCCGGGGACCTGCTCGTGACGATGCACGTCACCCCGCACCCGCTCTTCGGACGTCGCGGGCGTGACCTCACGCTCAACGTCCCGGTCACCTACCCCGAGGCGGCGCTCGGCGCGACGATCACCGTGCCGACGCTCGGCCGTCCCGTGACCTTGAAGATCCCGGCGGGGACGAAGACCGGTCAGGTCCTGCGCCTCCGGGGCAAGGGGATCCAGCAGGGCTCGATGACGGGCGATCTGCTCGTCTCGGTCGACTTGGTCGTGCCGGCGAAGCTTTCCGAACCGGAGCGCAAGGCGATCGAAGCCCTCGCCCAGGCGTCGCCGGCCTCACCCCGGGCCCACCTGGGGGTCTGAACTGATGCCGCCGACCCGGAGGTCCCGCCCGTCGCCCCAGGCCGTCTACGTGATCTCGATCGCCGCTGAGCTCGCCGGGGTCCACCCGCAGACGCTGCGGATCTACGAGCGCCGGGGACTGCTCGACCCGGCGAGGACCGGCGGCGGGAGCCGCCGCTACTCTGACGCGGACATCGCCCAGCTCCGGCGGATCCACGACCTCCTCACGAGCGCTGGCGTGAACCTTGAGGGCGTGCGGCGGGTTCTCGCGCTCGAGGCCGAGGTGGCCCGCTTGCGAGCCGGCCTCGAAGCCGCCCTCGCCGCGGCGCGCGAGGATCTGTTGCGCACCCACCGGCAGTACCGCCGGGATCTCGTGCCGCTGCTCGGCGAGCACCTCCCGGCGACGAGGAAACCCTAGGAACAACCGCCATGGCGCTCGACCCGAACCGCTGGACGCTGAAGACCCAGGAGGCCCTGCAGGCGGCTTCGCGCCTCGCCGCCGATTCCCACCACGCCGAGGTCACCCCGGCCCACGTGCTTTCCGCCGCGCTCGGCGAACCGGACGGGCTGGCGGTGACGTTGCTCGAACGGATGGGCGCCGATCTCGGGACCACCCGCGCGCGGCTCGCCGCGGCCCTGGCGCAGCTCCCCCGCGCCTACGGCGGCCGGGGTCCCGAGCTCGCCAAGGTGACGCTCGAGGCCTTCGAGGCCGCCGACGGGTTCCGCCGCGACATGGGCGACGACTACCTCTCGCTCGAGCACCTGCTGCTCGCGCTGGCAGACGAGCTCGGGGTGGACCGGGCGGCGCTCCTCGAGGCGATCCGCCAGGTGCGCGGCTCGCACCGGGTGACCTCGCAGGATCCCGAGGACACCTACCGTGCCCTCGAGCGCTACGGGAGGGACCTCACTGAGCTCGCCCGCCGTGGCCGGCTCGACCCGGTCATCGGCCGGGACGAGGAGATCCGCCGCGTGATCCAGGTGCTCTCGCGGCGCACGAAGAACAACCCCGTGCTCATCGGGGAACCCGGCGTCGGCAAGACGGCCATAGTCGAGGGGCTCGCCAACCGGATCGTCGAGGCGGACGTGCCCGAGGGCATGCGCAACAAGCGCATCGTCGCGCTCGACCTGTCGGCGATGGTCGCCGGCGCGAAGTACCGCGGCGAGTTCGAGGAACGGCTACGTGCCGTGTTGCGGGAGATCGTCGACTCCGAGGGCGAGGTGGTCACCTTCCTCGACGAGCTCCACACGATCGTCGGTGCCGGCGCGGCGGAGGGCGCGATGGACGCCGGCAACATCATCAAGCCGATGCTGGCCCGGGGCGAGCTTCATCTCATCGGGGCGACGACTCTCGACGAGTACCGCAAGCACATCGAGAAGGACGCCGCGCTCGAGCGCCGCTTCCAGCCGGTCTACGTCGGGCCACCCTCGGTCGAGAGCACGATCGCCATCCTGCGCGGCCTCAAGGAGCGCTACGAGGTCCACCACGGCGTGCGGATCCAGGACGCCGCGCTCGTCGCCGCCGCGGTGCTGTCGGACCGCTACGTGACCGGCCGGTTCCTCCCGGACAAGGCGATCGACCTCATCGACGAGGCGGCGAGCCTGCTGCGCATCGAGATCGACTCGATGCCGACCGAGATCGACGTGATCACGCGCCGGATCCGTCAGCTCGAGATCGAGCAGGTCGCCCTCGCCAAGGAGAAGGACCCGGCGTCAGTCGAGCGACGCGGGGGGATCGAGGCCGAGCTCGCCGACCTCCACGAGTCCGAGCGCGCCATGACCGCGCACTGGCAGGCGGAGAAGGACGCCATCGCCGCCATCCGCACGCTGAAGGGCCGGCTGGAGGAACGCCGCGGGGAGGCCGAGCGGTCCGAGCGCGACGGCGATCTCGGCGGTGCCGCCGCCATCCGTTACGGCGAGATCCCCGGGATCGAGGCCGAGATCGCCGCGGCGACCGCCCGGCTCGCGGACCTGCAGGCCGACCGGCGAATGCTGAAGGAGGAGGTCGATGCCGAGGACGTCGCCGAGGTCGTTTCGCGCTGGACCGGCGTGCCGGTCACGCGGCTTATGGAGGGCGAGGTCGCCAAGCTCGTCCGGATGGAGGAGGTCCTCCGCCGGCGTGTCGTCGGCCAGGACGAGGCGGTCGCGGCCGTCGCCAACGCGATCCGCCGGAGCCGGGCCGGGCTCGCCGACCCGCACCGTCCGATCGGCTCGTTCCTCTTCCTCGGCCCGACCGGCGTCGGCAAGACGGAGCTCGCCCGCGCCCTCGCCGAGTTC
>JBEKCO010000090.1:0-3455 GCA_050014835.1 Acidimicrobiales bacterium
CGTCTTATGGGTGTTCTTCCCGTTGACGCGCACGGCTTCGACCAACGAGAGATACGTATAGCTCCTGTCGCCCCGTCGACGAACCGTCGTCTTCACGAACACGCCGATCACATTATGGCATCTACCGCCCAATGTCGAGGATGTGTCGCCCCTGCATTAGCCGACGGATACGCGCCTTCTCGAACAGGAGAACCTGGTCAGGACGTTGCGGACCTCGAAAACGGGCCGAGGGTCGCCGAACTCGGGTCTGGGAGATCGTATCGGCGACCGGGCGTGTCGACGTGACCACGCGTCGAACCGCTGGAAGCGACCCGCTCCCGTCAGCCTCGTGGCTCGTAGGTGATTCTGAACGACGTGTCGCCCTGTATCTGGCTTGGAATCGCAGTCGCCGAGCCGTTGGCCCGAAGCATCTCGATCGCGTCGGCATACGACAGATCACCCGACGGGATCGAACTCACGTCGGTGAACGTGACCACACCGAAGTCGGCGAGCGGCTTCAGGGCCGAACTGCCCGCCACGCCGGACTGCTCGACCACCCACTCGGCCGAGGACCCGGCGTAGGCGGCGGGCTCGCTGGCGGTGGTGCGCTGACCGGAGGTGACGTTGGTCACCGCCATGGTCCCGGTGCCCGTCGAAGTCGGCGTGACTTCAGCCTCGATCTCGTCGCCCGCGCTCATCGAGAACTGGTCCTGCCAACTGTCATCAAGCGCTCCGGGTTTGCAATCCAAGGCTCGTCCGATGCCGACGCCGCGGGCATGTCGTCATTGAGGACGACGAGCGGGATGCCGAGCAAGATGGCACCGAACCGCCTACAGTCCCTGAATTCGTTGGCACAGGACGACGGCACGTGACGAACCGATGAGTGAAGGCGGGCCCCACGCCCTTCGCGCTCACGTCATCGTCCGCGGGCGGGTTCAGAACGTATTCTTCCGGGCTTCCTGCCGCGAGAAAGCCGCCCGCCTCGGCGTTTCCGGCTTCGTCTCCAACCTCCGCGACGGACGGGTCGAGGGCGTGTTCGAGGGTACGCCAGCGGCTGTGCACGCCATCGTCGAGTGGTGCCGACACGGCCCACCTGGCGCGGCCGTGGAATCGGTCGAGGTGACCTACGAGGAGCCAGTCGGCGAGACCGGCTTCCACGTCCGCTGATCTCGCGTGCCGTCCGGGGCGACCCGGCGGACGACGTGGTGGCTCCGCCCGGCCGCCGGCCTCGGCGCGGGACCGGGAGCCAGCGGACGCCATCGGAGGGCGCCACCACTCGAATAGGTGCTCCATGGCGGCGTAGGAGGTGTCGGGAATCCTCTAACCTGACCACAGGACGAGTCACCGGCAATACCGCCCTGGGCCGGATCACGGTGGCATGCCCTACGCGAATTGTCTCCGCGTGGCCGAATTGTGCCCCTTGGGGGCGAATGACGCTTCGTCGGCCGGTCGGACATTGGGAGGATGACGGCGTGGAATCTGCAATCCGGGTCCAAGGACTCGTCAAACACTTCGGGGAGATCCGGGCGGTCGACGGTGTCGACCGACTTCGACGTCGCTCCGGGCACAGTGTTCGGTCTTCTCGGTCCGAACGGCTCGGGCAAGACGACGATCGTCCGGATGCTCTCCACGATCCTGCATCCCGACGCCGGAGTCGCGCAGGTGCTCGGACACGACGTGGTCCACCAGGCCGACGAGGTCCGCTACCTGATCGGCCTGGCGGGTCAGTTCGCCGCTATCGACCCCAACCTCACCGGGGCGGAGAACCTGCGTCTCGCGGGCCGGCTCGCCCAGCTCCCCGGACGGGTCGCCCGCGAGCGCGCCTACGCCCTGCTCGACCGCTTCCAGTTGTCGGACGCCGCTGACCGCCCGGCCCGGACGTACTCGGGGGGCATGCGGCGCCGCCTCGACGTGGCCGCGGCGCTCGTGCAGCGTCCCTCCGTCGTGTTCCTCGACGAGCCGACGACCGGACTCGACCTCCAAAGCCGCAACGAGCTGTGGGAGATGATCCGCGAGCTCGTGGCCGACGGGGCGACCGTCCTGCTCACCACCCAGTACCTCGAAGAAGCAGACCGCCTCGCCGACCGGGTCGCCGTGATGAGCGAGGGCCACATCATCGCTTCGGACACCCCGGCGGCCCTGAAGGCCCAGCTCGGGAACACGGTCATCGAGATCGGCCTTGCGAGCGACGACGAAGCGCTCCGGGCGGAGCGCCTCATCACGCAGGCGACCGGCCTCAAGGCGGACCGGGAAGGGACCGTGTTGCGTGTCAGCTCCGCCGACGGCACACGCGTCCTTCTCGAGACGGTACGCGCGCTCAACGACAACGATCTCAAGCCCGAGACGCTGGCGGTCCGGGAACCGAGCCTCGACGACGTGTTCCTCTCCCTCACGGGCAAGCACACGGCGACGGACGAGACGGACGCGGCCGTGAAGACCTCCGGAGGCCGGCGATGAGCCTCGACACCGCATCCATCACGCCGCCCGCTTTCCGGCACCCTTACCGGCTGGTCCGACCCATCCGGGACTCGATCTCGGCGGGAAGCCGTAACCTGATCGCCTACTGGCGGGTTCCCTCCCTGCTCGTCTTCTCGACGATCCAGCCGATCATCTTCGTGCTCATGTTCCGCTACGTGTTCGGCGGCGTCGTGTCGGTCAAACTCCTTCCCTATCCCTACGTGGACTTCCTGATGCCGGGCATCTTCGTCCAGACGACGGTTTTCGGCGCGATCGGCGCGGCGGTCGGCCTCGCCACGGACCTGCAGAGCGGGCTGCTCGAGCGGTTCCGGTCGTTGCCGATGTCGCGCATCGCGGTCCTCGGCGGACGGACCCTCGCCGATCTCGTGCGCAACGTGTTCGTCGCCGCCCTCATGGTGGGGATCGGCTACGCCGTCGGCTTCCGGATCCACGTCGGCGTGCTCGCGCTGCTGGCGGCGATGCTCATCGTGCTGGCGTTCGGCTACGCGCTGTCGTGGGTCTTCGCGTTCGTCGGGCTCATGACCGGTGACCCCGAGACGGCCCAGGCCGCCGCCTTCCCGGTCCTCGCCCCGCTCGTGTTCGCGTCCTCGGCCTTCGTTCCCGTGTCCACGATGCCGGGGTGGCTCCAGGCGTTCGCCGCCCACCAGCCGGTCTCGGTCACCGTGACCGCGGTCCGGGCTCTCGTCGACGGCGGGCCGACGGCGACGAACGTGCTCGAGGCGCTCGCCTGGTGCGTCGGCATCCTCGCGGTCTTCGGGCCGCTCGCGGTCCACCGCTACCGGCGGGCGACCTGAGAACCTGAATCCGAGCCCGGAGCGCACGCTCGGCCAAACGACCTGCCGAGAAGCCTGAAAGCTTCGCTCGACCGGCGACGAACTAGTGCCGCGTCAGGCAACGTTTGCGCGTTTTACCAGCTCACGTAGTGCTTTGTCGTGAGCGTTGCGGTTCCGCCAGGTGATGTAGCGGCGGATCATCGAGGCCTGCTCTTGATGTGACCG
>JBEKCO010000091.1:0-2835 GCA_050014835.1 Acidimicrobiales bacterium
GGGGTCTCCCTTTCTCGGAGTTGTCGAGCAACCACGAGAATGGCGAGGCCTTCTGCCGCGTTGGTGGATACCTATCGGAGCGCGGTCAGGTGATCACGCACCCCGGTTCATTGAGAAGAGCCGAATATGTAGGGACAACACAATGGTTAGATTGATCGCTCTCTCGCAATAGAATTGCTGTTGATGTACGTGAAGACCACCGCGGTTGGTCGGGGCGACAAAGCGTATCGCTACCTCTCGCTCGTCGAGGCCCGTCGCGCGGGTGGCAAAGTCGGTCCCGAGTTTGGCGACTTCTGGCTTCCGTCCAATCCACCACTTCACCGAGAAGCGCGTCCGCGGGCACATCGCGCTCTGCGTCCTCGCCACGGTGATCGAGGCGGTCATGACTCGTGACCTCGAGACCCACCTGGTCAGGGATCCCGATCTGAAAGATCAGGTCCTCTCACCCCGCCGCGCCCTTCGTGAGCTCGAGCGGATCCGCGCCGTGCGGCTCGTCGGCGCGGACGGGATTCCACGCCAGGTGATCACCCGGCCGAGTCCCCTGCAGGCGAAGATCCTCGCCGCCTTCGGCGTGGACACCTCGACCTGGCGCCCACAGCTCGCCTGAATCGATCTTCGGGGCGATGTGGTGGAAACACCTTCTCGTCGGCCCTGCTCTACCTGCGCTTTCGCGAGAAGGCCGCCGAAGATGGGCCTGACGAAGGTTCGTTGTCTTCACGTGCCCCAGCACGCAGTCTCGGAGATCCCTCCTCCCACGACAAGCATCGCCTTGCCCCTACATTCTCGCCAGACCGGACTTCCGGAGATGGTAGGCAGCCATGAGGGGCAGAAAGTTACCCTCAACAGGGAGAACGGGCGCGATCGCCCGAAGCAGTCGTGTTACTACGCGGCGCTGTGAGCTGGGACTACGCGGCCCGAAGCAGTCGTGTTACTACGCGGCGCTGTGAGCTGGGACTACGCGGCGGGCTCGGGAATCTCGAAGTCGCAGAAGCGGGCCGGCTCGGCGATCTCGAGTGCCGTGAAGATCTCCCGCTGACGAGGCGTCGTCATCGAGCGTTGGGCGACGCGACCCTCGGCGGTCTCGAGCGTGACGAGGTGCATCCGGTCGAGCTCGTTGCGAACGTTGCGCCAGGTGTCGCCGGTCGTGTGCTCGATGGTGCGGATGAGCAGCAGCGCCAGCCAGCACAGCTGAACGTGCGCGCGGATGCGGTCCTCGCGGTAGTGGAAGACCGGCCGCAGCTTGAGCGCGCCCTTCAAGTCGCGCCATCCCCGCTCGACTTCGGAGAGCTGCTTGTAGGCGAGCGCGAGGTCGGTCGTCGTCAGCGTGTCGTCGGAGGTGCGGAGCAGGAACTTGCCGTCGAAGCGTTCCTCGTTGGCGATCGCGCCCTTGTCGAGTCGGAGCTTGCCCTCCTTGGTCCGGCGGACCAGCCGGTAGAGCGCGGGCGTCGTCCGCAGCTCGCCGACGAGCTCGTCGCGGCGCTGCTTCGACCAGCTGTCCGAACCCTCGATCTTCTGTTCGAGGTAGCGAACGAGGTTCTCGCGTACCCGGCGGTCACGCGCTGCGACCTCGGGGTTGTGGCACACACAAAAGCGCTGGGACCGCGCGCCGTCGCCGAGGGTGACGTCCTTCACTTCCAAGTTGCCGGCGACGGCGTGATAGCGCCCGGCGCGGCTGAGCGCGGCCTTCGCCTCACGCGAGCCGCCGCGGACGCGCTCGGCGACGATGTAGTGACCGCCGCCGTGCTGCAGATAGGCGCGGTTGTGCGTGGAGTTGAAGCCGGAGTCGGCTACGAAGACCACGCGGTTCAGCATCCAGCCGGCGAGGTCGTCCTTGATCGTCTTGATGATCGCCTGGTCCGATGTCGTGCCGGGGAAGGTCCAGCAGCGGATCGGGATGCCTTCTGCGGTGACGGCCATGCCGAGCACGACCTGAGGGAGGTCGGGTCGGTGGTCCTTTGAGTGCTTGTTGAACCGGCGCACGGCGGCCTCTTCGGGGCCGTGCGCTTCGGCCGCCTCCTTCCTGGCTTGCTTCTCGCCCTCGACGACGTCGAGCTCGACCAAGGGGTCGGGGACGTCGAGCTCGAAGTAGGTGGACGAGGTGTCGACGAAGATCACGTCGCAGGACAGGTTCAACAGGTTCGCCGTGGTCGAGAAGATGCCTTCGGCGATCTCGGCAAGTGCGTCCAGAAGGAAGTCCATTGCCGCGTAGGCCGCGTCGTCGTCGAAGGACGGACAGCCCACAAGCGCGACGCGCTCTTTCGCCCAGTGCGTCGCGGCCAGCTTCGAGCCCGGCTCGAGACAGCGGTTGGCGACGAGCGCGAACAGCACCTGCTCGACGACATCGGGGCTGAGACGACGGCCGTTCCCGATTCGCGTCAACGCGTCGGCGATCCCGAGACGCTCCCACAGCTGTCGCAGCACGTAGGCGCCGCCGAAGCGACGCGAGTCCACCACCGCGACCTCGCTGCCGGCCGTCGCCCGAACCGCCTCTGCCGGCTCCAAGAACCTCGAGATCGAAGAGACGAGACGCGAGAGCGCGTCCCGGTCGACCTGGTCGGCGCGGCCGAAGTTGTGGATCACCTTGGCGACCGGCGAGCCGGTCAGCGGGTGGCGTTCGTTGTGCGCGAGCTGCAGGTAGCTGACCGTCGAACCGTCTTTGTTGCGGCGCTTCGTCTCCCGCAAGTACACGCCTACAACATTAGAGCATCAGCCAGCTCAAGTCATGTACTCGTGTGCCTACAACATTCCAGCTCTTGGAACCTCACGTCGCGCGCTGACCTGCCCTGATGGCTGCGCGGGTCGCAGAAAATGCCTACCAGCTCCGGAAGTCCGGCC
>JBEKCO010000092.1:0-3484 GCA_050014835.1 Acidimicrobiales bacterium
GGCGAGACGAACACGTCCGTGCCACGGACACGGGCCTTCATGCAGTCGTGGCGCCGCCAGAACTCTGTAGATCAGCCTGCTGCAGTCACCTCACCGGGGTCGGACGGTGGATCGAGGCTTAGTCCCCTGCGATGGATCAAACCCTTTACGAGGCCGAAGGCCAACTGCGTCACTGGGCGAGGGTGTGGGCCGACGCCCCAGAGCCGCCGGACCCGTACGAGGTGGAACGACGCGCGGACGAGCGCGCGTTTTGGCGGTTCTGGGCCGCCGTCGTGGCCTTCTTTGGCCCCGTCGTCCTCGTCACCGTTCTGCACATCGTCGTCATCTGAAACGCGGCTTACCGCCCGAGAGCAGTGGCTTTCGCGGCCAGCTCTTGGATCGTGGGCGACCCGCTCGGCTGGCCACCGATTGAACGCCGGAGACTAAGGTCAAAAGCAGTGGGATCCGAAGTACGTGGAGCAGCGCGCTGCAGTCCTTCGTCGCTTCGCTTACCAACCCGTGTTGCCTTTGAGGAGGCCCACCATGACCGATACCGCCCTGCAAGAGTCGGAATCACGGCTCTCGCCCGAGACAGCTGACAGGCACCGTGCGATCGCGTCCCTCCAGGAGGAGCTCGAGGCGATCGACCGGTACGACCAGAGGATCGACGCCACGAACGACTCCGGACTGGCCTCAGTGTTGGCAAACAACCGTGACGAGGAGAAGGAGCACGCTGCGATGCTCCTCGAGTGGCTGCGCCGCCACGACGCGGTATTGGAAGGCAAACTGCGCACGTACCTGTTCACGAGCGCTCCTTTGACCGAGATCGAAGCCGGAGCCGAGGCGAATGGCGGCGCCGGAGCCAGTCCTACCGGCGCGTCCGGCACGTTCGGCGTCGGCAGCCTCAAAGGAGAGTCGTTGTGAACCACCTTCTTCGCTCCCATGCCCCGATCACCGACATCGCCTGGAACCGTCTTGATGCCGAAGGCCGCGAGCGGCTCGTGCCTGCGCTCGGCGCCCGCAAGTTGGTGGACTTCTCCGGCCCACTGGGCTGGGGGCATTCGGCCACGAACCTGGGGCGGGTGTCCGCCGTCAAGGCTCCTGGCGAAGACTTGCAGGCACGCCAACGACGAGTGCTGCCGCTTGTCGAGCTTCGGGCCCCTTTCGTGATCTCGCGTCATGAACTGATGGATGCCGACCGCGGAGCCACCGATCTCGACCTGGCCGAACTTGACGCGGCGGCGCGGCGGATCGCCGTGGCCGAGAACATCGCGGTCTTCCATGGGTGGCCCGAGGCCGGCATCGTCGGAATAGCTGGAGCGACGGCTCACGAACCGATCACACTGGGGACTGCCTACGCCGGCTACCCGGAACACGTGGCCAAGGCGGTCGAAACGCTGCTCGAGGCCGGTGTGAGCGGCCCCTACGGCCTGGCCCTCGGCCCGCAGGAGTACACCGGTGTCGTGGAGACGACCGAGCACGGCGGACTGGTCGTGCTCGACCACCTGCGCCAGATCCTCGGTGGTCCGATCGTATGGGCCCCGGGAGTCGACGGTGCCGTTGTCGTCAGTCTGCGGGGTGGAGACTTCCTCTTCGAGTCGGGGGAAGACCTGTCCCTCGGCTACAGCCACCACGACGCCGACAACGCATACCTATACCTCGAGGAGAGCTTTAGCTTCCGGGTCGCGACGCCCGAAGCCGCGGTGGCGCTGACCGCCTAAGCCCGGCGCGGCTCGGAGCCCGACGATCGATACTGAGACGGTGGCCATGCTGCGTGTCGTCCTGCTCCAGGTCGCGTCCGTCGGCACGGACCCAGCCGAGAACCTCGGCCGTGGCCTCAACGCCTGCCGGGAGGCCGCCTCCAGCGGGGCGGATATCGCGGTGTTCCCCGAGCTGTGGCAGATCGGCTACCAGCCCTGCCCCGACGACCCCGAGGAGCGACAGGCCTGGCAGAGAAGGGCCATTGAGCCGGCCGACCCGTGGCTGGCAGCCTTCCGGGACCAAGCACGCCAGTTGGACATGGCCATCGTCGTCACCTACCTGGAACGCTGGACCAGCGCGCCCCGTAACGCCGCAGCGCTCATCGACCGCACCGGCCGCCAGATCGCCACCTACGCCAAGGTGCACACGTGCGACTTCTCGATGGAGGCGGCCCTCACCCCCGGCGACGCCTTCAGCGTGGCGGTACTCGACACCCGCCACGGCCCGGTCCGCGTCGGCATGATGATCTGCTACGACCGGGAATTCCCCGAGTCTGCCAGGGTGCTCATGCTTGAGGGCGCCGAGATCATCCTCGTTCCGAACGCTTGCGACCTCACCGAGGACCGGATCGGCCAGTTCCGGACCCGGGCTTTCGAGAACATGGTGGCGGTCGCGATGGCCAACTACCCCTCGCCCCAATGCAACGGACACTCCTGCGCCTTCGACGGCGTCGCCTTCACAGCCGACGCGAAAGCCCGAGACCACGGGGTTGTGCTCGCAGAGATCGACCTCGACTTGCTCCGTGACTACCGAGCCAAAGAGAGCTGGGGCGACGTCTACCGCAAGCCGTATGCCTACAGACCCCTCGTCAGAGATCGCTCGTGTCCGCCCTTCGTCCGCGATGACGCTCGACGGGATACGCCGGGCGACTGACCCGGCGCACAGACACACTGGATCAACGACCAACGACATTCATGGCGAAGGCCGCGGACCGGC
Source organism: Acidimicrobiales bacterium (assembly GCA_050014835.1). Lineage (GTDB taxonomy): Bacteria > Actinomycetota > Acidimicrobiia > Acidimicrobiales > Bog-793 > Bog-793. Next base: position 2,677 of record JBEKCO010000092.1, read on the forward strand.
AGATCAGTTTGCTGTCGCGAGCCTGGCCAACCGTTCCCGCAGCTCAGAGAAGTTCGGCGCGTTCCTAACCGGCGGTACGCCGTCGACGAGGCCACAGCGGCGGCTCGGCTATGAAAGTATGCGGGCGGCGGACGTGCGGCGGAGTATGTCGATCCCCCTTGCGTTGCCTTCGTGGTCACAAGCAGAATCCGCACAGACTGGCTTACCTGTACGAGGCCGACCGCCGACCGTCGCATCCGCTCCAACACTGAGAGTTCCTTCAGGCAAAAAGAAACAGCTGCAGAGAAGCCTCAGGGCGACGGACGTGACGTGGCCGAGTCTTTTTTCCGATCCAGAAGGCTTGAGGCTGTACGGCGAAAGAGTTCGTGTACCTCCGTCGTTTCCTGCGATTTAGCTGCTTCCCCATCCAGCCCATTCTTTCCGTTCTCCCGTTCCCGCCGGTCGCCGGTCGGCGCTCCGTGGCTCGCCTTCGCCCGTCAGCCCGCCGAGGCAGCATGATCAGTCACAACCGGTTCGCGCCCGTGACGCGCCCGAGGCGAAGCGATCGAATTCGGCATTTGCCCCCAGTAAGGAACTCAACCGACTCGCCTTGAGCAACCCGCACCGACCTGGCGCTAGCGCACGCGGCCATGGAGCCACCATCAGCTCGATGTCCTTGTCGAACCCAGCTCGGCAGGAGGAGCGCACCGGGACGGGGAGCCGGCAGAGGGCGAGGCAGCAGAGCGAGAGGGCCATGGGAGATGATCTCCCACCGCGTTGAGGAGAACCAGCTCAGCAACCTGATCGAGGTTCTGGCACCCTTCATCTC